>CAYNRA010000044.1:0-24562 GCA_964399465.1 uncultured Cytophagales bacterium
TCGAGCATTTTATCGGCTTCATCGAGAACCAAACATTTGATCGTTGAAAAATCCACCTTTCCGGATTTCATATGTGCCATCAGTCGGCCTGGTGTCGCTATGATAATATCGGCACCGTCCACGAGTGCACGTCTTTGTTGATCCCAATTTTCTCCTTTTCCACCTCCATAAATAGCGAGGGAAGTAGCTCCCATGAAATAACTAAATCCTTCGATTTGCTCGTCAATTTGTTTGGCGAGTTCACGCGTTGGAACCAAGATAAGTGCCAGCGTGTGATCTAGGCGCGCGCGCACAATTTTATCGAGAAGAGGAATCAAAAAAGCGGCTGTTTTGCCAGTTCCTGTCTGTGCGGAAGCAATCAAATCATATCCTTCTAAAATCAGTGGAATGGCTTGTTCTTGAATGGGCGTTGTCTGCACATAATTCATGGCGTCAATGCCTTCTATCGTCGTAGGGTGCAGGCTTAGTTCTGTAAATTGCAAGGTAATAAGGGTTAAATGAGAAGTGTAAATACTTTATTGACAAACACGTATGTCAAACAAATATAATCAAATAGTCTTGGTATAAAAAGCAGGTTGATTTAGAAAATAAAAAGGTAGCTCTCAGAGAACTACCTTTCTAGAATTTTATATTAATTTCTGCAAAGCGGTAAAGCTCGTTGTGAGATTTTCAAGTGGTTTCGGAGCTGCATCTTGCTCCACAAAAATATGCTTGGTTCCCGCCATTCGAATGGCTGCTAGAACTGGACGATAATCGACAAATCCTTTGCCAATTTCTACAGGCTTAAACGTTTCTTTTTCTACATCTTTGATATGCAACAAAGGGAAACGACCCGGATGTGACTTAAATAATGTCAAAGGATCAACACCTGCTCTCATCGCCCAAGCTACGTCTAGCTCGAACTTTAAAATGTCACTTGATAGCTCTTTCGTAAATAAATCATACGGTTTTACGCTCTCCACCAACTCAAACTCAGCACTGTGGTTATGGAAAGCAAAGGTAATTCCTGCTTTCTGGCACGCCTCTCCTGTTTTTTGGAAAATCTCCATGGATTGTTTTACTTCGTCCAATGTCTTGATTGGCGCACTCGAACACACCAAAAACGGTACACCCGCTGCTGCCATATCGTCCACCACCTCTTGGTAATTATCACGAAGCGTCTTCATGGCAGGTCTTCCCGCCGTATTTGTTGAACTAGAAGACGTGCGGGGCGCTGCTGTAATGTGATGTGATTTCCAAGACATACCAAGCTCTTTCGCGAAAGCAGCAAACTCTTTCGCGGACTTCCCATAATAACCTCCTTTGCGGCTACCGGCTGTCTCCAATTCTTTGTAACCAATTTGAGCAATCGCACGCAAGGTACCTTCTGTATCTTGTTCCATTGCTCCCATTGCGGTATAAAGCTGGACTCCGATTTTCGAAATACGCGGTTTCCCTACTAAATTTGCCGCCCAAACATCTGGAATTACACTACCCGCAAGCGCTATTCCGCCTACTTTTTTGAGAAAATCTCTTCTATTTGAAAACATACTGGATATGTTAGGTAAGGTTGAATAAAAAAGTAAGTTACTTCAATTCTTCCACTTTCAACCAAGTTCGCTCTGTTCTTAGCCAAATTCATCGACTATTTTTCCAAAAGTGTAGAGAAACAGAAAAGTCATCGTTCATTCCCTCGTAACCAACCAGTAACACTTCGCCGTTCTCTAGTGGCAGGAAGGACTTCGTGTTCGATTTTATCACTTTCAAAAACGACAATCCGTCCACCAATTGGTAAAATATCTAGTTCATTATCAGCTAAATACAAACGAAGTTGCCCTCCGTCTTCGGTTTTCCAATCCTCGTTTAGATAACAAATTAGAGATAATTTACGACTGCTATCCGACTGGAAACGGTCGAGGTGTCTTTTGTAAAAAGTACCAACAGGATAACTTGCGTAGTGAAATTCATGATTAGTAATCCCTAAATAACATGTACGATTCAAGTAATTTGAAAAGTCTCGGACGGCAGTAAGAAAATGATTCTCGGCTTCGGTTGCATTTTCTTCGTTCAGCCAAAAAATTTCATCTCCACGAATTTTCTCCACCACTGCTTGGTTTTTGCTAATTCCAGCTTTTCGAAACGCATCGGCTTCTTTGCGTTCGGAAAAAGAAGCGCGAAGCCCATCTAAAATTGAGCTGGATAGAAAATCATCCAAAACGCCGTAATGAGACGTTAGAATTTGGTCAATGATTGCTTCGTATTTTTGTTCTAATTGCATCTTTTTATCAACAGTTAAAAAGTTTGCAAAGGTATGCGTAACTTTGCATTTTAAAAGATTAAATGCATTGAAATCAAAATAACCGTATTTAAGTAGTGAAATGTTCCGTTCCAACGTAGCATTAATTGGAACGAAACTCACCTTTTTACAAGTACGCATATACTACTTCGACAGAACAAAGAAGTAGTACATTATTTTCAAGCATTTACCTTGTATTTTAAATGACTATCTGATTAAATAGACGTTTGGTCTTTCCTTTTTATCTCAAAATTGCTTTTTGAATCCAGATAAACAAAGAAGGCTGAAAGAATGAATCCTATGAATTTCGAAAAAGAACTCGCACGCAGAAGAACCTTCGCCATCATCGCTCACCCCGATGCCGGAAAAACGACCTTGACAGAAAAATTACTCCTTTTTGGAGGCGCCATCCAAACTGCCGGCGCGGTTAAAAACAATAAAATCAAGAAAGCAACAACCTCCGATTTCATGGAAATTGAAAAACAAAGAGGTATATCTGTTGCTACTTCTGTCATGACGTTTGAGTACAATAATCTCAAAATCAATATTTTAGATACGCCTGGTCACAAAGACTTTGCTGAAGATACCTACAGAACCTTGACAGCTGTAGATAGTGTTATTTTGGTGATTGACTGTGTCAAAGGGGTCGAAGAACAAACAGAAAAGCTTATGGAAGTTTGCCGAATGCGGAAAACTCCCGTGATAATTTTCGTCAATAAAATGGATAGAGAAGGGCAAAATCCTTTTGATTTATTGGATGAACTAGAAAATAAATTGTCTATCCGGGTACGTCCAATCACGTGGCCTGTCAACGGTGGTTCGACTTTCAAAGGGGTGTATCATCTACTGGAAAAAAAGATGAATTTCTTTGCTGTCAATAAGACAAAATTAGAAGAAGATATTTATGAAATTCCGCTAGATTCAGCTGTTTTGGACGAAAAGGTAGGGACAAAAGATGCCAATCAATTACGGGAGGATGTCGAAATGATTGAGGGAATTTATGATGACCTAAACCACGAAGATTACCTCAATGGTCATCTTGCCCCTGTTTTCTTTGGCAGTGCCGTCAGTAATTTTGGAGTGATGGAGTTATTAAATACGTTTTGTCATATCTCTCCGCATCCTATTTCCCGTGAAACGGACAAACGAATTGTAGATCCTGAAGAGTCTAAATTTACAGGGTTTGTATTTAAAATTCATGCCAATATTGACCCACGCCACCGCGATAGAATTGCTTTTTTACGGATTTGCTCGGGTACTTTTGAACGAGGTAAATTCTACAAACATGTGCGTTTGGGCAAAGATTTGCGTTTCTCCAACCCTTATATGTTCATGGCAGACAGCAAAAATGTGGTGGAAGAGGGCTATCCAGGAGATGTTGTCGGGTTGTATGATACCGGAACTTTCAAAATTGGCGATACCTTGACAGAAGGAGAAGCCTTGCAATTTACAGGTATTCCGAGCTTCTCGCCGGAGTTATTCCGTGAAGTCATCAATACAGATCCTATGAAAACCAAGCAATTAGAAAAAGGTGTTCTTCAATTATCCGAAGAAGGCGTTGCCCAATTGTTCACCATGCAGCCAGGGAATAGGAAAATCATTGGGACAGTTGGTGAACTACAATTTGAGGTGATTCAACACAGACTTAAAAATGAGTATGGCGCAAGCTGCCGTTTTGAGTCCAAACCTTACTCAAAAGCGTGCTGGATTACCGCTGAAAATCCAGAAAAATTAGCTGAATTTATTCGATTGAAAAGTAATTACATTGCTTTTGATAAAGATGAAAATCCTGTATTTATGGCAGAAACGGACTGGATTTTACGCATGAATCAAGAGAATAATCCAGATATTGTTTTCCATACTACTTCTGAATTTAAGGTAAAAAGCTAAGGTTATCCGGTTCGATTTAAGTAAATTTGATACATTACATCCTATCTGTATTTCATCATAAAATCTAAAAAAATGAATAGAAAAGCATTTTTAACGACATTTTTTGGCGGTTTAGCTGTAGCTGGAACTACTTGGGCGGCGCGCGTTGCACAGGTGGCTGGCCCTTTCTCTTTGCCTGCTTTGCCTTTTGGTTTTGAGGCACTAGAGCCCCATTTCGATAAAATGACGATGGAAATCCATCATGGAAGACACCATCAGGGGTATGTCAACAACCTCAACGCAGCCGTAGTTGGTACGGCACTTGAAAAAATGACACTACCCGCTATTCTTCAAGAAGTTAGCAAGCATTCTATGGCTGTTCGGAACAACGGTGGCGGGCATTGGAATCACTCCTTTTTCTGGGAAATTTTAAGTCCAACTCCTTCAAAGCCATCTGCTGCTTTAGAAGCCGCCATTGTACGTGATTTTGGGTCAATGGAAGCCATGCAAACGGCTTTTAATGCCGCAGCTGCTGGGCGTTTTGGTTCTGGTTGGGCTTGGTTGATTCTCCAAAACGGAAAACTTAAAATTACATCTACTCCAAATCAAGATAATCCTTTGATGGATGTTGTGCCTGATAGAGGAACACCCATTTTAGGACTAGATGTTTGGGAACACGCATATTACTTAAAGTACCAAAACAAACGCGCAGATTACGCCAAAGCATTCTGGAATGTTGTCAATTGGAACAAAGTAAGCCAGCATTTTGCAGGCTAATTCCTCTTTTTGGGTGGGAATTGCATGTATTTCCACCCAAAATCAAATCTTACTTTTACTCAATAGCCTATTTCTTAAATTCGTACAACTTTCAATTACATAGCAAATGTATGTATATAAATCAACGAACTATCCGTTTTAGCAAAGTCCCAAATCTACTGCCTCATTCTTGAAAGTGTATCGTCTAATATAAAAAAGAAGTTGAAGGCATTTCTTACCTCCAACTCCCTCAATGAATTACTTAAACGAATAAATTAATAGCGCCAAGACGTTAAGTCAACACCGGCTGGAGCTGTTTTCTTGACGAGTTCAGCCCATTTTGGAATAAACATTCGGTGGTAACGAAGTCGGCTGATGTAATTGGGCTGCGTATGATCGCCATTCCAACAGTGTTCGGCGCGGTCTCCGTAATCCACGACACCATCATACGGTGGATTCGCAAGCCCTTCAAGCATTTCTTCAGCGAGATATACCGCATTATTCAAGTAGAAATTATCCATATCTCCACAATAAATATGGATTCTACCTTTCCAATTTTCGCCATTTTTAGCCCAATCGCGTTTCAAAATATAGGCTAAATCGTAGTTTTCTTTCCAGTAAGCGGCGACTTTCGGGTCTATAACTCCTGTTTTTTTATCCCAAATAGGTTGTGGATATCCGTCTTTCCCAACAGGCGAATAGACAGCTTCCCAAATATCAAATTGCTGTCCGGAGCGCGTTTTTGTGCCTAATGCCAGTTCTTTTTTATTCATTTGCTCGACAGTTGCCGATATTTGTCCGAGATAATCGCGGTGCCCTGGACGTGCTAATTTCTTAAAATCTCCATCATAATAATACGCATTCTTGTCCTCGTAAATATTCACGGTTGTAAAAGCCCGAAAATCAATGGGGTCAGGACACGCCGCAAAGCATCCGTTGTATTCTGTTGGGTATTTCACCTGAACTGCCAACGCTTCCCAACCGCCAGTAGAGCCACCATACGTAAAACGTGCCCAACCTTCGCCGATACCCCGAAATTGTTTCTCGATATACGGTATCAGTTCATACGTTATCGCATCGCCATACGGCCCGATGTTTTCAGAATTAACGGCATAAGAATCGTCGTAAAATGGACAAGGATGTTGAATTTCAATCGCTAAAACCCGTGGAAAATCAGGACCCGTCCACATTTTATAGAAATCGTAGGCTTCTTGCTGAACAATGCGATTGTATCCAGAAATTTTGAAACGCGGGTTATAGTCATTTGGGAGATTTGTATCGGGTGGAATGGTACGGAATCCATCAAAATCAGCAGGAAAATGGCCGTGAAAAATAGCTAGAGGATATTTTACTTGGGGGTTTTCATCAAAACCTTCGGGCAATAAAACGTGCGCACCTAAATACATGGGACGTCCCCAAAATTCGGTCAATAATTTACTTTGGATACGGATATGTTTGATGTATTTGGTGTCTTCAGGAGCTGGAATTGGCGGAATTTCTTCAGTCAATTCAATTGAAATTGTTGATTTTAATGTCGGATTTATCTTCAATTTCATCGGCTTACTGTACAAATTTCCGGGGGCTAGATTCCATTGTTGCCCTTCGCCTCTGTCCATTGGCATTTTAACGACAAATCCATCTTTCCGCCGAAAAGTCTCGTATTTGTGTAACAGTACTTGCACGGTATATTCGCCAGCAGGAAGTGAAGACCAAGTCTCAACAGGATACCCATTCATTTTGGAAGCGACCAACGTTTGGGCTTTGCCAGTTTCCCAGTTTTCAACGTCCATTCCAAAGACTTGTTGGGTTGTTTGTCCATCTTGAATCTGGAAACGGGGTTCTGATTTATCATTTTTAGAAATCAATAAGAGCAACCTACCATCGAAAGTTTGGGTATGTTTTTGCTTAGAAATCGTGACTTGTACAGCAGATTGCGCTTGTACGGAGCTGTATAGCCACGTCAGAAAAAGAAGCGTAAAAATGTGTTTCATCGTTTGTTAGGTGATTAATTTGAATTGTTAAGATACAAAAAACACGTTTTCTTGCTACACAACTACGCAAATACTTCGTACAGAATGGAGTGAATGTTTTACCTTTGTTGAGTTTTACTCAAATGATTGCAATGAAAATTCTCGATAAATTCCTGCTAAAACGCTTTTTGACAACCTACATATTTGCGGTTTTCATCATTGTATTGGTCATTATGGTGATTGATTTTGTTGAAAAAAACGATAATTTCATCCAACGCCAAGCACCCATGCGGGCGATTTTACTTCAATACTACCTCAATCTAGCCCCTTATTGGGCAAACTACATCAGTCCTTTGATGATATTCATATCGACGGTTTTTTTTACGGCAAAACTTGCTTCACACACAGAAATCATCGCGATGCTCAGCAGTGGCATCAGTTTTACTCGGATTATGCGGCCTTATGTCATTGGTTCGCTCCTTGTCGCTTTACTTTCTTTCGTGATGGTAGGTTGGGTATTGCCCAAAGCCAATAAAATTCGACTTAATTTTGAGAATGCCTACGTCCACGAAAAATTTTATTTCTCAGACCGTAACTTTCATACAGCCGTTGCTCCAAACGTCTATGCGTATATGTCGAGCTATAATAATGAGTCGAAAACAGGATATGACTTTACCTTAGAGAAGATTGAAGACGGAAAATTAAAAGAAAAGCTATCGGCACGGCGCATTACTTGGAACGACAGCACAAGTCGTTGGCAATTACATGACTACCGAATCCGGGTATTGGGTATATCTAAAGATAAATTAACGTTCGGACAAAACTCGATTGATACTACTTTGACGCTTACACCGGATGACTTTGAAAACAGCCGCGCACGGCATGAAACATTTACCATCCCGGAATTACAAAAACAAATTCGTTTGATAAAACTGCGTGGTTCTGAGGGGATTGCCCCGTATCAAATTGAGTATTACCAGCGGTTTGCTACCCCGTTTGCTGTTGTTATTTTATCCATCATGGGTTTAATTGTAGCCGCAAGAAAAACGCGGGGCGGCGTGGGTGTTCAAATAGCCATTGGGTTTGTTTTGGCCTTTGTTTATATCCTTTTTTACATCATGTCGAAAGGCATTGCAGAAGCCGGAAATATGCCGGCTTTGTTGGCCGTTTGGTTGCCCAATATCGTGTTTGGGTGTATTGCAGGCGTCATGTATTTTACTGTTCCTAGGTAAAATTTTATAGGAATAAAAAAGCTTTTTCATGGAAAGCATGTAATTTTGTTTGGTTATAGATTTCTATTTTTAATCCCTAGAATGTTCTAGGAATCCTCTTTTTTAACAATATGAAGAAAGTCGTTTTAGCGTACAGTGGGGGTTTGGATACCTCCTTTTGTGTCAAATACCTGACCGAAGAAAAAGGCATGGAAGTCTATTCTGTTTTGGTTGACACAGGTGGATTTACAGATGAAGAAATCGCTGATATTGAGAAAAAAGCGTATGAACTAGGAGTTAAGACGCATTATACTGCACGTGTAGCTGATAAATACTACAAAGAATGTATTCGTTTTTTGATTTATGGAAACATCTTGAAAAATAATACATATCCGTTATCTGTGAGTGCTGAGCGTATTTTCCAAGCAGTTGCAGTAGCTGAATACGCCAAAAGTATCGGGGCAAATGCTATAGCCCACGGAAGTACGGGAGCGGGCAATGACCAAGTTCGTTTCGATATTGCCTTCCGGATTATTGTTCCAGAAGCAGAAATCATCACGCCAATTCGTGATTTAAAATTATCACGTGAGGCAGAAATTGACTTTTTAAAGTCCAAAGGAGTGGTTCGGGAGTGGCATAAATCCACGTACAGTATCAACCAAGGATTGTGGGGTACATCGGTAGGTGGAAAAGAAACATTAAACTCATGGGATTCTCTACCGGAGTCCGCCTATCCTACCCAAGTTCAACGTAAAAAAGAGAAAGAAATATCCCTTCAATTTGTAAAAGGAGAGCTCAAAGGAGTAAACGGAAAAAGATTCCGTAATCCTGTGGATGCCATTCGTCGCTTGCACGATTTAGCAATTGTCTATGGAATTGGGCGAGATACACACGTTGGCGATACGATTATTGGTATCAAGGGCCGTGTTGGATTTGAGGCGGCGGCTCCGTTGATTATCATCAAAGCACACCATTTACTCGAAAAACACGTATTGACCAAATGGCAACAATATTGGAAACAAAATTTGGCAGAATATTACGGCATGTTGTTACACGAAGGACAGTTCAATGAGCCCGTTTTGCGTGATATTGAGCAATTTATGGAAAGTACGCAAGGACACGTAACCGGAACAGTTCGGGTGTTATTGGCACCGTATCGTTTCCAAGTTTTAGGAATCCAATCGGATTACGACTTGATGTCACCTGTTTTTGGTAGTTATGGAGAGATGAATAATGCTTGGTCAGGCGATGATGTACGCGGTTTCTCAAAGATTGCTTCCAACCAAGTAATGATTTACGAAAAAGTAAAAGAATTAGCAGAGAAAAAATAAGTAGCTTTGATTTTGGTAAAAGGGTTTTTTGTTCAATTCAGAACAAAAAACCCTTTCTTTTTTAAGGCTTTAGTCGCATGCAACCCATTTGAACAGACTGAATATCCTTTCGGTTCATTCGTTCTTTTCGTGCTTTGGACTGCGCATACATTTCTGCTTGGTCTTTGTAATATTTACTCATAAAATAACCCGATTGTCCAGTTGGATTTATACTCGTGGCGTTTTCTGGATTACCAAAATCAATGATTCTACGCAAAGCAGGCCCGTAGGTAACGTCGTATTTACCCGTAGAATCCACGCGAAAGTCAAGGTTATTGATGGTACTTTTTCCACCGGGTGCAGGGAGAGGTCCAACATTGAAGTAGCGCCCGATAACAGGTAGAACGCCCATCGGGTGTGGATGGGTAAGGGTGTGGTTGTATTTCCATTTTCTTGCTTCCGCATCTATTCCTCCGTCTTTTTCAAGATCTTGCACGGCTCGTTTAAATGCTTCCGTCAGGATTTGTTTTCGTGTTTCTTTGGCAGGTGTTTGCACATTATCCCACCATTTTGAGGAGTCGTTTAGGTATAACCCAACCCGTCCGTGTTCTAAGAACATATTCCAGCGTAGTAAGTCAAAGAAAGAATCGCCCATTTCATCTTTCAGAAGCAACTCGTCTATTCGGTACATGAATCGGTAAAAAAGTGCAGGTTCGATACTTTCTAGGGTATGTTGCCCTTTCCAATTCTTCAACAAGGCAATTCCTTTTTTCTCGTTTTCAGATGTAACTTCTGGTTCAAAGGCCGGAATAAGTGCAGCCAACATACGTACAAAAACGGGATTTGTGACATCGTTAATGACCTCACGCACTTGGTCGGGTGTCCAGTCTGATTTTGCTGTAAATAATAATTCTTGTATGCGTGTCGCGCGGTCAACAGGAACGTAATAGCCGGGATAAAAAAGCCCATTTCTTGCCGCAGGTTGGTTATTTGCGGAGTACAAAACCCCGTTTTCAGGATTCATACTTTGTGGATTTTCAGCAAAATCATGCCAGCCAAGCGGTTCATCTTTTCCAGAGCTACCGTCCAAGACCAGCTTAGATTGGACATGCTGCGGCCTTTTGATTAATTTTGCCGTCGCCCACCAAGCAATATTTCCTTCTGTATCTCCCCACATGACATTCAAGCCAGGGGAATGAATCATTTGGACGTATTTTTCAACTTCTTGGGCATTTTTAGAGTGCGCCATTCCGTAACATGCCTCTAGATTACGAGAAGGAAACTTGAAATACGTCCAAAACAAAGAAATGGGTGCAGTTTGGTTGACAAATGGAGAAGTCAGTTCTTTTGTTTTCATGACATCACTGATTAAAACACCATGTCTGGACTCACGAATAACCAAGGGTACAGCCGCTTTACCTTTTACTTGAATTAGTTCTTCGCGCACCTTCAAATCTTCCCATTTATCCTGAAACCAGACTTGATTTTTATTTTTTGGGTTTACTTTTTCCCGATAAAAATCCATTTCATCATTTAAAAACATCGTTAAACCCCAGCCACCGTGGTCATTATGACCTAGATATGCAAAAGGGACTCCTGCCACAAAATTACCATAGAACTGAAAACCAGGGCTAGACAAATGTGCTTCGTACCAAACAGAGGGTTGTGCAAACGATATATGGGTGTCATTGGATAAAATAGGTTTCCCTGATTTCGTTTTTTTACCTGAAATTACCCAACCATTGGAGCCCAAAAGTGGCGGTGCAGGAATTTTCTTCTCGAGTTTGGTAATGTGTTTTGATAGAGCCAAGAATAATTTATCCACTGGAATTTTAGGTTCATCCGCAGCTGTATTTACCCCCAAATCTTGCAGATAATCAGGGCCAAGTTGTTGGTGAATATACTCCGTAATAGCTTCCCCTCGAAATGCCTCCATGAAACTATACGACATATATCCAGAAATGATTTCACTGTCCTCCAATGTAAAATCTGTTTTTGGAATACCTGCAAGTGTAAATTCGATAGGTGTTTTTCCTGTTTTTATAAATTGATTGACGCCCTTCATATACGCCTCCGCATTTTTCACGAAAGGAGCCGAGGGGTTCTTCTTATATACAGAATCAATGGTTTTTTTGGCAAATTGCCGAAAGCCAAGCGTTCTAAAAAATTGATCTACAGGGACCATTTCTTCCCCAAAAATCTCCGCCAAACGCCCATCTCCTAGCCGTCTGAGTAACTCCATTTGAAAAAGTCTATCTTGCGCATGAACATACCCAAGCGCATACCAAAGATCTTCTTCATTTTGTGCGTACACGTGCGGAATTGCGTGCTCATCAAAGAGTACTTCGACTTCTGACGTAAGTCCTTTTAACTGAATTTCTGCGTCATAATCCGGTTTCAAATACTGTAAATAGGCGTAAATACCTATAAAAGAAGCAGCTATCAATCCGATAGCTAGACGTAAAATAAATTTCATACGAAGGATTTGGTTGATATGTTGATGAACCAAATTACAATAAGTTGACCAATTAGTACAAAAGCAGAGCACGAAAACATAAAATAAAAAACAGTAGATTTCATCCTATGGCTAATTTACGGGAGCTTGGTAGTTCTTTTAGCAAAAAAATACGTACTTCGTGGTTCGAATAATTAATCAAAACATGACGATACCCATCCTTTGGGAAGATGCCCATTTTCTCATTGTACATAAACCGGCTGGATTACCAACGATACCTGGCCAAGACCAAACAGAATCTCTGCTAGGTGCTTTTCCGACCTGCCATGCCGTGCATCGTCTTGACCAACGTGTTAGTGGATTGGTGCTTTTAGCCAAGTCAGCGGAAGATATGACTGCTGCTACCCGTTTGTTTCAACGCGGGAAAGTACAGAAAACTTACCATGCTATCACGATGCAAATTCCGCAACAAGAAAGCCCTCTGACGCATTGGTTGCTCCAAAAAGGAAGTAAATCATTGGTTGCTAAAACTGTAAAGCCAGCCTACTTGAAGTCTATTTTGCACTACGAACTGATACGCTCGAGTGAGCGCTATCATCTGTTTGAGATTACGTTGAAAACGGGACGGTTTCACCAAATCCGGGCACAGATGGCAGCGAGTGGCGCACCGATTGTTGGTGATGTTAAGTATGGTTTTAAGAGAACAACACCCGATGGAAGCATTTTTTTACAAGCAAGTGGACTCGCATTTGTACATCCATTCACACAAGAAACCATTCATATTGAATTACCCATTCCTACATTATGGACTAAATATGGAATATAAAACTTTTAAAATATAATATAAAATTAGTTATAAATAAATGACTATCAATTATTTATAACTCATTTTATTCAATATAGAAAAGCTGTTGGGTTCGGAGAGCTATCAAGGTTTCTGCGTGTGCGACAGCTTCTTCAAAGGAGGTACCTGGAGAAAGCAACTGCGCTACTTTTTCAATACCAATGGATTGATACTGTGGAGTACTGAGTTCATTTTTCCCACAAACAACCCATACGGGTTTTTGGTACGATGATGCCACCGAGGCGACACCATGAATCAGTTTTCCGTGTAATGTTTGGGTATCCATTTTTCCTTCTCCTGTAAGAATTATGTCTGCTTTTTGAACGAAATGATTGAAATTCAATCGCTCAAAAATAAAATCCGTGCCTGACTTAAGCTGCGCATGTAGAAAAGTCATAGCACCCCATGCTAATCCGCCCGCAGCACCAGCACCGGGAACATTTTCCCGAGACGGAAGCCCGGCAGATACCGCCAAAGAAGCTATGTGTGTTAATCCTTCCTCTAACAATTGGATATCTTCTCGCGTAGCTCCTTTTTGAGGCCCATAGACGGCGGCGGCTCCCATCCGACCAAGTAAAGGATTTTCCACATCACAAACTACTGTATATGAAATATTTACACTGCTTTGAGGAATAATTATTTCAGCAATTGAAAGTAAATTTTTACCGATAGGAACAATTGATTTACCCGTTTTATCCAAGAATTGAAAACCCAAGGCAGAAGCCATTCCTATGCCGCCATCTGTTGTTGCGCTACCCCCAACAAACAAAAAAATTTCATTGGCTCCCCGTTGTAGTGCATCTTGAATCAACTGCCCTGTTCCGACGGTTGATGTTTCGATGGTTTTGCGCTCCGATGGATGTAAAAGACCCAATCCAGATGCACGAGACATCTCAATAAATGCCTTATTATCAGACAAATAATAAGATGAAGAAATAGTTTTAAATAACGGATTTTGTACACGAACATCCACCCAAGTACCCGATACAGAAGAAGCAATGACCTCCAAAGAACCCTCTCCACCGTCAGCCAAGGGTAAAATCGTGTGGGTAGTACCTAATGGAAGCCCCTTAGCCATTGCCTCGGCAACGTGTTCGGCAGAAAGTGACCCTTTGAATTTATCTGGACAAATGAGTACGTGCATACAAAATTTAATTACCAACCAACATATCCAACAGGTGTTATGCCATTAAGGCGTAAATAACAAAGTGCTTGACCTCGGTGATGAATAATATGATTTTCCATGGCATAAAAAAGGCGTGCCACGGAAATAGAATCACCTGAAAAATCTGTCAGTTCTTTTAATTTATTTGGAGACGTACTTCCAAGTACACGCGCTACCCACGCATAAAATCCACGAATTTCTGATGCCAATTCAGCACGAGATAATTTATCCCAAGCAATACCGTGCATATACGGATTTTTTATAGACAACCGCGCACAGATTTGCATCGCTGTAAATGTAATGCAATGCACAAACTGTGTCCGAAAGGTGAATGATTCTGGCGTATATCGAAAGTCTAGTTTATCCTCTGGCATCTGTTCAAATAAGGCAATTGTATATTCTTCGGAGCGCTTCCAAGCGGGTAGAAAATCTGCTTGAAAAGAAATCTGTTTTGCTAATTTATCACTGGCAAAAGTGGGAATGGGCGCACCAAGAAAACCAATTCCTAAGAGCTGAAGTACTTTTTTTCTATTCATATTCCTTAATTCATTTGCCTAAAACATCCACGTTAGATGTGTATAGAGACTATGGTTGAGTCGTAAATCTCCGCCTGATAGATGTTGATACAACGGAGATTGGTAGGTTATACCAAGAGACATTTTCTTGAAATACACCTCGGTTCCCGCTGTTGCCATAGCTAAAAAACCACCCGTAAACGGGTTTCTTTCTCCATGATATAAGTCTTGGCGGGCGTTTTCAGCATAAACTCCTACATTGGGTAATACAGAAACATCTCCTATATACTGCTGTGAAAATACGGAAATCGTTCCATTTAACCTATTTGCGAAGCGGTAATCAGCTGGATTCGTCGTATTTACCTTGTAGGTCACATCCGTATTTAGTCCCCAAGCTCCCTTTCGGACAGTATAGATGGACTGAATGAGGAAATCTGTACTACCTGTTCCTAACTGAAAATTCGCATTCGCAACTTCTGACGCACCCGGCGCAAAACGGTATTTCCCTGTTGGTGCCTTCACGCCTCCACCCACAAGCAAAATATGATCTACTGTATGTGCGGTTGTATCGTACATGGTGTTCACGAAGGCATAATGTACCACAGCGGAGACATCGCCCAATCCTTGTAGCCTTGCCTTGGATTGATCACGTAGCACCGTTTGGGTATTTGCATGGAAAGGGACAAACGCCATGACCTGCACTTTGGGAAATGGATACCAGCGCGACCAAATTTCAGCCGTTTGAAAAGATTCCTCCGCCCTAAAAAAAGGACTATTCAAGTGCGAAGAGAAACTTTTTTGCTTGTATCGTATGCCCGCAAAGCGTAGGTGTGACTGCGGGAGAAGCCCAAAAAAAGCACCGCCATTTCCACATCCGCATACATCACAAGCAAAAACAAAAGAAGGATGAACAGCTAAAAAAAGAAATAGAATGACTATTTTTTTCATGATTTTACGGTTTATAAAACTCGGAGAATCGAGGATTTTGTAGAAACTCCGTGTCTGTAAGTGTTTTCAAAAAAGCAGTGATTTGTTGTTTTTCGGTGGAGGTCATGGGAATACCGAGTTGGTCTTTACTCTTCAATACTTCATCCAGCGTACCTGTATCTTCCACCAAATCACTGTAATGTGATACCGCCATCGATAAATTCAAGTAACGGCCATCGTGCATGTAGGGCGCTGTCATCTCTACATTCCGCAAGGAAGGCACTTTGAATTTATTTTTATCAGACGGATTTTCTGTAATTCTGAACCGACCTAAATCACTGGTATATTCAGGTAATAAACCATTACTTCTGAATGTCCTGTCTGTAAATAAAGGTGCAGGATGACACGAAGCGCATCCTTTTTCTGTGAATAAACGAAGTCCCGCTTGTTCATCAGCAGTGAAAGTCACTTTGCCCGCCAACATTTGATCGTACTTTGAATTAGCGGAAACCAAAGTAAGCATAAACTGAGAAAGTGCCTTGAGGAAACGTTCGCTCGTCACGTCTTCTGTCCCATACGCCTTCTTGAATAAGACTTGGTATCTTGGTGTTGCTTGGACTTTTTTCAGCACGTTACTCAGCGACTCATCCATTTCGTTATGATTTTCAATGGGAGCAATCGAAAACATATCTAGGTCAAAAACACCACCGTCCCAGAAAAAAGAGGATTGCCAAGCGAGGTTCATGAGTGCTTGCGCGTTTCTATTGCCAATTCGGTCATCAATTCCATGACTGAAAACATGTCCGTGGTGCGTAAAAGCGTGACTTTGGTTATGGCATTCCCCGCAAGATATTGTTCCATCGCGGGAGAGTAATCCGTCATAGAAAAGACTTCTTCCTAACTCGATGGTTTCAGGAGTTAACGGATTTTTAGAAAAATTATAGGTTGGTTCAGGAAATGTATTTGGTTTTTTAAAGAGTGATATTGGTGCAACATCTAAGCCCAAAAGAGAGCAGGATGTTGCCCAGATAATCAAACTAATGACGAAACCCATTCCTTTTAGCAAGGCTGGTCGTTTCATAATTAATTAGTAGTTAAGTCATTATGAACGTGGTCAACGGTAAACATATTCATATATCCGTTTGCTATCGGAATGGCTAGTGAGGGCGAATGAACTAAACTACGTCCTGCAATGGTATGTCCTTGCGAGAAAACAGTCAAAACATCTGTAATAATATGAATCGTAGGAACAGAGTTCACGCGCACTTTGGCAGAAATTGTACCCAATGTATTCGTTATTTTACGAATATTATTCGGAGTTGGTCCAGTCATTCCGCCAAAACCACCTACGTGAAACTGAAAATTTTTCGCAGGAGTTGTTGCCATGGCTGAAGTTCCTTCCATCTTAAAAAAGATATAGCCGGAGTTCCAAGACCAGTACATTTTGTCTTCTTGCGCTGGGTCTAGCACGCCCGTTCTTTGACTAATATCGGCGACACTTCGCGCACTATCTACCCCAATTATATATGAAATAGATGTATAATCTCCGGCAGGAACATCTTTGAGCGTCAGCTTCAATGATGTCGGGTCTTCTTCACGAACGAGGAAATAATCATTCGGAAATTTCACCTCCGTTCCATCTGCTTTTTTTAAAGAAATATTGCTTACATAGTAATTCAATTTCGTGATGGTGAAATCTTCATTTGCCTGATTCTTGAATGATTTTGTGTTGAGCAATAATTTTTGTCCACCCACAAAATTCTCAAATTCGATGATAACATTATTTTTATCGTCGGGATTGATTGCATCAGCATCTTGGCAACTCCAAACGAAAATAGAAAGAAAAAGAAGAACTGAAATACTTGAAAATATATGTTTCATTGGTAAAATTCAATTTAAAATAAGAATAAAAAGATACTTGGATTCTGTGTAAAGACAGAACCGACTGAAAACTAAAGACACAAATAGACTGCTTACTAAAATGAGTAAGAATGAATTTTGTGATTAAAAAATGAAAATACTGCCTAGATATTACCTTGATAAAAAAGTAAACGGAGAAAATTTAGGCAACAAAGCAAGAAGAATTTTGGGGAGGATGGAAAATGGATTGCCCGCGTGTTGAAGGAAATTGGGCATGGTAAACGAAGTTAGCTTGTTCCTCTGCGAGAACAATAAAATCACCCGTTGTAAAACAGAAAGGCGTAGTTAATTCGACGGTTTCCAGCGAAAAAAGTTCGGAGATGAACTGGTTCGTTGCACGTTGTTCGTCTTGTGCTTGCGCTTGTTGAAGGCGCTGAGACAAGTAGCATTTTCCGTCGCAATGTAGTTCAGGTCGCTCTTTGTTTACACAATAATTTTGGATGATGTATTCCTTTCGCAGTTCGTAGTCAAGGAACAAGATAGGACTTACCAAGACCTTCAAGAAGAGAAGGGCTGTAAGTACGAGGGCTCCTGTTTGAGTACTTGTTTGCAAAAGACAACTGAATTTGTTTGAAACACAAAGGTCAATACCAAAATCTTTCCATCCAAATTTACGATGGGTATTTTCATGTATATCCCTTTTAAAAATCAACGATTGGAGACGTATTTGGGCATTAAACAAAAATAGTCGCCTATAAAATGGGCGACTATTCGATTACTAACCTCCTAAATCAAAACTTTATTTTCCTAACGATTTGTGGTTGAATACTGGCAATAACCGACATTAGTTGGATTTTTTACCATTGATTTAAAGTCCTCCGCCGAGTCTATCGAACAAAGTCAGAGAGAATTTGCATTTGATGTTTCTTCAATATACGCCGTAGCGAAAAATATATATAAAATCCAACAAAGAATGAGTTACATTTCACAGTCATTCTTGTTTTCGGAAATTGAATGAATATTTCAATTGCTTAAATTTTTGAATGTATTCTGCCGGGACAGGGCATTCGGGAGAATCGCTGGCTTGTTTTTCAAAAACAATAGGTTTCACGTCTATACCCATCTCTTCGATTCCTGATATAAGATTTTCTGGTGTTACAACTTCTCTTTCAAAGAAAATACTGAATTTCTTACTTTCCTCACTCGTTTGAACTGCCCTAACACCAGGTACTCCACCTAGAAAAAGACTTAGATTTTGTAAGTCCTTTTCAGAAGGCTCGTCTGCTACCTCAACAACAATCATGTGTATAGTTTTAGCTTGTGCAGGTTTACTTTCCGCGTTGGCATAGATTAGAAAAACGCCAAATAAACCTAAAAATAGGTATCCTGTTATTTGAATTACTCTTCTTATCATCTTCTTGCTTTTTGGGAACGTTTACTTATAAAAGATACGCATGTAAAGGAAGTTTAGATTTTTTTCGTATAAAAAAACGACTAATTCGACATGATTGTGCGAATTAGTCGTTTTATGAGATTATTTTAACTCGCCTATTTTCGTTTAAAAAGCGGCACGGTGCTACATGGTTCCCCAAACATAAGGCTCTTTACATAAGGGAAAAGTCGTTGCGTTACCTCGCTATAAACAGCCGACGGAACGGTAACTTTACTACAGCCTTTGACGACAACACGGGTGTTTTCAAAGGAAGAAAAGTCTATTTTTTGCAGTTCATTCAAAAAAATACGTTCTTCCAGACTTTCTACATCTCCTATATGCACCAATCGTGCATGAGGTTGCAGATGAAGGGTCAAAAGCATGAATGCCCATTGCGGAATAATAGCGTCTTCAGAGCAGATAACCGCCACGTATTTATCTTTGTAAACAGACCAATCGTTCTCTTTCAAAAATTGTCTAAACTCTTTTTCTTTCAAGATGAGCCCCATGAACAAATTGTCTTTCAAGTCATAGACGACACGCTCACCGGGAGGATATATGTCTTCGAGGTTAAAGGTAATCAGCCCACTTGCTGCTACTTTATTTATAATTTCTTCTTCCATTTTGATTTCGGTTTATACGTAGAGGAACAGATGAAAAAATTAAAAAGTTTGGTTCTTCCTAGAAACTGTTCCCTATTTGAGTTTGGGGTTGTTTTGATGTCGATATAAATCTCGTTTTGTCTTTTTTTCAAGATTTTTGGTTAATGCCTCTGTCAAATCGATGCCCGTTTGATTAGCAAGGCAAATTAAAACAAAAAGAACGTCAGCCATTTCATCTCCCAAATCTTTGTTTTTATCGGACTCTTTTTCTGACTGCTCGCCGTATCTTCTAGCCATAATTCGGGCTACCTCTCCTACTTCTTCCATAAGCATGGCAGTATTCGTTAACTCGTTAAAATACCGAACGCCAATGGTTTGAATCCATTCATCAACAATTTTCTGTGCTTCTTCAATCGTCATTTTATATCCATTAAAAAGGGGCATTTGTAGAAAATGCCCCTAAAATTAGAAAAATTAATTATCTCTTAATTTATTCGAAAATATCGGTAATTCCGCCTAGTACAGAGCCACTTTCTCTGCGGGCATTGCTGCTATAAGGCGATAGACGTTGGATTAATTTCGAAATAGGAAGTGATTGAATCCAAACTTTTCCTGTTCCTTGCAATGTAGCTAAAAAGAGTCCTTCTCCGCCAAATACCATAGATTTTAAGCCACCTGAGCGCTGTATATCAAAATTAATTTGGGGTTCAAAAGCAACGACACAACCTGTATCCACGCGGAGAGTTTCGTTGTTCAAGTAGCGTTCAATCACAACACCACCAGAGTGAATAAAAGCGTTGCCATCTCCTTGAATTTTTTGAAGAATGAAACCCTCACCACCAAATAAACCTGCACCAATTTTTTGGTTAAAGTGAATCGACATGCGCGTTCCCATCGCAGCGCATAAGAACGAATCTTTCTGTACAATGAGTGTATTTTGGTAAATTTGACCTAGATTTACGGGAATAATTGTCCCTGGATAAGGCGCTGCAAATGCTACCTTTCGTTTGCCATATCCTCTGTTAGTGAAGTGCGTCATAAATAGGGATTCGCCCGTCAGTACACGTGTTCCTGCTTGAAAAATTTTCCCTAAAATACTTTGGTTTGCCTCCGACCCATCACCCATTTTGGTTTCAAAGACAATCCCATCTTCCATATAAAGCATAGAACCTGCCTCGGCGATGACAGTCTCGTTGGGGTCAAGTTCGACTTCTACAACTTGGATGTCTTCCCCTATAATTTTGTAATCAATTTCGTGACTTCTCATAGATAGTTCAATATATTAATGTTCGTAATTATTTCTCTAGTTCTTCGTTCGTCTCTTCGTCTGGTGTACGATTCCGGAGTTTTTTGTCGTCCACTTTTTCATTCAGGAAAGCATTAATTTTATCAATATCATAAGACATTTGAATTTCACCGAACGAATTTATCGCAATTTCGAAACCATCTAAGTCTTTGTGAACACGTGGTTTTTCTGTATTTTTTGCCATTTTTTTATCTATTTTAATTTAAAATTAAGGGAAGTACTTTTGAAATACAAGACTTTTTTTTGAGCGGTTTTGTACGTGGATAAGCATAAAAAAAGTCAATCTGATTTAGATTGACTTTTTTTAAGAACGAATGGATTAACGCGTTATCCAAGAAAACTCATATTCTAATTGCGGCACTTTTGTTCGTTCGGCAACTCTTTTAAGTCTATTTGGTAGCGCCATGAGGTAATCTCTTCCTTTCTCTGCGGCCTCGTTAAGTCCCGTGAGGCTTTCAATCTTCCATTCTTCAAGTAAGTCCTCTAAAATTTGGATATAATCTTGGGTAGTATAAACACCAAGACGCTGAGCAGCATCTGAGAAATGGGAGAAAGTCTGGCTCATTGAAATCCCAGATTCGCGCAAGAAATGGGCAGGCATGACAATTTTTTTACGCATCATATCTTCCAGAGCGAGCATCATTTCGGAAGGATCAACTTCAAAGATTTTAGCTACAAATGTTTTGTATGCTTTGGCATGGCGCATTTCGTCGGCGGCAATCAGACCACAAATTTTAGATAAATGCGCATTTCCAAAACTTTTTGAGAGAGTCGCTGTACGTCTGTGCGAGATATTCGTCGCTAATTCTTGGAAAGACGTATAGACAAAATTTCTGTAAGGGTCTACCCCGGTACCAATGTCGAAACCATCTGCAATAAGGTATTGTGTTGAGGTTTCCATGGCGCGCATATTAACACGACCGGACAAATAAAGATATTTATTTAGTAAATCTCCGTGTCTATTTTCTTCAGCAGACCACCAGCGAACCCATTTGCTCCAGCCTGCGGGTTCTTGTTGGCTCACGCCTTCCACACCCATCAGCCAAGCTTCATAAGTAGGCAGGGCTTCTTCTGTAATTGTATCTCCTACGAGTACAGCCATGTAGTCATACGGAAGCTCACGGCAGGACTCTTGCAGAAGTTTTACTTCTTGGAAGAAATTCTCAGAGGTAGCATCTGGAAGTAAATCCTGCGGCTGCCAGTTGGTATCAATTGGTTTTAAGAACTCATCAACGAAGGAATCAATTTTTTCGCCGATAAACTTCATTACTTCTAAACGTGAGGAAGGTAAAATCATAACTAGAAATATAAAAAAAGTGGTTTTTCTTGAGTATTCGGAAAACAAATATATAGATAAAAGCAATAGGTTTTCTAAAATTAATTGACGTGCAACTCACTTTAGCGATGTTTTCCATCCATTTTGAGACACTTTCCTGCAAAACATGCCTTTTGTGGCATTTATTGGGTAATTTTGCACGTAAACTATCTTTATTTTGCTATTTTTCAATGAAAAAGATAATTAATTATTTACTCAGTGCTATTTTTTTACTGTATTTTGGAATTGTTCTCGTACTTTTTCATGTCATTCAAGTAATTTGTTTCGAACTACTTGGAAAAAAAGCCCACCAAAAATCTGTCAATGCACTTAATTTTTTCCTTGTGTATGGCTTGTATTTAACGGGTACAATTCCTCGCTTTACGCAATCTACCCCATTACCAACAAACCGTCCACTCATTTTTGTTGCCAATCATCAAAGTACATTTGATATTCCTGGGATTATTTGGTTTCTACGTAAATACACGCCATTGTTTGTTTCAAAAATTGAACTTGCCAAAGGTATTCCAAGTATTTCTTATAATTTGCGTGTTGGTGGAGCAGCCTTAATTGATCGAAAAGATGGAAAAAGGGCCATTATTGAAATTGCAAGATTGGGTAAATACATCAAAGAAAATAATTTTTCAGCAGCCATTTTCCCTGAAGGTACACGAACTAAAACAGGACAAATGAAACCCTTTCAAGTGGGTGGTTTAGCGACATTAGTGAAAAAAGCAGATAATGCGCTTATCGTACCTATTGCTATAAATGGATCGTGGGAGTTTAATCCCAAGGGTATATTTCCTCTTCAAGCCTTTTCAAAAATTTCGTGGGTAACACTGGCACCCATCGAACCTAAAGAACATACACCGGAGTCACTTACGGCAGCAGCTGAAGAGCAAATCCGTGCATTTTTAGCATTATCCTGAGGAATATCTTATTCTTCGTTTTAAACAATTATGTACCTTTGCGTACCAAAATTCACTTAAAATCAGTCATTAACTCCTAGAAAATACATGTTAAGAACACATACTTGTGGTGAGCTCAGACTCTCCCATCAAAACGAAACGGTCACACTTTCTGGCTGGGTACAGCGAACGCGTGACAAGGGGGGTATGATTTGGTTAGACCTTCGTGACAGATATGGAATCACGCAATTGCGTTTTGAAGAAGGCCAAACAGCTCCTGAATTAATGGAAAAAGTGCGTTCGTTGGGGCGCGAATTTGTCATTCAGGCAACAGGTGTTGTGATTGAACGAATGTCAAAAAACGATAAAATCCCTACAGGAGAAATCGAGGTAAATGTAACTGATTTGTCCATTTTAAATCCAGCTAAACTCCCTCCTTTCCTCATAGAAAACGATACTGACGGCGGCGATGACGTTCGTATGAAGTACCGTTACCTCGATTTACGGAGAGAGGTAGTTCGTCAAAATTTGATTTTACGTCACAAAGTAGCGCAGCAAACGCGTATCTACATGGATGCGCAAGAATTTATTGAAGTTGAAACACCTGTTTTGATTAAATCTACCCCAGAAGGTGCGCGTGACTTTGTTGTTCCAAGCCGAATGAATCCGGGTGAGTTTTATGCTCTACCCCAATCTCCTCAAACATTCAAACAACTCCTCATGGTATCTGGGTTTGACAGATATTACCAGATTGTGAAGTGTTTCCGTGACGAAGATTTGCGTGCAGATCGTCAACCAGAGTTTACACAAATCGACTGTGAGATGTCTTTTGTTGAACAAGAAGACATTTTAACTATGTTTGAGGGGCTCATCCGCCATTTATTCCAGACGGTGAAAAATAGAGAACTCCCTGAAGTTCCACGTATGACGTATGCCGATGCGATGCGTTTGTATGGTTCAGATAAGCCTGATATTCGCTTCGGAATGCAATTTGTTGAACTTACTGACTTAACAAAAGGCAGAGGATTCCCAGTTTTTGACGAAGCTGAACTTGTCGTTGGTATTTGTGCATCTGGATGTGCTTCTTACACACGGAAACAAATAGATGAGCTAACAGATTGGGTAAAACGCCCACAAATTGGCGCAAAAGGATTGATTTATGCGCGTGTAAATGAGGACGGTAGCGTTAAATCATCGGTGGATAAGTTTTTTAGCCCCGAAGAATTACAAGAAATCGCTGCTCGATTCCATGCGCAACCAGGCGATTTGCTTTTGATTTTGGCTGGTGAAAGCAACAAAGCTAGAAAACAGTTGAACGAATTACGTCTGGAAATGGGTACACGATTAGGACTTAGAAACCCAGATGATTACAAGGTACTTTGGGTTATTGACTTCCCACTTTTGGAGTATGGCGAAGAAGAGGACAGATGGTTTGCGATGCACCATCCGTTTACAAGTCCAAAACCTGAGGATATTCCTTTGCTTTCCTCAGACCCTGGAAAGGTACGTGCCAATGCGTATGACTTGGTTATTAATGGAACGGAAGTAGGCGGTGGTTCAGTCCGGATTTTCCAACGTGAACTTCAGCAGCAAATGTTTGGTGTGCTCGGTTTTACTGAGGAAGAGGCCAAAAAACAATTTGGTTTCTTATTAGAAGCATTTGAATACGGTGCCCCGCCACATGCTGGTATCGCCTTTGGATTTGATAGACTTTGTTCTCTTTTTGGTGGAGCGGATACTATTCGTGATTTCATTGCTTTCCCTAAAAACAACAGTGGACGCGATGTAATGATTGATTCACCTTCAACTATCTCGGATGCTCAACTTAAAGAATTACATATT
>CAYNRA010000045.1:0-23562 GCA_964399465.1 uncultured Cytophagales bacterium
TGCCAGTCAAGCACTCTAGCCAACTGAGCTACATCCCCGAATACCCCACAAATAAAACAGAAAAAAGCAGATTACCCAAAATTTTCTACAATTAGTCTTAAAAAGTTGTTCGCGTCACCCAAGCAAGCCGCTTCCACCAGTACGGCTGCTGCAGTAAGTCAATCCGGACACCTTTACTTGTAGAAGCATGTAAAAAATAAATTTCATCTTTGGATTTTTTATCTACGATTATACCCGAGTGATTGATTTTCTTTTGTGTAGTACGAAAAAATACCAAATCACCCTCTTGGCATTTTTCAACCGCAATTTTAGGAAATACCTCCGCTTGCTTAGCAGCAACACGTGGAAAATCTTGTTGTATTGCCTGAAATGAATTGAATATTAAACCCGAACAGTCTATCCCCTCTCTTGTTAATCCACCATATTTATAAGGAGTACCAACAAAGGATAAGCCTGCCTCTATGAATTGCCGGCGTTGCTTATTTTGGGTTCGTTGAATCCTTTTTGAGCAACTCGACACCACAACAGTAAGAAAAAGTAAACCTGAAAGGACTGTATTTACCTTCATTTACTTCCTATTTTTGATTCTTTAATGTTTCATATACAAGCATCAAAATACCATCTTTTAACCCTAAATCAGGGACATAAATTTCTTCAGCACCGGCCCAGCGCATGGCTGAAAGATATATTTCAGAAGCATGTATAATTACATCCGCGCGATCTGGATTCATCTTTAACTTATGAATACGCTCCTCTTCTGTAAAACTATCTAAAAATTGGATCGTCTTTTCTAGTTCTGCCAAAGTTGCACAGCCCTCACTTGTTTTTTTGGCATGGTCTACAAGTTTAGTGATATTCCCACCCGTACCAACCGCCGTCACTTTTTCGTTTGTAGGAATATTTTCTTGAATCCAAGCGTGAATTTTCTTCCAAACATCCTTGTTTACACGACCTTCCAATAAACGTACTGAACCAATCTTAAACGAATTAGAAATAATTTTTCTGTGTCCTTTGTAGATATTCAACTCCGTACTTCCTCCGCCGACATCAATATGAAGGTATGTTTTTTTAGGATCTAATATTTTTACAATCACATTATTTATCAATTCAGCTTCTTTTTCACCAGAAATTAAATGGATTTTCATGCCTAATTCAAGCTGTACGCGCTCAACAATATTCACGCCATTTTCAGATTCTCGCAGCGCCGAAGTTGCGCAAATCATGTAGGCATCTACGTCGTGTAACTCCATCAAGAGCTTATAAATAGTTAATAATTTCTTGAGTTTTGCCTCTGTTAGATAACTGATTTTACCCGTCGTAAAAACATCGTGACCCAACCGAAGTGCGTAGCGTACATACTCAACTTTTTTAAAACTGATTTTCCCTTCGTCTGTCAAAACTGAGCTAATCTGCATTCTTGCAGCATTCGAACCGATATCAATTGCGGCTATTTTCATTTATATATGGTTATTGAACCTACAAAAATATATAAATTTGCTCCAACGAAAAGTAATTCACATGATTTCATTTACATCTCAGTATCCATCCTTCGATTTAAAGCCGAAAAACACCTACAAGAAGTGGCTTCGTCAAATTGCAGCTACCCATAAATTCGAGATACAAGAATTGACGTATATTTTTTTATCTGATGAAGAATTGCTCGAAATCAATCAAACCTATTTACAACACGATACTTTCACGGACATCATCACCTTCGATAATTCAGAAGAACACGATGTCATTGAAGGAGATATATTTATTAGCGTAGATCGGGTAAAGGAGAACGCAGTGAATTTCAAGGTTCCTTTTCAAACAGAATTAAACCGTGTTATTGCGCACGGTCTCTTACATCTTTGTGGATTTTTAGACAAGAAAAAAGAAGATGTACTAAAAATGCGTGAGGAGGAAGACAAAGCTGTTCAACTTTTTGAACAAATCAAGTAAAAAGCCAAAGTAAGGTTCTTTATCTACTATTTACACGTATTCATCACTTACAACAAAATAAACCTAAACTTGAGCGGATGAAATAAGTCTAAAGACAAACAACCAGTTTATATGCGACTTATTTACATCACCTCATTATTTTTATTCTGCAGTTTTTCTGCCTTTTCACAGTTTGGTATCAAAGGAAGATTGATAGATAGCCAAGAGAAAACAGGCGTCATCGGCGCGGCAGTCAGACTAACATCTACGAAAGATACAACCAAGACACTTGGTGTTTTTACCGATATAGAAGGCGCTTTTCAGATAAAAAATATTGAAAATGGTATATATTCCCTTCAAATAACCTACATTGGCTACCAAACAATTCGTCGAAACTTATCGATTCAAAAAGATGAAAACTTGGGCGACATCGTTTTTCAGGCTGAAAACAAGTTATTAAAAGAAGTAATTGTACAAGGTAAACAAGTCCGGGCAGAGCAAAAAGGAGATACCGTACAATACAATGCCGATGCCTATAAAGTGAATAAAGATGCCTCCGCAGAAGAATTAATTACCAAAATACCAGGCATTACTACCCAAAACGGACGCGTAGAAGCACAAGGTGAAGCAGTGCGGCGCGTGACCGTGGACGGACAAGAATATTTTGGTGATGACGCTGCGGCAGCTTTAAAAAATTTACCAGCTGAAATCATCTCCAAAGTTGAAGTATTCGACCGCCTAAGTGACCAAGCCCAATTCTCGGGTGTGAACGACGGAAATACTGAAAAAGCAATTAATATCGTTACGAAATCAGGAAAAAATAACGGTCAATTTGGTAAATTTTATGGTGGATTTGGAACAGATGACCGTTTTGCTGCGGGAGGAAACGTGAATTATTTCAAAAAAACTCGACGAATTTCTGTCATTGGTTTATCCAATAATGTGAACATACAAAATTTTGCGAATGAGGACATTTTAGAAGCCATGGGTGGAGGAACCCAAAATGGCCAGCGATTTCGAGGAGGTGGAAATGGAGGAAATAATGATTTTTTTGTAGCTCCTTCCAATGGCATTACCCGTACGCACGCCCTTGGCATCAATTATAGCGATGTCATCGGCAAAAAACTCAAGTATAGTACAAGTATTTTTCTGAATGACACTAAAAATACCATTGAAACTACATTATCCCGACTTTTACTCCTACCTAATCAAACGAATCAATTGTACGAACAATTGAGTAACCAAGTAGGGCAAAACGCAAATACACGAATCAACGCGCGTATTGAGTATTCACCGAACCGAAACAACCAGTTTATCATTACTCCACGGATAAGTTTGCAGTCCAATGCTACGTCCACAGAGTTAGTGGGTAAAAATTCACTTCAGTCCATTTTTTTATCCCAACTTTCCAGCCAACAGGCGATAGAATCCAACGGAAACTCGGTAAACGGTTCCATTTTATACAATCACCGGTTTGCAAAAGCAGGTAGAACAGTATCGCTTAACACAACGCTTTCAAATTCGTTGAATCAAAGTAATGCCCTACTTTTATCCGAAAACTTGTTTGCAAATAGCACAAATAACCAAAATATAGACCAAGAAACCCGTTCTGACATCAACAGAAACGGACTTACAACTCGGCTAGAATATAACGAGCCCCTGAGTAAACAAAGCCAATTGCAACTTGGGTATGAAAAATCGTTGTCAACGACTGATTCTGACCGCAAAACTTTTGATAAAGAACTTTCTGAGAACCTATATAACCGCTTGAATATTCCGCTTTCCAATGAATTTATGAGTGACTACAATTTGGATAAAGGGAGTATTTCTTACCGTTACAACAAAGGTCGAACTTTCAATGCAAACGCCTCATTGGCAGTCCAAAAAGCTACTTTAACAGGAGATCAAACTTTTCCATTTGCATTTGATGTCAACCGTGAATTTTTCAATGTATTACCGAATGCTTTTGTGCGCTATGCGATTAGTCCGCAAAAAAATATTCGATTTTTCTATCGAACATCCGCAAATGCACCAAGTATTACCCAGTTACAACGTGTGATAAATAATACCAATCCTTTGCAATTACGAACAGGAAATCCGGAATTAGACCAAGAATTTGGACACAATGGGTCGGTTCGATACAGTAGTTCCAATTTAAAGAAAGGGACAAATTTTTATGCAAATATTGGGTCACAGATAACAATGAATAACATTACCAACACGACGTTCATCGCCCAAAAGGATACGACAATCAACGGTGTTTTGCTCAATAAAGGAACGCAATTGACCTTACCAATCAATTATGGCAAAGGCTGGCGTATGAATAGTTTTGTGACGTATGGTTTCCCGCTAACAGTTATCAAGAGTAATTTGAATGTGAACGGAGGGATAAGTTACACAAATACGCCGGGTTTAACCAACGGACAAGAAAATATTGCAGAGAACATGTCCATAAACGGTGGGCTTGTACTAAGCTCAAATATCAACGAAAATATTGACTTTTCACTCTCCTACCGCATGGCTTACTCGTTTATAAACAACAGTTTGCGTCCAGAGTTGAACAGCAATTTCTATACACAGAATGCCTCCGCGAAGTTCAATTGGATAAGTAAAAAAGGTGCGGTTGTGCAATGGGAAGGCGCGAATACAAGTATTCGAGGATTGGGCGCTGGATTTGACCAGAATTTCACGTTGGTAAATGCCAGTATTGGACAAAAATTAGGCAAACGTCAGGCATCAGAGTTAAAAATAACCGTTTTCGATTTATTCAATCAAAATCAAGCGATTTCAAGAATACTTACCGAATCATCCGTTGAAGACAGCAGGTCATTGGTTTTACAACAGTATTTTTTACTAACTTATACCTATTTTCTACGTAAATTTAAATAAGAAAAGAAGAAGAAAACGAAGCCGCTTTTACAAATGCGTTGTAAAGGCGGTTTCGTTTTTAATTTCGCTCATGACAAAAATACTTTGCGTACTTCCTATATTATCAAGGGATGCCAATTTATTCATAATGAAGTTTTGGTATGATTTCATATCGGTTACGACCACTTTAATCATGAAATCATAGTCACCGGAAATATTTAGGCACTCAATTACCTCCTCCATTTTACGGATAGCCTCAACAAAACCCATCCCAGCATCTCGTGCGTGTTCTTTGAGCCGAATATTACATAAGACCATCAAATCTTTCCCAATCTTATCCCTATCTACAATAGCCACATACCTTTTGATGACACCTTCTTGTTCCATTCTCCGAACACGCTCATATACAGGTGTAGGTGAGAGATTCAGGCGAGCAGCAAGCTCCTTTGTTGTTAATTTAGCATCTGCTTGGAGATACGTTAAAATATCTCTATCTATGTCGTCCAATTTATGTCCTTTTGTCATACCCAATTAGATAATTTAATATATTTAACGAACAAATATAGATAATTTATCTAATTAATTAACAATTACTTTAATTTTTATCTATTTACTTCTATATTTGCAACTTCAAAACTAACGTTAAAGCTACCATGGTAACAAAACCAGCAATTCGCACCTTACTTCCACATCGCATCCTTGTTTTAGATGGAGCGATGGGAACCATGATACAGCGATACAAATTAGAGGAAGAAGACTACCGTGGAGAACAATTTAAAAATTGGCCTTCTCCTTTGAAGGGCAACAATGATTTATTGTCTATCACACAGCCTCAAATTATTAAGGAAATACATGCAGCGTATCTAGATGCGGGCGCTGATATTATTGAAACAAACACTTTTTCAGGGACTTCCATTGCAATGGAAGATTATAAAATGGCCGATTTGGTTTATCAATTAAATTACGAATCAGCCAAAATTGCCCGTGAAGTGGCAGATGAATTTACACGAAAAAATCCAGAAAAACCGAGATATGTTGCTGGTTCTATTGGGCCAACCAACCGAACGGCATCTATGTCTCCAAATGTGAATGATCCTGGATTTCGGGCTGTTTATTTCAATGATTTAGTTACAGCTTATTATGAACAAGTTAAAGCACTTGCAGAGGGTGGCGCAGATATATTTTTGGTTGAAACAGTATTCGATACACTGAATGCAAAAGCAGCACTTTTCGCGATAGACCTCTATTTGAACGAACAAAAAATTGAACGAAATGACCCTGAATTTGAAATTCCAATCATGGTTTCAGGGACTATTACCGATATATCCGGCAGGACACTCTCAGGGCAAACAACAGAAGCATTTTTAACTTCTGTTTCACATATGCCGCTGCTTTCGATAGGGCTCAACTGTGCCTTGGGTGCTGATTTAATGCGTCCTTACATTCAAACATTAGCGAAGGAGGCTGCATTCCCGGTTTCTGCTCACCCGAATGCTGGTTTACCCAATGAAATGGGGAAATATGACCAGTCGGCGGAAGATATGGGAGAAATCATTGAAGGTTTCCTCCAAGATAGCTTTATCAACATCATCGGCGGCTGTTGCGGAACGACGCCAGAGCACGTTCGAAAAATGGCCGATTTGGCGGCACTCTATCCACCACGTACTTTACCTGAAAAAGACCATACACTCCGGCTATCGGGACTTCTTCCTTTAAAAGTAACTGAAGAAACAAACTTCGTCAATATCGGCGAACGTTGCAATGTAACAGGTTCACGTAAGTTTGCTCGGCTTATTCGCGAAGAAAACTACGAAGCAGCACTACAAATTGCTAAAGAACAAGTAGAAAATGGGGCTCAAATTCTAGATATCAATCTCGACGAAGGGATGATTGATGGAGTAGCAACGATGAAAAAGTTTTTGAACCTTCTGGCAGCAGAACCCGATATTTCGACAGTTCCTTTGATGATCGACTCTTCCGATTGGGCAGTTATTGAGGCTGGACTTCAATGCGTGCAAGGAAAAGCAATTGTCAACTCGATTTCGCTAAAAGACGGAGAAAAAGCATTTATTGAACGTGCCAAGCTTGTCAAAGCGTAGGGTGCAGCGACGGTTGTCATGGCATTTGACGAGCTAGGGCAAGCAGATTCCTACGAAAGACGTATTGAAATTTGTGCAAGGGCTTACAAAATCTTAGTGGAAGAAGTACAATTTCCGCCACAAGACATCATCTTTGACCCCAACATTCTAACTGTTGGTACCAATATGGAAGAACACGCAAATTATGCGATTGACTTCTTTAAGGCAACCAAATGGATCAAAGAAAATCTTCCATATGCCAAAGTTTCGGGCGGTGTTTCGAATATCTCTTTCTCTTTCCGTGGGAACGAGACAATCCGTGAGGCCATGAATACGGCATTTCTTTATCATGCGATTAAAGAGGGCATGGATATGGGGATTGTAAATGCGGGGCAAACGGGTATTTACAGTGAAATCGACCCAATCATTCTTGAGCACGTGGAAGACGTATTATTCAATAGAAAACCCGATGCAGCAGATAGATTAACAGAACTTTCGAACAAGATTGTATCCAAAAAGTCAAATGGAAACGTAGAAGCAGACGAAGAACGGAACGCTTGGAGACAGCTACCTATCAAGGAAAGGTTAGCACATTCATTAGTAAAAGGTATCGACGAATTTATTGATGCAGATACGGAAGAATGTCGCGTTTTGTATGCACGACCATTGGAAGTCATTGAAGGCCCATTGATGGACGGGATGAATATTGTGGGGGATTTATTCGGGCAAGGAAAAATGTTTTTGCCGCAAGTGGTACGTTCAGCACGGGTAATGAAAAAAGCGGTTGCTTACCTTCAGCCTTTCATTGAAGCAGAAAAAACAGAGGACTCCGCCCCTGTTGGAAAGATCCTCTTAGCAACTGTGAAAGGAGATGTACACGATATTGGAAAAAATATTGTAGGGATTGTTTTAGGATGTAACAGTTACCAAATTATTGACTTGGGTGTGATGGTACCAACCCAAACTATTTTGGATGAAGCCATTAAAAACCAAGTTGATATTGTCGGTTTATCTGGGCTTATCACCCCATCATTGGATGCGATGGTAGAAGTTGCTCAAGAAATGGAAAAGCGCGGAATGACTATTCCATTGTTAATTGGTGGAGCGACAACCTCGCGGATACATACGGCGGTTAAGATTGACCCTCACTATTCAGGGCCTGTCATTCATGTAAACGATGCTTCGCGAGCGGTTCCTGTTTCAGGGAAATTACTCCAAAATGAAGAAACATTTCTACATACATACCGAGAAATCAAGAAAGAGTATGCAGCTATTCGAGATAGATATTACAATACACTAAAAGAAGGAAGGTATATAACTATTGAAGAGGCACGTGCAAATAAATTCGAAACGAACTGGGATAACTACACACCGCCTGTGCCAACACAGACGGGTGTTCAGACTTTCTATTCATATGACTTGGCAGAGATTGCTCAATATATAGATTGGACTCCATTTTTCAGTACGTGGGGATTAACGGGTAAATATCCAGCGATTTTCGAGAATAAAATTGTTGGAACAGAAGCAAAACGTTTGTTTGATGATGCACAAAGACAACTAGAGCGTATCATTGAAGGGAAATTACTACATGCCAACGCGGTCATTGGTATTTGGGAGGCTTATGCAAAAACAGATGATATTTTCGTAAAAACAAGCGAAGGCGAAGAATTGCAACTGCTCCAACTAAGGCAACAAGGACAAAAAGCAGAAAAACTTCCTAATTACTGTTTGTCCGACTATATTGCACCACAAGAAGCTCAAAAAGTAGACTATTTGGGAGGATTCGCTGTGACGACTGGTATCGGTATTGAGGCTTTGCTAGAAGAATGCAAGGCACAAAACGATGATTATTCCTATATCATGATTCAAGCTGTGGCGGATAGACTCGCTGAAGCCTTTGCAGAACTTATGCACGAAAAAGTGAGAAGAGAAGTTTGGGGGTATGAAAAAGGACCAAAACAAACAATCGAGGAGTTAATAAAAGAAAAATATGTTGGAATCCGTCCTGCACCCGGTTATCCAGCTTGCCCAGATCATACAGAAAAAGAGAAACTTTTTCAGTTACTCGATGCGAATCGGTTAGGTATCCATCTTACAGAAAGCTTTGCAATGCACCCAGCAAGCGCCGTGAGTGGATGGTACTTTTCTCATCCAGAAAGTAAGTATTTTCCAGTATCCAAAATTGGGAAAGACCAAGTAGAGGACTATGCGAATAGGAAAAAAGAAACACTTGAATGGACAGAAAAGTGGTTACAACCTAATCTGAACTACAAATAAAAAAGAACCCAACTCATCCTGAGTTGGGTTCTTTTTTTGACAATTAATAACCTGTGTGAAATAGTTCATTTTTAGTTTTCAATATTTCGGCATATCTTTTGTACCTACGTCTTGAAATAGGGACTTTTGTTCCATCAGTCATGATTACCTCAATACCATCGCTTCCTTTTGTAATAAAGGCAATAAAGCTAGAATTAACAATCCATGCTCTATGAATACGGAGAAACTTGGGAGAATCTAGCTCAAGACGAGATTCCACTTTTTTCATGGTGTAGGATGATAAGTAATGTTTCCCATCCGAGTACATCAGAATGGTATAATTTTTTACAGCTTGACAATATAAAACAGGGAAAGTAAACTTTTTTTTCATATTACTCATCTTTGATGTAGTGCAAATCTAATTCAGATCACAATACACTTCACTCGGTTAAAAACCCTATTTTTATAGGAAAAACACCCTTATTAATAGCGTAAATACCCGTATTATAGAGTGTTCACTACCGTATTTTCCCCCTTTTTTTTCAGTTTCACCGAAATTTTTAGCCATTCATTCGAATAAAACCAATTGAAAACTTAGCTTTACAAAAAAACTTACACATGAAAAAAGAAGAAAAAAACAAAAGAGGTCAACAAATTTCCAACGCTGTAGCCAAGAAAATGCAGGATAAATGGAAAGAAAGTAAAAAAGACAAAAAAGTAGCCCAGATGGAATTACCAAATGGTTTCTTTTTAGACAAAGAAAGTATTCAAATTCTACTCAACCAAGGTAAAGAAGTAGATGGAATCGCTGTTACGTTTGGCGTTGATGATGAAAATAAGATGGCAGTTACTGTGTATGCTGTACAGTCCGACTTGACTCCAATCAAAGCGAATACAGAAGAGAAATCAACGACAGAAGGGGAACAATCCTTTGTTGTGTACGATAGATACGGAACATGTTGTCCTAAATAGTAGTACGAATTTAAACGTATGATTGATTATATTATTTATTTGAGCATACTTTATATAGGCATTCTAATTGGTCTTTATAGGTGGAGGACAATGGACATAAGTTTACATTCCATAGTCCTCTACCTTATATTAACTTGTGGAGTAGAGTCAACAGCTTACTATCTAATGAATTACCTAAAGATAAGTCCCCTGTTTTTGTACCACTTCTATTCCCCTATATATTTCTCTACAATCGCTTGGTATTTTTACCAAGTAATCAAGCAAACAGTTGTTAAAAAAGGGATTATTTCTATCACCCTCTTTTTTATTTGCTTCAGTATTTATACAAGCTCCATACAGTCACTCAAAGAAGTCAATTCAGCAGCTACGAGTATTGAAAGTGTGTTCATCATTTTACTTTCTTGTTTTACAATTTATGAGTTATTTGAACGAATGGACTCAGTTCGACTAACTGACGAACATTCTTTTTGGGTAAGTCTCGGTTTTGCCCTATTTAATATAGGCACATTTATTTACTTTAGTTTACAATCATATCTTTTCAGGGAAAACCCAGAAATAGGAAAACTACTTTTTGTGCTTGTAAAACTATTAAACTTTGTTTTATATCCACTCTTAATCATAGCCTTGGTATGTCCAATCAAACTATCGAAATATACACGTTTATCGTAGCTGGAACCATCCTTTTACTTCTTATCATAGCATCTGTCATGACTTTATCTTTCTTTTATCAACGCAAAAAACACGAGCACAAACGAGAATTAAGGGAGATTCATGAAAACTTTCAACGCGAAATTCTTCAAACACAGATCGAAGTTCAAAATGCAACTTTACAACATGTAGGACAAGAGTTACATGACAACATTGGCCAATTATTATCATTAGGAAAACTTAATTTACATATCTTGCAAATGCAACCTTTAGAAAAAGAGCAAGCTGCAAGCGTTACAGAGATTAGTCAAATTTTATCAGATACGCTCCAAGAAGTTCGCGCACTTACCAAAAGCCTTGATGGAGATTTTGTAAAAGATTTTGGTTTTATCAGCAGTTTAAAAAATGAACTGAATAGAATTAACAAAACAAAGAAAATAATAGGTAGTTTTCATTCTGAAATTGAAAAAACAAATTTAGGTTTTCAAAAAGAAATTGTCTTATTTCGCATGTCTCAGGAAGTTTTGACAAATGCCCTCAAACATGCAAGAGCGAAAAATATTCGTGCTCATATAAAGAGAACCATAAATAACCAAATTCAGCTGATTCTTTCAGATGATGGTATCGGCTTTGACTTGTCTCGTTTCTCAGATTCCATAGACGAATCAGGGGCAGGTCTTAGAAACATACAAAGAAGAGCAAAGCTGATTGATTTTGAGGTTCAAATTGTCTCATCTCCTGGTCAAGGAACAACCACAACTTTTACACAAATAGTAGTTACCTAAATGAAACATTCTATCGCAATTGTAGATGACCATACACTGATAGCCAATGCATTAGCAGGACTTGTAAACAAAATGACGGATTTTGAAGTCGCTTTCATTGCAGAAGATGGAATACAATTAATTGAAAAAATCAACAAAGGGCAAATTCCAAGTGCCATTCTTTTAGATATTAATATGCCTAACATGGATGGATTTGAAACAGCCACTTGGCTACATCAAAATCATCCTACTCTTCCTTTCTTGGGATTATCTATGCACTCCGAGGAAGAATCAATTGTTAAGCTTATCTCGAAGGGTGCACGCGGTTATTTGTTAAAGGAAAGTAGCCCACTGGAACTACAAGCCGCTCTTTTACAGTTAGTTACGAATGGTTACTACTACTCTCCGTTAACCACTAACGCATTAATTAATACAGTCAAAAATCCACAAAAACAAGCCCAAGTCACCACGAATGAATCAATCTTAAGCGACAAAGAACTCATCTTTGTAAAATGGTGTATGACAGAACTCAAATATGCTGAAATTGCTTCAGAAATGGCTGTGAGCGTGCGTACACTTGAAAATTACAGAGACGCCGTTTGTGATAAATTACAAGTAAAATCAAGAGTTGGTATTGTTATAGAATGCCTACGAAGAGGCATTCTAACCCTATAATTACATTTTTTGAACAAAACTTGTTTTTAATACGATTCCCGTTTTTTCTACGCGACAATCAATTTCATCCACATCATCTGTGAGTTTGATATTTTTAACAACCGTTCCTCTTTTTAATGTAATTGAGGATCCTTTTACCTTTAAATCTTTGGTTAATTTTACAGAATCACCATCATTTAATAGGTTTCCGTTACAGTCTTTTACTTCCACTTTTATTTTACGTTTAGATATTTTTACCAATTTCTAAAATTCTTTGTAGCAATGCAAATGTGTGTGAAGTATTTGTCAACGGATTCATCAATGAAACACGGAGATATACTTCCCCTCTCAATTCTGTTTGAACAATATAAAACGAACCCTCCTCCAGTAATTTTTTCCTAATTGTCGAATTTGTTTGTTTTTTTTCTTCAGAAGTCATACTCCCCTTCCCTATGTAGCGAAAACACACAATATTTGTAGCAGGGGTCAAAGCAAGTTCGAGTTCAGGGATAGCTTGAATTTGTTCAGCCATTTCTTTCCCCAAATCATACAAGTAATTTACATGCTTCTCGAATATAGCTATCCCCTCAGTATGTATCAAAGCAGAAATCTTCGCACTCATCATCCATTTGGTACATTCAAAAGTTCTTTTTCCACCATTAAACCAATCAAAACTAGACGAATTATCCCATAAATAATGTGCCTTTTGCTGAAAAGTATGAAAGGATGTTCGGTTATCTTTAAATAACAAAGAAGTTATTAAACCGGGCATTAAGAGCATTTTATGCCAATCAATAGCGATTGAATCCGCCTTTTCAATACCTTTGACAAGATATCTGTACTTTTCAGAGAACACCACTGCGCCACCGTGTGCACCATCCACATGAAACCAAAGATTTTTAGCTTTTGCAAATTCGGCTAGTATTTCTAAATTATCGTAACTACCCGTTGACGTCGAACATGCACTACCCACTACTGCAAAAATCTGGTACTGGTTATCAACGGCTCTTTGGAAATAGGAATCTAATAATTCTGTATTCATCGAAAAGTCAGGCTTACACGGCACTTTTATGACGCCATCTGATCCTAAACCCATAATACGTGCTGCCCTATCCACACAATAATGCGCTTCTTCAGAAACTAGTATAGCTAGTTTTCGACTCGTACCTTCTTCCCAAACAGGTGTTTTATTCGAACGAGCAGCCAATAATGCAGTTAAATTTGCCAATGTTCCACCAGATGTTAGTATACCACCAGCAAGTTTGGGATTATATCCTACTCTAGCGCAAAGTAATTCTGAAATTATCCGTTCTTGCGCTGTTGATGCCATACCCATCTCATACACAGCACTTCCATTGTTTAATAAACTTGACATTGCACCAACCCAAACTGTCACAGGCGCAGGAACTGCTACTTGATGCCCCATATAATGTGGATGATGTACATGAATTGAGTGATTCAATACCTTATCTGTCCAATCCATAATTGAACTAGATGAATTATTTTCTTGCCAATACAAGAATTCGTCTTCTGGACTTTGAAAAGGAATAACCGAGATCTGATTCTGTAAAGTCTGCTCCAAATAGTTAGAAAGTTGGTCAACCATCTGTAAACCCGCAGCTCTAAATGACTCCGTATGATACAATTTACTTACTTCTTCAGGGGTATTCATTTTTATAGTGCTAAGTAGCGTTTGATTTTATCACGTAAGACATCATTGATTTTCTTATACGACTCAAAAGTCCAACCAGCCACATGTGGAGTAATTAATACGTGTGGAAGCGAGATAAGTTGGTCGAAAATTTCTTTCTGCTTAGCAGTCAACGCATGAATTTTTTCATTTTCAAGTACATCCAAACAGGCTCCTTTTATTTTACCCTCTTGAATTGCTTGGAGTAAATCCTCTTGAACAACCAATTCTCCCCTAGCTACATTGCAGAAAAAGATGGATTTCGTAAAGGAAGCAAAAAAATCGTGGTTACACATCTGAAACGTATCCGATGCAAGCGGGACATGAAGACTCACGATTTCAGCTTCTCGAAATATCTCTTTCATGGTACATTCTGTTACCAAATGATTTCCAAATCCATACCGGTATTTATCATAGGCCAACACCTTGCAACCAAAGGCCACAAGACGTTCAGCGGTGGCTTGTCCGTTATTCCCATACCCGATTAGACCAACCGTTTTTCCAAATAATTCCTCACCTCGGTTTTCCTCACGCAACCATATTCCTTCCTTTACTTGTTGATGAGAGAGATGAATCTTATTAAACAGAGCGAGAATCATACCGATCAAATGCTCGGCTACAGCTACTCGATTTGCTTCATTGGCTGCAAAAACAGCAATATCTCTTCTTTTACATGCCTCTAAATCAATCAAATCTAAACCTGCACCAGCCCGACCTATGAACTTGAGGCGGCTGGCTTTTTGCAAAAAAGACTCATCAATACTAAACTTACTTCGAATAATTAATCCATCGTACTTTTCTACAATTTCAGCCACTTCATTCAATCCTAAATTAGGAAAATAATCTACCTCTAAACCCAACTCAACGGGCATTTGCACAATAGATTCGTGCATCTCATCGACAATCAACACTTTCATTTTTTCAATAAAGGTAGTTTATGATTAACTTTGGACAAATTTACAATTTATCGTTACAAAAGTAGTACGTATCATGAACGAAAACTTACCCAATATTGGCATTACACTCGGCGATATCAATGGTATTGGCCCAGAGGTAATTATCAAGGCATTAGCAAACCAGAAGGTCAGCCGTTTGTGTAATCCGATAATTTATGGGTCAGGAAAACACCTTAGCAGATATAAGAATCTAATCAATCAACGGGATTGGTCGTTTGTAACCATCCAAAATCCCAAAGAGGCGAGAGAAAAACAGATTAATTTAATCAATTGCTGGAACGGCGAATTTTTCGATATTGAATTGGGGAAGCCGACGAAATCTGGGGGTGCTCTTGCTTTAAAATCTTTACAAAGGGCTACAGAAGATTTGAAAAAAGGCTATTTGCAAGGAATTGTAACAGCCCCCATAAACAAGGATATGATTCAAGGCGAAGGATTTGATTTTCCAGGACATACAGAATACTTTGGGCAGGAATTTGGAAACGAAAAACCCTTGATGTTTATGATAAGCCCACTCTTACGTGTAGCTGTAGTGACAGGCCATTTACCGCTTGAAAAAGTCAAGAGTTCCTTGACTAGTACCTTAATTACAGAGAAAATTGAAGCTGTTATTGCCTCACTTCGCGTTGATTTTGGCATTTTTAAGCCAAAAATAGCGGTGCTGGGTGTCAATCCACATGCAGGTGAAAACGGTTTACTCGGAAAAGAAGAGATTGAAATCATTCAACCTGCCATGGAAAAACTTAAAATTAAGGGTAATCTATTGTTTGGTCCATACCCAGCAGACGGTTTTTTTGCTGCAAGTCAATGGAAAAAGTTTGATGCTGTTGTTGCTATGTACCACGACCAAGGATTAACGCCTTTTAAAATGTTGGCGTTTGAGGATGGCGTAAATTTTACAGCGGGTCTCCCAATTGTCCGTACATCTCCTGACCACGGTACAGCGTATGCTATTGCAGGAAAAAATGAAGCAGATGCTGGGTCTATGTTACATGCCATATATGCAGCAGTGGACATTGCAAAACACAGAAAAGAGTACAATGAAATTGAAGCCAACTCACTAAGAGCCAATCCAGTACACATGGAAAAACCCAAAAGAGAAAAGCAATTATAAATCGGCCAAATCTTCGAATGGTAAGCGTAAATTAACTGTTTTTACGGTTACCATTGGAAGGTAAATCGTTGTTGAACGTAGGTATTTATGCCCTAATATCTCTTGCAATACCTTCACGTCCATCCCCATTTCTAAACAATGAATGGCAAAACTATGTCGCAATGTATGAAAAGTAACCGGCGTTTGTATTTGACATTTTTCTACGGCTGCATGAAACATCAATTGAACACTTCGAGGGGTTAAAGGAATACCTTTTGCATTCGAAAACAAGTATTCCGTAGGTTCAAATTTAGCTAGATACTCTTTCAATAACTCAATTAAGGATGGGCTCAATTTAGCGTAGATTGGCTCGGTCTGGTCGTGGGGAATCGTAAAAATTCCGTTGGAAATATCTAAATGTTGCAACTTTACAGCAAGTAAAACACTGAGACTCAAGCCATAATGATACGTCAGTGCAATCATCAACCGATGTTTGATATTCTTGGTCTCTTTCAAAAGAAGGCGAATTTCTTCCTTCTTCAATACATAAATTTCTTTGTTTTCAATTAATTTACCGAGCGTATTAATTTGGACTTTCCGCTTGAAAATAATCTCGTAGAAGAGCTTGATTGCTTTACTAGATTGAATAGCATAATCTTCTGATTCTTTCTCTGCAGCTAATTCCCGTAAATAATTCGATATTAACTCATCAGTAAAGGCTTTCTGTGGAAGGTCTCGGTATTTAGTATAGAATAAATAGACGTAATTTCTGTATGCAGCAACGGTTGATGCATTATATTTGCCTTTTTTTAACTGAGAACTGAATCTATCAATGAGGTGTATCACTTTAATTGAAATTGATTTTTAAAACTCGGTCGCAAATAAACAAGAAAAAGCAAATGTTGTCACTATTTATTGCCATTTATTTAGCCATGACCTTGGGAGTCGGCTGGTTCGCCTCCCGTTTTGTTAAAAATTCACGTGATTTTGCATTGGCTGGGCGACAAATGCCAACCTACGTTGTTGCGGCTGGTTTATTTGCCACTTGGTTCGGTTCAGAAACAATCATGGGTGCTTCTTCTGAATTTATGCAAACGGGTGTTTTAGGTATTATCGAAGACCCTTTCGGCGCTGCACTATGTTTATTTTTACTTGGACTTTTTTATACTAAACCCCTCTACAAACTAAATTTACTTACGTTTAGTGATTATTTTAGCCTCCGTTTCACGAAAAGAGTCGAACTGATTTCCGCCTTTTTCATGATTCCCTCTTATTTTAGTTGGATTGCTGCTCAGCTCATTGCACTTGCGATCGTCTTGGAGTCTATCATGGGTCTGCCGATTTCGTATGGCGTCGTACTCTGCGCCTCCATTGTACTCATTTATACCTACATAGGCGGGATGTGGTCTGTGTCGATTACAGATACCATTCAAACAGTCATTATTATTTTTGGGTTGGTCTGGATTGCCTGGCATCTTGTCGACCAAGTCGGTGGAATCTCCGAACTAATCTCTTCTGCACCTCCCGACTTTTTACGTTTGACCCCAAAAGAACAAAGCGCCCACGCTTGGCTTTTGTATTTTGGGGCTTGGATAACTATCGGTTGGGGCTCGATACCTCAGCAAGATGTTTTTCAACGCATCTTATCCGCCAAAAATGAAAAAACTGCCGTTAGAGGTGCTTATCTATCCTCTTTTCTCTATTTAACCATCGCCATTTTACCTTTACTTATCGTCTGGTGCGGCTCTATTTTATACCCTAGTTTAAAGTCAGGTGATCCACAAATGGCCATTCCCAAGCTTATCTTGACCCACTCAACCCTTCCCGTTCAAATCCTTTTCTTTGGCGCGTTACTTTCTGCCATATTGAGCACATGTAGCGGAGCTATTCTTGCACCCGCCACTGTTGTCGCTGAAAACATCGTCAAACCGTTGTACGGAGAAAAAATTTCTGATAAGACTTTATTGCACATCATGCGTCTTTCTGTGGTCGTTATCACCGTTATTTCTGTAGGCATGTCTTTCGTAAGTACAAACATTTATACCTTGGTTGGTGAAGCCTCCGCACTTAGTTTAGTTGCACTATTTGTACCATTAACCGCTGGAATTTATTGGAAAAAAGCAAGCGAATGGGGCGCTATTCTTTCCATGATTGGTGGAACGCTCGTTTGGGTGCTGTTTGCCTTTATTTTTAAGAATGATCTCGCACTCATCTATGGTTTACTCGCAAGTATTCTAGGAATGGTCGGAGGTTCTTTTTGGAACTTATTTCGTGATTGATTGGGCAACATGCCAAGCTCCTGTCCAAGCAGCTTGAAAGTTATAACCGCCCGTAATCGCATCAATATTGAGTACCTCCCCAGCAAAAAATAAATTGGCATCTGATTTCCAAGCAAAAGTCGTTGGATCAATGGCATCAAGGTCAATGCCACCTGCTGTTACAAACTCATCCTTGAAGACCCCTTTTCCATTCACTTGAAAAGGAGAAGCAATCAGTTCTCTACACAAAGCTTGTCTCTGTTTTTTACCAAACTCAGCCCAATTCATAAAGTTTGAAATGCCTGCACGAGAGCAAAGGAATTTCCAAAAACGAACAGAAATACCTGGAAAGGGCGTATTGTATACTTGTTTCTTTGGAGATTCTTGCGCACAAGTTCGAAAAAAATCTAAAACTTTTTTTTCTGTATTCTCCAGTAACCAATTTACTTTAATTTCTCCTTTATATCCCTCTCTTGCCCAAGAAATCGCCCCCCAAGCAGAAAGTCGCAAGACAGCTGGTCCAGACAAACCCCAATGCGTAATCAAAAGCCCACCTTTTGTATTTATTTTTTCTTTCGTCCATTCAACCACTACATTCGGGAAACTTACGCCTTGTAAATCCAGTAAGTTTTTTTCTTGAATTTGAAAGGTAAACAAGGAAGGTACTGGCGAAACAATGGGTAAACCAAGATTTTCTAATGTCTCCCACATTCGTTTATCACTTCCAGAAGTTACGACTAAATGAGAACAAAGAAACGTTGATTTCTCCGTCACAACACGCCACAAATTTTGAACTTTTTGAAATGAAAGTACGCGCGTATTTGTTAAAATCTGACAGTTTCCCTTTTGTGCCAAACGATAAAATAAGTCAATGATGGTTTGTGAGGAATCCGAGGTGGGGAAAACTCGGCCATCTGGTTCTGTCTTGAGTGGAACACCATTTCTGTGAAACCACGCTTGGGTTTCTTTTGAACCAAAACGGTGAAAAGCTGATTTCAAGAATACTTGACCACGTGGATATCCCTCACTGAGTTTTTCTGGATTTGTCTGCGCGTTTGTAACATTGCAACGCCCGCCTCCTGAAATTTTTACTTTCTGAAGGCAGGCGTTGTTTTTTTCGAGTAATGCAATTTGTAACGAAGGATTTTTTTCTTTGATTTGGAGTGCAGTGAAGAATCCAGCTGCTCCTCCACCAATAATGACAACATCTATTTTATTTTCCACTTGCTTCAAACTTTTTGCGGAGCGTTTGCCGCTCTTTTCGCAACAAATCTAGCAATTTTTCTTGACCCGGCAGGTCATCGCCGTACTCAAAAGTAACGCGGTGACGCTTATTACCATCTATGATTTCAATCCACTCTTTGCCTCCATCGGCACAATCAGGGCAACCCAATAGCGTATCAATTGTAACAAACGACTTAAAATCAACCAATTGATACAATTCGTTCATTTGATTTTGAGAAAGTACAAAATCAGTAGTAAAAGTAGTAGCAGGCCCATTTCCTCCACGGAATGGAGTTTCTCTTACTACAAATTGACCTTTGGATCCTGAATAGATTACCTCTTCGTAACAAGGACCTACGCACATTCCGAACGATTGTCCTGATTTTATCACCCGATTTGTGGCTTCAGCGGGTATGGCTAAATTCAAATCTGAACAAGAAACCAAAGAAAAAACAAAAAATAAAGGCAGAAGTACGACTTGTTTGCGCATATTTTACGAAAATTGCAGTTGAATAATCTGAATTAATAGAGTCAATTCTCAAATAAATCGTTGGAATGATAGCAAACCACCACATCGCTTACATTGCGAAGGAATTACAAATTAACCAAAAAAACATTCAAAATACCTTACAACTTTTTGAAGAAGGCGCGACCATCCCGTTTATTTCTCGATACAGAAAAGAAGCAACTGGTAGTTTGGATGAAGTACAAATAGCGGATATAAAAAAATGGGCTGATAAATTTGACGAAGCCGATAAAAGACGTGAAGCCATCATCAAGTCTATCACGGAGCAGGGTAAAATGACCGACGCTCTTCTTGCCAAATTAAATCAAGCACTTTTTCTTCAAGAATTGGAAGATCTTTACCTTCCATACAAGCAAAAAAGAAAAACGCGCGCAACGCAAGCCATTGAAAAAGGGCTCGAGCCACTCGCAAAAATCATCTTCGAACAAAAAGAACGAAATATTCTTGCCCTAGCGGAAAATTACCTCAATGACCAAGTGACAAGCCGAGACGAAGCTTTGGCTGGCGCGCGTGACATCATTGCAGAATGGGTAAACGAAGACACAGATGCAAGACAAATCATGCGTAAAATCTTCACGCGTGACGCCATGCTTGTATCAACCGTAAAAAAAGGAAAAGAAACAGAAGGTATCAAATACAAAGATTATTTCGATTTTTCGCAAGAACTTCAAAAAATCCCTTCTCATCGACTTTTAGCTATTCGAAGAGGAGAAGAAGAAGGTTTTTTGAAGGTCGGGATTTCTATCGACGAAGAATACGCCAGCGAATCCCTGTTTAGAAATTATTTACGCGGCTTTACTGAGGCAAAAAACGAAGTTGAAACTGCTATCCGCGATAGTGTAAAGAGACTGATGAAACCAAGTATTGAAAATGAATTTGCTCAGACGTCCAAAGAAAAAGCTGATTTGGAAGCAATTCAAATATTTGCAACAAATTTACGCCAATTACTCCTCTCCGCTCCACTGGGACAAAAACGCATTTTAGCCATAGACCCAGGCTTCCGAACTGGATGTAAAACGGTTGTTATCAATGAATTAGGAGACTTATTGGCCGATACCGTTATATATCCGATGGATAGACGTGTAGAGGCTGAACAAAAAGTCAAAAAGTTAATTCAAGACTTTGCATTGGAAGCTGTAGCGATTGGAAATGGAACCGCAAGCCGAGAAACGGAACAATTTATAAAAGGATTCATCAAGGAAACGCGCATCGAAAACCCAGGAAAGGTATATGTTGTAAGTGAACAAGGAGCATCCATTTACTCGGCTTCTGATGTAGCGCGAGAGGAATTTCCGGATAAAGATGTTACTGTCCGTGGTGCGATTTCCATTGGTCGGAGACTAAAAGATCCATTGGCTGAACTCGTCAAAATTGACCCCAAATCCATCGGTGTTGGTCAATATCAACACGATGTAAACGGTAAATTATTAAAAGAAAGCTTGGATTCTGTGGTTGTAAGTTGTGTTAATCAGGTAGGTGTAGAATTAAATACCGCAAGCAAGCATTTATTGAGCTATGTTTCTGGGCTTGGGCCTTCATTAGCACAAAATATTGTCGAATATAGGAAAGTCAATGGCCCATTCAAATCGCGAAAAGACCTTAAAAAAGTACCGAGATTAGGTGAAAAAGCATTTGAGCAAGCTGCAGGATTCTTACGTATCCGAGGCGGTAGCCATCCATTAGATAATACGGGGGTGCATCCTGAAAGATATGCCGTGGTGGATCAAATGGCGAAAGATACAGGTAAAAAAGTGGAGGAATTAATCCAAAATTCAACACTATTAAAACAAATCAACCTGCAAAAATACTGCTCAGGTGATGTTGGTTTGCCCACATTAAAGGATATTATAACGGAATTAGAAAAACCAGGTCGCGACCCAAGAGAACAATTGGAATCCTTCGAATTTGCCGATGTGCATAAAATGGAGGATTTATCGGTTGGGATGGTGCTGCCGGGCATTGTCACTAATATCACCGCATTTGGTTGTTTTGTTGATATTGGTGTACATCAGGACGGACTCGTACATGTCTCACAGATGGCAAATCGCTTTATCAAAGACCCGAATGAGGTAGTCAAAGTGCATCAAAAAGTACAAGTTAAAGTAACAGAAATTGATATCGCAAGGAAACGAATTGCTTTAACCATGAAGTTTTAAAAAGATTTTTTTTCTTTATAGCGACTTTATCTCAAAAATAAAGTCGCTTTTTTTATACATTTGCCGAAAACCCTACGATAAACATGGAATCAATCAGCATTTTCGATATCATCAAAGTAGGCATTGGGCCGTCTAGCTCACATACAATGGGTCCTTGGCTTGCTGGCAATCATTTTCAAACAAAACTTACTAATAGTACCTTCGATGAAATTCGAATTCATCTGTATGGTTCGCTCGCCAAAACTGGAAAAGGACACGGAACAGATATTGCAGTTGTCTTGGGATTAGCAGGCTATGATTTTACCGAAATCAATGGAAATGAACTTAAAAAGCTCGTCGCTGAAATAAAACAAAAAGGTCTGCTTCCCGTTCAAAATAAATTAGTTCCGTTTGATTGGACAAAGCACCTCGTGTTTCATTATTCTGAGTTTCTTCCACATCATCCGAATGGAATGATAATCCGTGCTTTAAATTCAAAAAAAGAAATACTAAATCAAGATTATTATTCATTAGGAGGAGGATTTATCACTATTGGCAATATCCAATCTATTGAAAATCAAAGAATTACATCAAAATACCCTTGTCATTCTGCCTCCTCGCTATTGGAAAATACAAAAAAGTTGCAATTAAGTATTCCTCAGCTTGTTTTATTAAATGAACAAACCTGGTTTTCATTGGAACAAATTGAGGAAAAATGCGAGGCACTGAAAAACGAGATGATTGATGCCATTTACCGAGGTGTCCAGCAAGAAGGCATCCTACCTGGCGGGCTACAAGTGCAACGCCGTGCCAAAAGTTTGCATGACAAACTGCTAAAAAAGGCTTTTGATTTTACTTCAAAAGAAAATTGGATTCAGGAATTACGCCAACAGTCTCGCAGTTTTGAACAGGTAAACAAATGGATAAGTTGTTTTGCTTTAGCAGTAAATGAAGAAAATGCTGATTTTGGGCGCATTGTAACAGCACCCACCAACGGGGCTTCGGGCGTTCTTCCTGCCGTTTTGATGTACGCACATTGTTTCTTAGAAAGTGAAAATCCGACGTCAATCCGTGATTTTATACTGACAGCTGGCGAAATTGGTACCTTATTCAAAAAAAATGCAACGATTTCCGCTGCAATGGGTGGCTGCCAAGCGGAGGTCGGCGTATCTGCATCTATGGCTGCGGCAGGTCTGGTTGCCTATCTAGGCGGCACGGACGGTCAAATTCTCATGGCTGCTGAAATTGCCATGGAACATCACTTGGGTTTGACATGTGACCCTATCGGTGGACTCGTACAAATACCCTGCATTGAGCGTAATTCAATGGGTGCAATGAAAGCGATTACAGCCGCACATATCGCACTGGAAAGTAACCCCGAACAAGCCCGTGTAACATTAGACAATGTGATACAAAGTATGTGGGAAACTGCGCAAAATATGCACAGCAAGTACAGAGAAACATCTGAAGGTGGTCTTGCATCTATTATCTCTGTTAATTTAGCGGAGTGCTAATAG
>CAYNRA010000046.1:0-22743 GCA_964399465.1 uncultured Cytophagales bacterium
GGGTATCTCGTTATTCCTTATACAATTGGTGCGTATCTAGCAAGTGAAATCCGAGTAGGGGCTATCTCAACAGATCACCCGGCATTTGTAGAAACAGAAAATCAGGTGCGTGAGCGTATCAATAAATTGGTTTCTATCAAAGGAAAGCAGTCTCCAGAATCATTCCACAAAAGATTAGGCCTTATCATGTGGGATAAATGTGGTATGGCTAGAAACGAGCAAGGATTGAAAGAAGCAATTGCTGAAATTCGTGCGCTTCGTGAAGAGTTCTGGTCGGATGTGCGTATCCTTGGAGATATAGATGAATACAATCCAGAGCTTGACAAAGCGGGTCGTGTCGCTGATTTCCTTGAATTAGGTGAGTTGATGTGCCTAGATGCACTCACTAGAAATGAGTCATGTGGTGGTCACTTCCGGGAAGAATACCAAACAGAAGACGGTGAAGCACTTCGTGATGACGAAAACTTCATGTTTGTTTCTGCTTGGGAGCTCAAAGGAGATGGTGATTGGGCACTGAACAAAGAGCCTTTGGTGTATGATAACATCAAAATAGCACAAAGAAGTTATAAATAAGTAGGTCTTGGTTTCTGTGGAAATATTCCACAGAAACTTTTTTATTGTATAAAAGAGTATGACTAATTGGTCAAAAATAGTAAGTTCAATTGCCATTTACGGTTCTTTCGTATCTATTGTCTTTGCAATTACGTATTTCTCGTTTTGGAATGAGCCATCTATTTCTGATGATTATTGCTTCGCTGATACAGCTTTAAAGTATGGATTTTGGGAAACACAAAAGCTGTACTATCTAGGATGGTCAGGAAGATTTGTAGGCACACTAATCACTCATGCAAACCCCCTGTTTTTCAAACAATTGTGGCTTGCCAAGTTAGTTCCTATTCTTATTCTTAGTTTTTTGCTCTTTTGTCTATTTCGGTTCTGTTGGGTAGTACTTTCTGAATTATCCGTTGCCTCAAAAGTACTTTTTGGCTCTCTTATGGGCAGTTTTGTTCTTTGGTTTATGCCAAGTTATCTCGAAGGATTCTACTGGCAATCAGGTGCTTATCAAACAATTTGTGTTTCACTTCTTATTTTGACGTTAACGTCATTTATGGAGCTAAAGAAATCAAAATTTGGTGTAAACTGGGCGCTTATGGGACTCGTTTTTGTGACAACTGGGTCAAGTGAAGTAATCATGTTAATCACAGATATGCTCATTGCTTCCTATGTTTTGTATCAATGGTTATTTAAAAATCAAGTATCAAAATATGGTCTTATTCTTCTGGGGATTGCTTTCGTAACTTCTCTTATCGTTGTTGCAGCACCTGGAAATGAGGTTAGGATGCAAGCAAGTGGGTCTTCTGACTTTTTCTTTTCACTCACAAAGGCACTACAAGAAATGCTTTTGATTATGAAAAGCTATGTTTTTCAAACTCCTTTGTTACTGATTACTTTTTGGTATTTGATTATCTATAAGCAGGAAAAGAAAAATCAACTCTTAGCTTCAACTCCTTGGTATTGGATTGGATTCGTCTGGATTGTAGCTGTTTTTATAGCGGTATTTATTCCAATCTATGGGTATGGGAGTCTTCCAGGTAGAGTGATGAATATTATTCATATTCTAATCGTAACTGGATGGTTTCTATTATTTGTAGCTTTAAAAGCGCAATTTGGTAGACGAGTTAGAGAAAGCAAAATTGATTTTAAAACTGCAGCTGTAAGTATATTAGTCGTTCTAGCTACTTCTATCTGGCTACGGTTTTCCCCTAATTTTAAGGTACTTATTCGGGAATACCGGGAACAAATTCCACAGAAGTACAGCAATGAGGTACAAGAAAGAAGAACTAAATTAGAGAATGTTCAGTGGGAAATAGTTGAACTAAAACCTATACAGAATCAATCTGCTTTGCTTTTCCATGAGGATATTCACAATGATTCTACCCATTTATGGAACAGATGTTTGGCAAACTATTACAATAAAAAATACATCATTTTAGAAAATTAACTAGACTTAAATCATACCATTATTATGGAAATAAAATTGAAAGTTTGGCGTCAAAAAAATAAGAACGTCAAAGGTAAATTAGAAACATACGATGTACCTGGAATTTCGGAAGATATGTCGTTTCTTGAAATGTTTGACGTTCTGAATGAGCGTTTGATTGAAGAAAACAAAGAACCTATTGCATTCGACCATGACTGCCGTGAAGGTATTTGTGGTATGTGTTCGATGCACATCAACGGTCGCCCGCATGGCCCGTTGGAAGGCGTAACTACATGTCAACTTCACATGAGAAGTTTCAAAGATGGTGATACGATTGTTGTTGAACCTTGGAGAGCTACTGCCTTCCCTGTTGTAAAAGACTTGGTAGTAGATCGCTCTGCATTTGATAGAATCATTGCTTCTGGTGGATTTATATCTGTAAATACAGGTAACGCACAAGATGGAAACGCCTTGCCAATTCCGAAAGAAGATGCAGATAAAGCATTTATGGCTGCTGCTTGTATCGGTTGTGGTGCTTGTGTTTCTGCTTGTAAAAATGCTTCAGCTATGTTATTCGTTTCTGCTAAAGTTTCTCAACTTTCTCTTTTACCGCAAGGTCAGCCAGAAAGAGAAGACCGTGCCTTGAAGATGGTTGCCCAAATGGATGCAGAAGGTTTTGGTTCATGTACGAATACAGGTGCTTGCGCAGCTGAATGTCCGAAAGGAATTTCTTTGGAAAACATCGCAAGATTGAATAGAGAATACTTAGGAGCAAGTTTGAGCTCTTCAGCATTATAATTTCTATCTTTAGATATAGAAAAGCCGTGAATGATTTGGATTTCCAAGCATTCACGGCTTCTTTTTTTATTCTTCGTCGAAATCCATTTTATTTGGGTCAAACATACTGTCCAAAAGGTCTTTGAACTGAATCCCTTTGTCCAAAGATTGTTTACTAATCAATGAAAATTCTGCCAAACCATGTAGCGCAAATTCCATGAAAAAGTAAGCTTGTTCGTCCGTTAAATCAGGATACTGAGCTTCAACAAGCTCTGAAAGTCCGTCAATTGTCTTTAATCGCGCACGGTATTCTGTTTCAGTTAAATCGTTGAGTAAATCAATTTCATTTCCTTCCCCAAACCAGGACGTAATTTGTGTAAACGGATTTTTTCCATTTTTGCGTTTCTTTGCTTTTTCAGGATCAGGAAAATATTTTAGAAATTCTGCTCTCAGTGCATTTCCAATCAATCTTTGTGCGACATAGACCGGCCCTTCTACTTCTCCTTCATAAACAAGTTCAATCTTTCCGTTAATGGCAGGAATCGCGCCATAAATATCGGATACACGCGCTGTAACCGTAGTTTCGTCGTTCAATAGACTTCTTCGCTCGGCAGTACTCAGAATATTCTCGTAAGCGGCAATCGTCATACGAGCAGAAACCCCTGATTTAGCATCGACATACTCACTATTGCGTGCTTCAATGGCTATTTGTTCAATTAAATCTTTTAAAATACTATGAACGACAATAGACGCCTGTCCCTTTTTTACGATGGCTTCTTGTTGTGTAATCTTACGCCCAATTTCGATTGATTTTGGATAATGCGTCACAATTTGTGAGTCAATTCTGTCTTTCAATGGCGTCACGATGCTTCCACGGTTGGTGTAATCCTCTGGGTTTGCCGTGAAGACAAATTGAATATCCAACGGAAGACGGAGCTTAAATCCTCTGATTTGAATATCTCCTTCTTGCAAGATATTGAAAAGAGAAACCTGTATTCTAGCTTGCAAATCTGGTAATTCATTGATAACAAAAATACATCTATGCGACCTCGGAATGAGCCCAAAGTGTATAACGCGTTCGTCTGAATAGGGTAATTTTAAGGTAGCTGCTTTGATGGGGTCAACGTCACCGATAAGGTCAGAAATGGAAACATCGGGCGTAGCGAGTTTTTCATTGTATCTTTCAGACCGATGCAGCCAAGTAATAGGCGTATTGTCTCCTTTTTCAGCGATAACATCGTGCGCATAGCGAGAAAGTGGTTTCAAAGGGTCATCGTTTAGTTCTGAGCCTGAAACGATGGGAATGTATTCGTCTAGAAGTTCTACCATTTGTCGGGCTATACGTGTTTTAGCTTGCCCTCTAAGTCCTAATAAATTGATATGATGCATAGACAAAATGGCGCGTTCCATATCAGGAATAACAGTATCTTCGTACCCCCAAATACCTTCAAACACTTGTTCTTTGTTTCGGAGTTTTTCTAGTAAGTTATCTCGAAGTTCTTCTTTAATGGATTTTGATTGGTAGTTCGCTGCGCGTAATTCGCCAAGTGTCTGGATAGATAAATGTGAATGATTGAAAGACATAGTGTCGTAGTATTTACAGTTAGTGTGATGACCACATGAAAATGAACGCCTTCGTTCATTCTACTCAATTGGGAAACGATTTGGCAAGGCAAATGGTTTGAGTCAAACTTGTTTATTATCTTTGAAAAAAAGCAATTAATATAACTTATGTCAGTACGAATCGTACCTAAACGAAAAAGAATTGCCTTGGTGGCACACGATAACAAAAAAAAGGAATTGATGGAATGGGCAAAGTATAACAAAGTAACTTTGACCAAGCACCAACTTTTTGGAACAGGAACAACTGGAAGACTTTTAGAGGACGTACTTGACGTTCCCGTTACGAAGTTACTTAGTGGCCCTATGGGAGGCGACCAACAAATTGGTGCTTTGATTGCGCAAGGTGAGATTGATATGTTGATTTTCTTTTGGGATCCAATGGCTGCGCAACCCCATGATCCAGACATAAAGGCACTTCTTCGTTTAGGTGTAACCTGGAATATCATGATGGCTAGCGATCGTTCCTCTGCTGATTTCCTCTTGACTTCTCCTTTGATGCATCAGGAATACGAAATCATTTTACCCGATTATTCTACCTATCTCAAACGGACTATTTGAGCTTAATTTTCTTTTCATCATGGATATTAATTGTGATTTAGGGGAGTCTTTCGGCATATGGAAAATGGGTAATGATGCTGCGATAATGCCTTTTATAACCTCCGCAAACATCGCTTGTGGTTTTCATGCTGGAGATTTTTCCACGATGTTAGAAACAATTTCTCTTTGCCAAAAATATGGTATAAATATGGGTGCTCATCCCAGTTTCCCAGATTTACAAGGCTTTGGTCGTCGGAAATTACAGTTGAATCCTACTGAAATTTACGCACTTGTTTTGTATCAAATTGGAGCATTGGAGGCGCTTATTCGAACAAAAGGAGGGAAGTTACATCATGTAAAACCCCACGGAGCATTGTATAATCAAGCGGCAGAGGATGAGAACGTGGCTTCTGCTGTCGTATCAGCGATAAAGGCGTACGATTCTCAATTGATTTTATACGGCCTTTCAGGTAGTAAACTCATAGACAAGGCCAGGGAAGAAGGATTGAAAACCAAGTCGGAGGTTTTTGCCGATAGGGCTTATACAAAAGATGGTTTTTTGGCAGATAGAAGTTTGGAAGGAGCAGTTTTAACAGATGAAATACGTGTGAAAGAGCAGATTACGCGCTTGGTTCAAGGTTTGCCTATTCAAACAATCGATAAAAAAACCATCCTCCTAGAAGCAGAAACAATCTGCATTCACGGGGATGGTTCGCGCGCTTTAGAAATAGCGCAATGGGTTAAAGCAGTTGTGCAATAATTTTCTCAACGGTTTGTCCTTCAGCCTCTGCTCTAAAATTCCGGATAATTCGGTGTCTTAAAACAGCTTCTGCGACGGCTTGAACATCTGCGATATCTGGTGAATACTTGCCGTTTATCAAGGCATGGCATTTGGCAGCAAGGACTAGATTTTGAGAAGCACGTGGGCCAGCCCCCCAATCCAAATATTGGTTTGTAATCTCAGTAGCTCCCTCTCTGTTTGGGCGGGTTTTATGTACAAGCTTTACAGCATACTCCAATACATTATCTGCAATTGGGACTCGGCGAACCAACTGTTGGAAATAGAGTATTTCTTCTGCATTGATGATTCGTTTCGGTGTTATTTTTTTGACAGATGTTGTATTTTTTACAATCGATAACTCTTGTTCAAATGTAGGGTAATCCAAGGAAACCATGAACATAAATCGGTCTAACTGGGCTTCCGGTAGAGGGTATGTTCCTTCTTGTTCTATTGGGTTTTGCGTAGCAAGAACAAAGAATGGAGCTGCTATTGGGTAGCGAACTCCCGCCACAGTTACATGGTATTCTTGCATGGACTCGAGCAGAGCTGACTGGGTTTTGGGCGGTGTTCGGTTAATCTCATCAGCTAAGATAATATGGGCAAAAATAGGCCCTTTGATAAATTTAATATTTCTTTCTTTATCCAAGGTTTCAGCCCCAATAATATCGGAAGGCATCAAATCAGGTGTAAACTGAATGCGGTTAAAACTCAAGTCTAAAACCCCCGCCATCGTCTGAACCAAAAGGGTTTTTGCTAATCCTGGTACTCCAACAAGCAAACAATGACCCTGGCAAAAAATGGAGGTTAACAAAAGACGAACAGTCTCTTCTTGACCCACAATTGTCTGGCTAATTTCTTGCGATATTTCTTCATATTTCTGCTTGAAGGCATCAGCAGCAGCAACATCATTTGGATAAGTATTCATACGATGGGACAAGTAAAATTAGTTGGAAGTAGAAAATAAATTACAACTCTCGTACTCTGGGTCTATCTTTATATAAACTTCAGCAATGGCATCTTTGAACCATTTCTCAATAATTTGCCCACTTTTATCGGAAAGAGCAAACTCACTTATTTTTTCAAAATCTTGTTGTAGATTGGCTCGGTGAGCAGGATATTTTTTCTTCATGTAAATGATTCGCATACCCGTTCTTCCGTCTGGACTTCTGTAACTTACTGGTTCTGTGATGTCTCCTTCTTTCATGGGATCTACAGTAAAATAAAGATTAGGCTCCATAGAAAGGTCAAGGGCAAGTTTACTTGAACCCGTCTGGTAATCTGTTAAAGTACCGCCTGTAAATTGTGTTGATTCGTCTTCTGTGTGTTTACGTACCTCTTGATCGAATCGGAGGCTATCTTTAATGATGACCGTGCGGATAGAATCTAAGAACGCCTTTGCTTCCGTTAAATCTAGACGATTGTAGTCAGGACGAAGTAAAATATGCCGTGCTCGGTATTCTTGCCCACGAATTTCCAGTGTTTGTATCAAGTGATACCCAAATTCTGATTTTACGATGTCAGACATTTCATTGGGTTTTAATTTCATCGCAGCAGCCTCAAAAGGAGGCGTCATGACTCCACGTTTGGCAAAACCTAAATCGCCACCGAATTGGCGAGAGCCTACATCTTCTGAAAACTCAGAAGCTAAATCTTCAAACTTTGCTCCTTTCTCAACTTGTTCTTTGTAGCTTTTTAATCGGGCAATAAGCTCGTCTTCTTGGGCGCGTGTGATTTTTCCGAATCGGACGAGGTGTTGTAGTTCTACCTCAGCAGGTAAAATTGGAATACTATCCTTTGGGAATTTACTAAAGAATTTACGTACTTCATTCGGGGTAATTTTGGTATCTTGTGTAATCGTCTGCTGCATTTTGTTAGCAGTTAATCGTTCCCGAACTTGCTCCCGTACCTCTGCTTTGAGTGTTTCCAACGATTTTCCGAACTGTTCTACGATATTTTTCTCAGATCCATACATCCGAACCATCTCGTTCATACGTGCATCTAGTTGATCACTTACTTGTGCTTCCTCAACGATTACTGAGTCAATTTCCGCTTTGGCAACAAGTAGTTTTTGTACCGCCAATGACTCCAAGGCTTGACAACGACTAATCGGCTGATTTTGCTGTTTTGATTTTACCTGAAGATCTTCTACTTCGGACTTTAGAATATAGTAGCTATCAATTTTTGCGACGATTTTGTCTACATTTTGGGTCTTCTGTGCTTTACTCAGGAAAGGAAAAAGACATAGTACAAAAAGAAACAGATGTTTCATAAATAGTTTATTTCTGGATAGTGTTAAAAAGTTCTTCAATTGTGTTACCTGTCATTTTCAACGGGTATTTTTCTGCTAATTTACGGTCAAATTCATCTTGTAGGTATTTTCTATACATATTTATTACTTGGCCACGAACCTCTCGTAAGGTCTTCAAACGTGCAGGTAATAATTTATCTACTATCACTCTGAATTGTTTTCCATCAAGAGAAAAACTGTAGGTACCTAATGCATAGGGTATATTTTTTGAAACAAATGGGTCTGAAGTGGAAAAAACGCCTTCTTTGATTGCAATAACATCACCATATTTACTAGAGATTATCTTGACAATGTCTTCCCGACTATTACTGAAAAATTGAAATGTAATCCGCTGGTTTTTCTGCCAATCAAAACGATCTATAGGTCTGGTCTTACCGTAGTCAACTTCTAAAATTCGTGTAATATCTAATCCATTGGATGTAAGATAAGTTACCACATTTCGCACCCTTTGGTAGGATATGCTGTCTTTTTCATTCATATCTGCGTGCCCACCTATCTCGACAAGATAGCTAGGGTTATTGCCTAAAAGACCAATTAAAGACAATAGCTTTCTTTGCCCATCTTCATCTAAATCAGCTTGATCTCGCTTAAAGTAAAATGGAACAATTCCGCGTCGCAAAGGATAGGGCTTTTCCTCATTTAGTAATTCACTAGCCATATCTAAAAAACGGGTACTATCTGAAACCATAACGATACCTTCCATACGGTTCGCTAATACGTAGTTTTGTTTATGTTTTTCAAATAGTTGACGTTGTCCCAATGTGTCTGAAACTGACCGTTCTATGACTTCCTCATTCAAAATTAATTTACTAACAAGTTCTATCTGATGTAATTTTAGTTGATTTGCAAAAGACGTGTCTATTTTTAATAAATAGTTGGTATATGCCTTTTTTAATTCTTGGGTTTCAAAGTCAGTCACTAATTTGTAGGCAAAATTTCGCGCGGTTATACCACTTGGAATGGGCTCAATACTTTGTCTTTCAAATAGATAGTCACCTAATGCTTCAAAGGTTATTTTCCCGTAGTTGTGTACAAATACATTGTCATTCTGAATGGCAGAAGGCCAATCTATTTGCCACTTTTTTTGAAGAATAGTAGGAGGTATGTAGTTTAATAAAGAATCTAGCATCTTTTGATTCGTTTGCCAGTCAAGACTATTCTTTGCTTTTTGTTTTGAACTAGCCAACAAATGTTCCCCACGAGAATCTGTTTTTATTTTATCCTCAATAAGTAGGCGTAATGCTTCAGTGGAGTCTAATGTTTGTTTGTCCACTAACTGAATCAAATGGAAGCCACTTTGTGTTTCAATTGGCCCCGCAATTTCATTGATCTGGGTTAATCGAAATGCAGCTTCTTCAAAACGTTGTTCGTAGCGTGAACCAATCCCAAATGAGGGTAATAAGCCTCCATTCGTTTTAGTTTTGAAATCATCAGAATGGCTATTTACTGCAGACTCAAACCGTAGTTTCCCAGATTGTATTTCATTTTTTAATGAGTCAAGGTAATGTATGATTTGTTGCTTACTCAAAGTGTCTGCGTTTACAGGACTACTTTTCAACAGGTGTCGTACTGTCACATTTCCACTATAGGGGCGTTTGTTACGAACGAATAAGAGATGGTATCCATTCGATGTTCGTATGGGTTTTGATAATCCACCGATAGGTAGTTTGTATGCTTCATTTTCTAATGCATATACCAATTGCATGGGGCCAAACCATCCCAAATCACCTTTCTTCTTATTTGTCATTGTATCATCTGAATACAGACGTGCAGCCTCTTCAAACGAAAGCTCTTTTTTTATAATTCTATCTCGAATCGCTTCTATCTTTCGTTTACTCTGTAAATCCTCTTCACTGCCAATAGGTGTCAAGGTAGGCGTTTTAACTAATATATGAGCAAGCTCGACTTCTTCGGTGAAACGTTTAAATGCTTCTTGAGTCATTCGCTCTATCTCTATTTCGTCATCCCAGGCTGATTCAGCCAAGTAAACACTGTAGGCTTCTATTTCTTCCTTCGTGGTAGGATCCTTTAAGAAACCACGATTTTGTGCTTCTAAATAATAGCGGTACGTTTTGCAAAATTCATTAAAAATAGAATCGTTCGGAATACTATCCCCAACTGCCCTAGATTGTACAAATAGAGAAAATTCGTCCTTGAATACGGGATGTTCACCAAAAGTTAAAGCAGGTATTCTTGTCTGAGTGGGTTCTTCTATTTGTTGTATTGTTTGGGTAGAATCTATCGCAATAGAAATAGGTTTTTTAAGTGTTTGACACGATAAAATGAGAAGAGGAATGCAGGCATAAATACCTATTTTCTTAGATAGCATATAAAGACACGTTTAGCATTTTTAGTTGTTAAAAACAAGTAAAAATGAGGTAACTCGGAAGTAAATTAAACACAGGGTGTGACTATTTATTAATAGCGAAACTGCGTACACACAAATAATAGAATTCTTTGAAAAATAGTATTTTTCAAAGAATTAACTCAAAAATAGCTAATTTATTGTAGTTGTGCAACCTTAGACATGGGCTCTTGTTGCGATAAACAATGGAAGCTACCCAAACCCCAAATAATTTCTGTGGAGTCTATTCCAACTATTTTACGATTTGGAAAACAAGTTTCGATGATTTTTAGCGCTACATCGTCTTGCTTACATCGGTAAGTCGGAACAATTATATGCCCATTGGAAATATAGAAGTTTGCATAGGATGCTGGTAAACGCTCACCTTGGTCAATGACGGGGTCTGGCATGGGTAGTTCAATGATATTCAACGATTCTCCATTCAGAAGTTTCAGGCGTTTTAGATCCTCTAAATTTTGTTTCAATGGTTCGAAATTTGCATCAAGACGGTTATTTTCCGTGACTGTGAGTACTGTATTTACATTGATAAAACGAGTAGTATCATCAATGTGTCCATCCGTATCATCTCCAACAATTCCTTCAGATACCCATAAAACTTGTTCAACCCCGTAATAATCTCGTAAATTTTTCTCAATTTCTGCTTGAGATAAATGTGGGTTTCTATTCGGGTTTAATAAGCAAACCTTGGAAGTCATCAATGCCCCTGCACCATTAAATTCAACACTTCCACCTTCCATGACAATATTGGGTGTAACATACTGTAAACCGAGTGTTTCGGCTATGCGAATGGGAAGATTATTATCAGAGTCATAGGGTGGATACTTACCTCCCCACGCATTGTAAGTCCAGTTTACAATCATTCGTTCGGAGGAATTTTCCTTAATTAAAAAGGCGGGACCATGGTCGCGACACCAAGAATCATTCGTAGGAAAGGCGTATAAATCTACCTTTTCTGCAGTTACATCGTATCGCTCCATTAATTGGCGAATCTTTTGAATCAATTTCTCGTCGTGCGCATTGATAGCTACTCGCTCAGATAGAGTTAGAATTTTGATAAATTCAAAATAGGCAGGGTAAATACGCTCGAATCGGTCTTCCCAAGTTGCTTCATTCTTCGGAAATGTCAACCAAGTTGCTCGGTGTGTATGCCATTCTGCTGGAAAAAAAAAGCCAAGTTCTTTTGGAGTCATCTGTGTGAATATGTCTGTTGTAAACCAACAAAATTAATGAATTATTCTTAAAAATCGAACCTAACTAGGTTATACACTTGGAATTTCCAAAATGGAGTTGTATTTTTGTTTTTAATTTTTGTTGTAAGCAATTTATTTGTTATAGATAAAAAACTTTAGGTTATCTCTTCTCTCCATTTGGAGGAAGAGTGGTTGAATAAATGATAGGTTTGAAAGGCAGCCAGCTTTGTTGGCTGTTTTTTTTTGAATGAATGATGAGAAATAAACATATTTTTATTCAAGGCGGTCTTCGTTCTCCCATCGGAAAAAAAGGAGGAATTTGGAAGAAAACAATTCCCGAAGACTTAACAGCTTCTCTTGTTAAAGAATTAGCGCGTTTTCATTCGCCGGATGACCTTCTCCTTGCAACTTCACTCGGTACAGGTGGAAATATGGCGCGTTACGTAGCCCTGAAAGCGGATTTACCCATTCAGGTTCTTGCAACTACCCTCGATGGCCAATGTGCAGGAGCATTGAAGGCAATACAAGTAGGAATGGCACAAATTATTACAGGGCAAAGCGCATGTGTTTTTGTCGGCGGAATGGAAAGTAATACGCTTGCTCCATCTCGAAACTACCAAAAAAATGACCCTCGTTATGACGATTCTATTTCACAATATGAAATCGCTCAGTTTGCCCCACCAGCTTTGAATGTATCTCTCCTACATGCAGCAGCTAATTTAGCAGAAGAGTTAGGGATTACTCCGCTAGAAATGGCTGACTGGACGTATCAATCCCATCAAAAAGCAATACATTCTGTAGAAAATCCCTATTTGAAGGAATGTATTCTTCCTATAAATGGTGTGAATGTCGATGAGACATTGCCATCTAATCGTTCGTATGAAAAATGGAAGTCACTTGTTTCTAGGCAATTACATGTTATAAACGCGACAAATACAGCGCATAAACAAGATGGTGCGTGCGTATTGGTTCTTAAGTCAGTTTCGGAGGATAACTTGGCTTCAGTCAAAGACCTTTGTGAGGTTGTGGCAGTCCGTTACGTAGCCGTGGAACCCGCTTACGCACCCATTGCTTTTTTGGAAGCAATTGAAAAACTATTGATGGAAAATGAATTAGCCGTACAAGATATTGATTGCTGGGAAGTTAACGAGTCATTTGCTCTAAAGCCCCTAGCATTCCAAAAGAAATATCAGGTAAATCCAGAGAAAATAAATATTTTTGGCGGCAATTTGGCGTACGGACATCCTTTTGGAGCCTCAGGTGCTATTGGTGTACTCCATTTGACCAAAGCCTTGCAGTTCATTCGTGGAAAATGGGGAATCTTTGCCATGTCAGCTGCAGGTGGTCTAGGAGCTGCCGTTTTACTTCGGTATTATAAATAGGTTATGCTTTTAGAAAAAATAGAATCTTTTGCTCAAACTAATCCTACGAAAAAAGCGCTTTTTTGGCGAAATGAATCCGTAGATTATAAGACATTACATGCTTCTATCCTAAAAAAAGCGCATTGGTTTCAAGCTCAACATGCCATTCACTGGGTAGTAAATCATGCTTCGCCAATTCAAAACTGCATTGATTGGGTTGCTCTGATGGCTGTAGGCAAAGTAGGTATTCTTGCGCCAAAAGAAGTACAAAACGATTATTTTGCCTTCCTAAAATCACATGCAGATTGTGCAATTTGCTCAGAATATCCGGAAACAGAGATGTCATTCTCGTCCATTGGATCAGATCTGAGTTTACCCAAATTAGATTCAACAACGATTTTTCTTGGTGTTCTTTCAAGCGGTAGCTCGGGTGTGCCTAAATTAATTTGGAAAGATTATCAAGCTTGGTTTTCGGCATTCCCTTATCAAAGTTCCATTTTTGGAATTTCAGAGGAGGATCATCTGATGGTATTGGATGCGCTTAGTTATTCCGCCAATGCCAATGCTGCATTGCACATGCTTTGGACTGGTGGAACTGTCACTTTTGTCGAATTATCTAAAGCGAAAAAATGGGGAGAATGTATTGAAAAGGAGAAAATTACCTCTGTATTTTTTGTTCCCTCTCATTTACAACTCATCGTTCAACAAAAGGTAAATTTTGCGGGGGTTCGTTCAGTTGTTACAGCCGGTGAAAAACTTTCGATTCCTTTGGCTCAATCTCTGCTTGCGAATTTTGAGAACGCTCAGATAACAGAATATTATGGTGCAGCCGAGTTAGGACATATCTCTTACCATCAAAATGAAGAGTTACTGTTAAATCCTTTTTCTGTTGGTCGACCATTTCCTCAGGTAGAAATTGAAATAAAAGGACGAGAAATAGCCGTATCAAGCCCGTATGTGTCACCTGCTTACCGTGGGAAAAAGGCAACTGTCGGTGATTTGGGCGAGTGGGAAGATGGAAAATTACTAGTTTTAGGAAGAGGAGGTCGTGTTTTCAATCGGAGAGGGGTTAATATTTTTGCACAAGAAATTGAATCCGTTGCAAAATCGTTCACAGATGTTCAAGATGTGCTCGTTTTAGAATACAAAGTCAAAGGAATTTCAAAACTAATTTTGTTTTTTACAACTTCTTCTCCATTTTCTTACGCACCACAATTTGCCAGAGAACTGCAAGTATTTTTACACCAAAAACTACCTAAATCAAAATGTCCTTCTTTCCTGAAATGGGTAGAAGAAATACCTAAAATGCCTTCTGGTAAAATAGATTACCAAGAAGCTTCCCGCCGCTTTTTATCCACAAGTAAAGAAGAAGAATTTGTTTCAATGAATTGATTAATAAGTTATTAGATACTTTATTAAAAATAAATTGAAACGTTTACTTTGTCTTTATTAAAATGAAAAACATACATTATTTTTTGGCATATAGTTTATTTGCCAATTCTTTTTCGGCTTTTTGTCAGTCAGATAGCCTAGCCTTAGATTTATCTGAAGTCTCTGTGACAGCAAATTTGCAAGGCGTAGATTTGAAAAAAACGGGACGAAATGTTACGGTGATTACCGCCAAGCAGATTCAAGAAGCACCCGTAAAATCGTTGGACGGAATCCTCCAATATGCATTGAATGTCGATGTTCGTTCTCGCTCTCCTTTGGGTGGGCAAGCAGATATTAGTATTCGCGGTGGGCATTACGACCAAACACTGATTTTAGTAGATGGTATCAAAATGAATGATCCGCAGACTGGGCATCATTCTCTCAATTTACCCGTTCCGTTTTCAAGTATTGAACGAATTGAGGTGCTGCAAGGAGGTGCGTCACGGGTTTTTGGGCCAAGTGCTTTCTCAGGTGTAATTCACATCATCACGAAAAAAGAACAACCTACTTCTTTGCAAGTACAAGCGGTTGCAGGGCAGTACGGATTGCGCCAATTACAAGGAACAGGTCACCTACAAACACAAAACCAAACGTCACTCTTTGCACTGGAAGGCATTAAACAAGATGGTTATATGCCAAATACTGCGTTTGATAAATGGTCAGCTTTTGCACAAACAACGCTTTTTACGCAAAATCATCGGTTTACTTTACAAGGTGGTGCGATGGGAAATAAGTTTGAGGCTGCCAACTTTTATCACCCCATGTTTAATCGGCAGTACGAAGAAGTGGCTTCCCGTTACTTTACCGGAAAATGGGTTTGGGACGTGACTCCCGCTTTTCAATCTCAACTAAGTTTTATGCAACGAACGCATACGGACATGTACGATTTTGATGCATATCGCTTCACCAATCCGTCAGCCGTAAATTACCACGAAACGGAAGTAAGTGAATTGGATTGGAAAGGAAAATGGAGGTGGAATGCGGGCGTAACGACTATCGGAGCCGCTTACCGCGTAGAATCTGTTTTGAGTAACCGGCTCGGTGAACCGCGTGAACCAATACCTGTGCCTGGTCATTTCCAACAAGTTTATTCCAAAGGCTTGCAACGCGATAATTATTCTTTTTTCCTTGAGCACCTGAAAACTTGGGACAAATGGACGGTTGTTGGTGGCACCTTGTTTAATGTAAATTCACAATTTGAGAATGCGTTTTACCCAGGTGTAGATGTTTCCTATAGGTGGAACGAGCAACTGAATATTTATTCGTCTATCAATCGTTCGTTGCGCTTACCCACTTTTACAGAGTTATACTTGAATACCTCGACGGTCAAAGCCGACCCGCTTTTAAAACCAGAAGCAGCAACAAGCATGGAAATTGGAGCAAAATGGAATACACCACAGTTGGCATTGATTACATCTGTTTTCTATAAAAAAACTACGAATGCCATCGATAAAGTAAAACGACCTGAGCTACCCGTACCAACCATGGAAAACATTGATGATATCAATTTGGGTGGTTTTGAAATGGCTGCCACATGGAAATTAACACAAATTCTATCCAGCGATAGTAAGTGGCTTCCAGTTGTTCAAATGAATTATGCGTATATTTTTGCGGATAGAAAGGAAGAAGGTTTTCAATCGTTTTATACGTTGAATTTCCTTCGAAACAAAGCTTCTTTGGGGCTGACTTCACAGATTTTACCAAAATGGACTGCCTCTGTTTGGTTTACATGGAAAGATAGAATGGGAAGCTATCAATGGAATGCCGCCTCAGCCCCGATTCCCTACGAAGATGTTTACTTGGTAGATATTCGGACGCAATACATTCATAAAAATACGCGTGTGTTTGCAGATGTTACCAATATACTCAACCAGATTTATCAAGAACACGGGTTTGTCTTGCAGCCTGGCCGTTGGTCTACCCTTGGAGTACAGTGGACGATTTTTTGATAGGAATTTCTTGGAAAGGTGTCGAATAACCAATATTCCTGAGTTTACTAGTTTTTATTGTACATTTTTTAGGTAATCCATGTAGTGGAATACTTTGGTCTACACTAGCTATTTTTCTAACAAAAGACAAAGGCAACCATTGGTTGGACGTCACGTGGTAAATATCTGAATTTCTACGGTAACGGAGTAGATAATAGATAATTGAAACAGTATCTTGAATAGATACCATAGGGACGAAAATGTCATTTTGAACTTGTTGGAATTCCTCAAACTGAGGGGCTCCAGCAAGCTCATATTGCTCTGATACTTTAAGGGAAGCCCAGAAATAAGGCTTTTTTGCTTGATTAGTTACCCACTGATCTAACGTGTGTTTGCATTGTCCAAATAGAGAAGTTGGACGTAAATCCGATAAGGTTAATTCATTACCTTCACAAATTTGTTCCTCGTCACCGTATGTTTCATACGTTGACGAATAAATAAAAGGAATGTCAAGTTCGACACATTGCCGCCAAACTTGCTTAAAAAAAGACAAGTAAAATGTGGAAAATTGATTCAAAAAATGCTCTTTTGAGTCATCAAGAAGAATGCAAGCTTCCAAGTTTTCTCCATTTTCTCTAATCCATTGGATGGCTAGTTTCTCCGATACAGGAAGAATGTTTTCTGTGTGATGAGACAGATTCTGCGCATCATCAGAATGTATCACTACAATTTCTGTTGATTTTTGTTCGAGTAAATGAGCTAAAAGAGCCTTGCCTAGATTTCCGTTTATCCCGTGTAAAAGTATCATTGTGTGGTGTTTGCACAAAATTAAATGAATTGATGTAAATTAAACTGAATAAAATCAAGTATAAATTGAATTTTTCTAATAATTAATTAGGGTCAAGCATTTCATTATCAGTATTTTAGTTCATAATTTATGATAATTTGTTAATGTGTATCAATGATGGTAATTTTGCAAAAAAATAAAAAACCTATTCATGTTATACATTACACGTCGGGAGACTTTTAATGCAGCACACCGGCTTTACCGTTCAGATTGGAGTATTGAGAAGAATTTTGAAATATTTGGCCCTTGTTCTCAACTTCACGGACATAATTGGGAGTTATTTGTGACGGTTGGTGGTCACGTAAATCCGGAAACTGGCTTTGTAATGGATCTTAAAACCCTCAGCCAGATAACGAAACAAGAGATTATTGATAAAGTTGACCATAAGTTCTTAAATACGGACGTTCCATTTCTTGCAGGTGTTTTGCCAAGTACAGAAAACTTTATTTTAGCTATTTGGGGTATTTTACAGCCTGTTCTAGCGGAGGAATATGGAGTTCAGTTATATAAATTAAAATTGGTAGAAACTGCGAATCATTTTGTAGAATACATGGGCGAATTGCATCAGGCATGAGATATTTTGTGGTAACAGGCGAATTATCAGGTGATATACACGGTGCAAATCTTGTAAAGGCACTCAACAGAGCTGACAATTCGAGTGCTTTCGGAGGATGGGGCGGACCTAATATGCGGGCTGCCGGTGTACAAACATTCGTTGATACAGCTGTTACCGCACAAATGGGTTGGTTAAAAATTGTACAAAATCCCTTTTTTTGGTTTAAAAAAATAAGAGATTGCCACCAACAAATCCTCACTTTTCGACCAGATGCGTTGATTTTAATTGATTTTAGCGGATTTAATTTACGTTTATCTGCTTGGGCAAAGAAAAAAAACATACCAGTTTTTTATTTCATAGCCCCAAAACTATGGGCTTGGAATGCCAAAAGAGTTGAAATTATTAAAAAGAATGTTACCCATCTCTTTGTCATCTTCCCTTTTGAAGTCGATTTTTTTCGGAAGTTAGGTTATTTTGATGTCACCTACGTTGGAAATCCACTGGTAGATGAACTTTCTTCTTTTGTCTTGACGGGTAAATCTGTTCAAGAAAGGAATGAGAACAGAAAGAAAACAATTGTATTTCTGCCCGGAAGTCGACAACAAGAAGTGGTACGTTGTCTGCCAATAATGCTTGAGGTAACGAAGTATGTATCCGATTATCAGTTTATTGTTGCGGGTGTACAGACATTAGAAAAAAATATTTATATAGATATTTTAGGAAAATACAAAAACGTCGAGATTCGTTTCAATGAAACCTATGAGCTACTGAGTCAAGCAAGTTTGGCTGTTGTTACATCAGGAACTGCAACTCTAGAGACGGCATGGTTCAATGTTCCTCAAGTGGTAGTTTATAAAACGGATTTTTTGACTTATGTTCTAGCGCGCATTATTTTACGACTTGAGTCTATTTCGCTCGTGAATATTTTATGTGGTAAGAAGGTAGTTCCAGAACTTATCCAGTATAATTTTACAGCTCCAAAAGTTGCAATTGCCTTGCATGAACTCTCAAATAATGAGAAGAAAAGAGCTTTTCAGCAATCTGAGTACCAAAAATTACGTTCAGAATTAGGAGAAAAAGGCGCTTCAAGCGAAGTTGCCCGACATATTTATCATATTTTAACAAGTTAAGGAGAATGAAAAAAGGAGCTTTTTTAGTAGTATTGTTTATTTCACAATTTTTGTTTTTGGGTTGTGAGTTGACCGAACCTGCCAAATCAGATCAAGAACTACTCGCAGGAGGTGCCTCAATACAATGGAAAGTAGTCCGCGGAATTGCGAAAATAGATGGTGCTGAAATCGATGTGGTAAGTGCTCAAAATCCATGTGTCTTGGATAATTTACTTGAATTATACGCCAATGGTAAATTTGACTTAACAGAGGGGACATCCAAATGTTCACCTAATGACCCACAACTTATCTATACAGGGAATTGGGCATACAATGAAGCAACTAAAAAATTAACGATTGATAAATTTACTTTTTTAAGTTTTACTATTGATAATCCATCATTTGCAATTACAGAATTGACGGAAACAACTTTTAGTGGTACAACCGTTGTTCAATTTCAAGGTGAAACTGTAACTGCTGATATTACCTTTGAAAAGGTAAATAACTGATTATTTGTGGTACAAAAGCGAACATAAAGCGTTTTTATTATGTTCATCAACTAAATTAACTAACTATTATTTTTAAATGAGCAAAGATTTAGAACTGTTAGAAGAATTAACATCGTCAGACTACAAATACGGTTTTTATACAGATATTGAAGCAGATGAAGCGCCTCCAGGATTGAGTGAAGACATCGTTCGGTTTATCTCTGCAAAGAAAAATGAACCAGAATGGATGCTCGAGTGGAGACTACAAGCATACCGCGTATGGGAAAAAATGACAGAACCAAAATGGCCTAATGTCAATTATGAACCTGTTGATTTTCAGGCAATTAAATATTATTCAGCCCCTAAGCAAAAGAAAACAATAGCTAGCCTTGATGAAATTGATCCTGAGTTGCGCCGTACTTTTGAGCGTCTTGGGATTTCACTGAAAGAACAAGAAATACTCTCCGGTGTAGCTGTTGATGCAGTCATTGACTCAGTCTCTGTTGCGACTACGTTCCGTGCTAAATTAGGTGAATTAGGGATTATTTTCTGCTCTATGTCAGAAGCTATTCAAGATCACCCTGAATTAGTCAAGAAGTACATCGGGTCAGTTGTACCTGTTAAGGATAATTTCTATTCTGCACTAAATTCTGCGGTATTCTCAGATGGCTCTTTCTGTTATATTCCCAAAGGGGTACGTTGCCCAATGGAGTTATCTACCTATTTCCGTATCAATGCTGCCGGGACTGGCCAGTTCGAACGTACGTTAATCGTAGCTGATGAGGGTTCGTATGTTAGCTATTTAGAAGGCTGTACTGCTCCACAAAGAGATGAAAATCAGCTTCATGCCGCTGTTGTTGAAATTTTTGCGCATGAAAACGCAGAGGTGAAATACTCGACAGTTCAAAACTGGTATCCTGGTAATAAAGAAGGAAAAGGAGGCGTTTATAACTTCGTGACTAAACGTGGATTATGCTTCGGTGATCGTTCTAAAATATCTTGGACACAAGTTGAAACGGGTTCTGCTATTACTTGGAAATATCCGTCAGTTGTTTTGAAAGGAGATTATTCAATTGGGGAATTTTATTCTGTTGCTGTAACAAATAATTTCCAGCAAGCAGATACAGGAACGAAAATGATTCATTTAGGTAAAAATACCAAAAGTAGAATTGTTTCGAAGGGAATTTCGGCGGGTCGTAGCCAAAATTCGTACAGAGGTCTTGTGGAAATCTCGAAAAGAGCCGATAACGCCCGTAATTTCTCACAATGTGATTCAATGTTACTTGGGGATAGATGTGGAGCACATACATTCCCTTACATTGAGGTAAATAATTCGTCTGCCTCTGTTGAGCACGAAGCCACGACTTCGAAAATTGGTGAAGACCAATTATTCTATTGCAACCAAAGAGGAATTCCTACAGAAGAAGCCGTTGCTTTGATTGTAAATGGATATGCCAAGGAAGTTTTAAAACAATTACCTATGGAATTTGCCGTAGAAGCACAAAAGCTTCTCGAAATTTCTCTTGAAGGAAGTGTTGGTTAAGCAAACACACCTATAAAAAAGGGCTTTGTTGATTTTCAACAAAGCCCTTTTTTATTTTCGAATCAGTTGACTGATTTTCCAAGAAATATCTAAGAAAATAATTTTGGCACGTACATTTCGCTCCAAATGAAAATAAGCCTCGTTCAAGATTTCAGTTACTTGTTCCAATGATTCCGTCCGGATAGCTTTTGAAAATTTATCAATAAATGAACGTGTATCCCCTTGCAGACGGGACAAATCTTCTCCAACTGCTACCCAAATGAGTAATTCTCTGTACATGTTAAGACTATACTCAATGATTGTTTTTTGTTGTTCTTTTGTTTTCGCATCGAATAGTTCAGCCATTGGAACAAGTTTCTCCAAAGCTTGGCCAAAACAGTAACGCATCCATTCTACAAAAAAAGAATGTGTATCATCGGGTTCATTATCAATGAGTTGGATAGCTTTTTGTAGATTTCTGTCCGCAAGAAACGTGATTTCTTGAGCTACAAAGTCAGGTACTTGGAGTGTATTTATTAAATACTCTTGGATATCGTTATCGGATAGTTGAGGAATACTGACAGTTTGTGTTCTCGAAGTAATAGTAGGTAAAATTTTATCTCGTTCTGTAGTGACAAGTAGAAAAATCGTTTGGGAAGGGGGTTCTTCTAATAGTTTTAAGAGTGCATTCGAGGTTGTATTGTGTAAGAATTCAGCTGACCAGATAATGACAATTTTGTAGTCTCCTTCATATGCCTTTAAAGCTAATTTCTGCACCAATTGTCTTGCTTCTTCTACTGGAATATTTCCTTGTTTGAGTTGGGCGTGCGTCAGCCAGTCGCTTAAAGAGGAAAATGGAGAATGCTGAACAAATTCACGCCATTCTTTCATTAGATTTTCGGATAATACCTTTTTTCCACCGGCAGTTGGAAAAATATACATGACATCTGGGTGGGCTAATTTGTTCATCTTCAGACAAGAGGAGCACCTTCCACAAGCATCATTTTCTTGCTTGTCTGTACAATTAAGATAAGTAGCGTAAGCCAGAGCCATGGGTAGGCCAACTCCACCAGGGTGGCCTACAAATAGTTGCGCATGGGCAATGTGATTCGCAGATACCGAATGAATCAGTGTATCTTTCAATGTATGAAGACCAGGTATTTCTTTGAAAAGCATTCTTTACCAATTGTTTTGGTGAATATGTGTCAGAATATCGATATCATCGAATGAAAGGGTTTTTGAGCGTCTTGCCATTGTTGCTTGAATCACTTCTATGGCTTTATCAAAGCGATAGGGGACATAACCATCTGTTTTTCCTCCCCAAGTGAACGATGGAACAAATTTATCCTGAAAACCACCTCCATAAATGTTTGAAGACACTCCAACGACTGTTCCTGTATTAAACATCGTCATAATCCCTGCTTTGGTGTAGTCTCCCATAAAAGTTCCACAGAATAGCTCACTAGAAGGAACAATATCTCTTGCACCATAGTGGTATAATCCAACTTCTTTATAGTCGTTTTTTAAATTAGAATTGGTCGTATTTGCCCCCAAATTACACCATTCGCCTATGACAGAATTACCTAAAAATCCATCGTGTGCTTTGTTCGAATAGCCTAAGAAGATCGAATTTCCAACCTCTCCGCCTACACGACAAACGGGCCCAAGTGTAGTATTTGGGCGAATTTTACTTCCCCAAGCAATCATAGAATCATCGTGAACACAGATGGGACCAATCAGAATGCTTCCTTCTTGAATAATGGCCTTTTTACCTATATAAATTGGACCTTTTTCTGCATTCAGAATAGCCGCTTTGATATCAGCACCTTCCTCTACAAATATATTTTGTTCGTTGTATATTTTGGTGTGTGGATCTGTAATTGTTTGTGAGTTTCTTCCTTTTGTAATAAGTGAAAAGTCACGGGTTATTTCAGTTCCA
>CAYNRA010000047.1:0-22692 GCA_964399465.1 uncultured Cytophagales bacterium
AAATAAAGAAAGATACCATCCCCACACCCAAAGAAGAAAAAGTGGTAATCGACGAGAAAATATACCTAAAAATAACGTATGAGGAGGTCGTAAATATACCTCAGGAGCTTTTGTTGAAACTGCCTAGCCATGTACAAACTGAGTTCTTAAAGCCAGTTAGATATACACTTGTCTATGACGGCAACCAATCCAAATACTATATGGAAGATAAAAATACAGAGGTTTCTGTGGACGATGAATTTGAACCCGAAAATAAACATACCTATCAAATGGTTGAGTTTGCTGTTTTTAAAGATTATCCAAACAAAAAGTTCATCCTAAAAACAAGCCTAAATAATAAGGACTATTTGGTTGATAAAGATTTTTACAGTGAAAAATGGATTCTGAAAAAAGAAGTAAAGAAAATAGGCAATTTTAACTGTAAAAAAGCTGAAATAACGTTGAGCGGCGAGACTATCATAGCTTTTTACACCGAAGAAATACCTGTCCGTGAAGGCCCATCCAGGTATTTTGTACTACCCGGACTAATCGTACATCTTGAAGCACCAGATAGAAATTATAGTTTGGTAAAAGTAGAAAATCCGAAAGAACTGAAAATAGAAAAGTTTAAAGTAGGAATACCAATTCGGGAGGAAGATTTTCAAAAAATAGAAGTTCAGGAAAAAATAGAAATCAGGGAGTTTAAAGAAAAATAAGCATTATCTTCTTCAGATTAAATGCTGCTCGCTATGCAGCTAGTACGTCAATTTTTTTTGGATAAGTTCAAATAAATTTGACGTATTTCTTCTGACGGTTGCCCGCTATTGAATTTTTTGCAGGTTTCTACATAGATACGGTACTGCCGATGCAGTGCATCAAAACGTTGGGAGGCTGCCAACGAAAGCATCTTTTCTTTGTGCGCTGCTTCTAAACTTGGGTCTTCTGAAAGCGCTTTGTCGCAATATTTTAAGGACAAGGACAAATCACCCATTTGTCGGTAAATAGATGCTAAACTGTACAGTAATTTGTGGTACATCTCCTTATACCAATATCTCCTGCTCCACAACCAATCGTTTTCTTGGCTGTCAATGTATTTCGCCGGAATATCTTGAAATAAATCGCCGCTATACAAACGCTCCGCAGACTCGTAGCAAATTCGTACTTGCTCCAAAAGTCCTTCTTTCAAAAATTGATTTCCTTTGAAACACAATTCCTGAAACATAGGAAGGTCAATCCAACTATCAAACGGCAGACGGAGATAATAGGTCGCTCCTTGGTGGACGACAAAAGACGCGTTTTTTGTTTCCTGTTGTCCGCCCAAAACCAAGCGCAAATAGCGAACAACGTGGTACAAACGGTTGAGAGCTTGCTCACTGTCGTCGGCATCTGGCCAAAGTAAATCTGCCAATTCTTCCGCTGTGGCTCCTCGGTCTCCACGGCTCAGCAAAAAGGCAAATAACGTTTTGATTTTTTTCGTTGCGCCCGCTTTGGTATTCCATTCGATTAACTCACCGTTTTCACGATGGATTCTTAGTTCACCAAAACACCGGATTTTCCAACGTCCTTCGTTTCCTTGTGCGACACGCGTCTGGAAGGGTTTTTCCAAGGGGTAAGCATCTTGTAAAACGATGCTTGCATTTCCTGAAGACGAGGGCGCGGTAGGCATTCGGTACGGGTCGAGTTGCTGAAGCCAGTAGGAAAAACGGGGTTTGAGTTGGTTTTTTCTTCGGAGTTCCGGCGGTAAATAATGTGGATTAGTCAGAACCTCGCCCGACTCATTCAAAATGGTAGGATGTGCAAATAAGCTGAGCCAAAGTTGTTCTTCCAATAAAATGGATTCGTTGTATAGACAGATGATGGATAAGTCTGGATTTTGTGCTAATAAAGATTGAAATGCCTCTTGTAGTTCGCGTAGATAAATATCGCCAGATGGTGTCCGAACAGCCCATGTCATTTCTATAAAGAGCAAAAGAGGCGAATTTTCTTGATGAAATGTGCGTAAAATGGCATCGCAAACAGGTTTTGCACGTACAACAGACTCCCGTAAATAATATTCTGCGGACGACGAAAAAGACAAAACAGAAAGAGCCGAGAAATGCGCGCGCGTCTCTGCAACGGGGCGCTCATCAGCAATATAAATACGTCTCGAAAACGCCGTAGAAACGGAAGCTAAAAGTGACTCTATTTGTTGATTTTGATCAAAAAAGTAGCCACTGAATGAAATTTGACTGCCTTGTGAACGAGGTAACTGCATACGAGATAGTTATCCAGATTGGATAAGCAAGGTACAACGATTTGAATGAAGTTGTTTTGTTTTTTGTGGTAAAATAGGAGAGTTAGATTATCTCAAAAATGAAGGACACAAAAAAACCGATGCATGGACTACATCGGTTTTTTTGTCGTAAATGCTTTGATAACCTCAGAAATATAGGTGTAGGCGAGCAAGGGAAATACAACAAAACTCAATTTATTAAAATGATAGGCTTCCTCAAAATTGAAATGAAGAAGCTGAAAAATCGCATTTCCCATTCCGCAACCATAGCACTCTATATCAAAAAAAACTTTAGAAATGCAGATGGATTCTTTGCCGTGCAAATAGTTTTCGGGCAAACCAAGTAGAATAAATGGAATTCCTACGAGAGCAATCTGCTTGAAGCGTAAAAAATTAAAGCGTTTCGGTATAGTTGCCATCTTTTGGTTTTAAATCTCCAGTTGCAATGCGGATGATGTCAATGAGCGTCCAAACGCCACAACCACCACCGGTAAGTAACTGTATAATACCTTCTTTAGTGTAGCCAAGATAAAAACGGTGGACACCAACAACACCAACCAATAAGGCTAAAAGTAAGGCAATTAGTTGACTTTTACCTTCTGCTAAAGGAGCAGTTGCTTCTTTTTTAAGTTGTTTTTTTACTGCCTTAACAGCGATTTTTTCTTTGACGTTCAGTTTTTGCTCAGCAGAAGTCGGGGCTAGAGTTGCCTGGACATTTGCCTGACTTTTAGGTAGTACTGGTGTTACAACTACTATGTGTTTTTCAACTACAGTCTGAATTTCTTCTGTAACCTGTACAACTTCCTGTTTTTCAAGGGCTGTTGGTGCAACAGCGACTTCTTCATTCACAGTAACTGCTTTCGGAGCGATTGCTACTTTTTGGGGTTGTTCGAATGATTCCAATGTTCCACGTTGGAAGGTTGCCATTTCTTTTTTACAAGAAGTTGCGAATAGAACAATAGCTAATAAGGAGAGGGAAAATTTTTTCATAAGATAATGGGGGAATTAAATAGTTAGCCTACTCGTGACGTTTTTCGGTAACGACGGAGATGTAATTTCTCCTATGCAATGTATCTATTTTTTCGGATATTCACAAAAATAAATACTTCTTTTGTGGCAGGATTTTCGTATTTCACTAGCCTGTGAAAAAGGCTAAAATCCCTAATTGCCGATACATCCTGCGCTACTATTCTGTTATTGGTTGGACACATTTTTCGCCCCTATAGGGGCTTGTATTATGGGTTGATTCGAAAATGTACGATTATTTGATACGTGTCCCGTTTGCTTATCTACCTATATTTTGCCTCTATGGAGCTTTTTGATTCTAGCCATATTTTCATCCATGAAACAAGCCGAATCAGGGCATAATCTGGGTAGATTAAGAAGAGGTCAAGGAAATAAACCAATCTTCAACACGGAGTCCTTGTGCTAAGATGGCATCTTTTGTAGCATCTGCAACGATTTTGCCTTGGTGAATCACCAAAATCCGGTCACAAATGGCTTCTACTTCTTGCATGATATGTGTACTCAGAAGTACAGTCTTGTTTTTCCCCAAAGATTTGATTAATTCACGGATTTCTATAAGTTGGTTGGGGTCAAGCCCTGTAGTAGGTTCGTCCAAAATCAACAAAGCGGGGTCATGCAAAATAGCTTGTGCCAATCCCACACGCTGGCGATATCCTTTGGATAAAGCACCGATTTTCTTGTGTTGCATTTCTTGCAATCCGACAGCTTCAATACATGCCTGGATACGTTCTTTTCGTTTGCTTGCCGAAAAACCATGGATGTCGCATAAAAAAGAAAGAAACTCTTTGACATACATTTCCAAATACAACGGGTTGTTCTCGGCAAGATAGCCAATGTGCTTTTTGGTCGCCACGGAGTCAGGTCGTACCGTTTCCCCTTGAATTTGAACAGTTCCGCTGCTTGCCTCCAAATAGCCTGTAAGAATACGCATCGTCGTTGATTTTCCCGCTCCATTCGGCCCAAGAAATCCAATGATTTCTCCCGCTTTTGCCTCAAAACTGATTCCCTGAAGCGCCGTATGCGTACCGTACGACTTATACACATCTTGAACAATAATTGACATCATAAAGAATGTAGCTAGAACATTGAAAATTTATAACCAATGAAGAACTTACCCCAAAAATACATGATTCTTGCGAAAGGAGAGAAGAAGTCTTCGTTTAAGCATTCGAAATACTTTTTAACGACTCAATAAATTTCAAAATCAGCAAATTCCTAAAAAAATAAAACCAGCCTCCAAGAGCAGAAGCTGGTTTATTGATTTCTAGTTGTTGATTCTAAGCCGAAAATCTATCAGAATATGTATCTGTTCTCTTGTAATAACGCATCTGCCACACGGCGACGCGCATCTTTTAAATTCATTGGTTCAATTTTGGTGAATCTCTTCAGACCCATCAACATGACACGCAATTCATCACCTTCTGCAAACGATGTGATGGCTGCACGTCCTGCTTGTTGACAAACTTCTACGGCACGGTTCAAGTAAATATGTGCCATGTCTTTTTGCAATGAAACCGCCTCTTCCCCTTTGATATCAATCAATTTCTCGACACGTAGCAACGTGGATTCCGCTGCATAAATCTCGATAATCATATCTGCAATGTTCATCAAAATTTCTTGCTCATGCGATAGCTTCATCATAAATTTCTGAACAGCAGCCCCTGCAATCATCAACACGGCTTTTTTGAGCTGTGCCAATACTTTTTTCTCAGCTGCAAAAAGTACTTCGTCTTCATCAGACCCAAAACTTGGGATAGACATGATTTCTTTTGCGACGGCTTGTGCTGGTCCCATCAGATCCATTTCGCCTTTCATTGCTTTTTTAAGCAACATATCAACGATCAACATGCGGTTGATTTCGTTCGTACCTTCAAAAATACGGTTGATTCTGGAGTCTCTGTACGCGCGTTCAAGTGGTGCATCTGCCGAATAGCCCATTCCGCCATAAACCTGGAGACTTTCATCTACCACAAAATCCAATGCTTCTGAGCCGTGTACTTTTGTAATCGCACATTCAATCGCAAATTGTTCTACACCCTTTAGTTTGGCTTCTGCTTCGTTTGTGCCGTTGGCAATGAGGCTTTCAATGGCGTCATCAATGTTTTGGCCAGCTCGGTAGCAAGCTGTCTCACTCGCATAAATACGAGTAGCCATCTCGGCTAATTTATGTTTGATTGCGCCAAAACGACCAATGGTAATACCGAATTGCTTGCGCTCGTTGGCATATTGAATCGCATGATTTAATGAACCTTTCGCACCACCAACAACGGCAACACCTAATTTGATACGACCAATATTAAGAATATTAACAGCTATTTTAAATCCATTTTGGCGGGCAGAAAGCATGTTTTCCACCGGAACTAAACATTCGTTAAAGAAAACTTGACGTGTATCAGAGCCTTTGATACCTAATTTATGTTCTGGCTCGTTCATGCTGATGCCTGCAAAGGTTTTTTCAACGATGAAAGCCGTCAGGTTTTTGTCATCTTCAATACGTGCGAACACGATGAAAACATCTGCAAATCCTCCATTGGTAATCCACATTTTTTGACCTGTTATGGCGTAATGTTTTCCGTCTGGAGTTAAAACTGCTTTGGTTTTTCCTGAATTTGCATCAGAACCTGAGTCTGGCTCGGTCAAGCAGTAAGCTGCTTTCCATTCGCCAGTAGCTAATTTCGGTAAGTATTTTGCCTTTTGTTCGTCGTTTCCGTAATACAAGATAGGTAATGTACCAATACCTGTATGTGCCGATTGAGCAACAGAGAAGGAGTGGCCCGTTCCGAGGGTTTCAGCGACAAGCATGGAGGTATTGAAGTTCATGCCAAATCCACCGTATTCTTCTGGAACAGCTGTTCCTAAAAGACCTAATTCGCCGGCTTTATCTAATAAAGAGGCCATGAGTTCAGGTGACTCTGCTTTGTCTATCTTATCTAAAATAGGATGAATTTCTGTGCGGAGGAAATCTCTACATGTCTCGGCAATCATTTGTTGCTCTTCCGTAAATTCCTCCGGAATAAATACTTGACTGGCTGGAGTTTCTTTGATTAAAAACTCTCCACCCGTTATCGCTGCTTTGTCTTGTGTTGAGATCATGTGGGTAGGTTTTATCGTGTTGAAAATTGAATCACTGTAAATGGTATGCTTGCATACTGTTACAAAGTAAATAAATAAAAAAATGTTATGCAAGCATACGAATTATTTTTTTACAAAAAATCCTACGAAAGATGCCATTTCCTTCGTAGGATTTCTTATTTCAAGTAACTAATTCATTATTAATTAGTTAGGGAACGATATTTTTCCCATACTCACAGAGGGTACGCCTTGGCGCGTGCCAAAATTGGTTTTTCCACCAACAAGTGCTTCGTTCGCGAGGGTTGCAAATAAGACGGCTTCTTTGGCATCGCCAGAAATACCCAAGTCATTTAACGGATACAAAGCAAAGTCTGGGAGTTGTTTCCGGATACATTCCATCAAAAGTGGATTGTGCATACCGCCCCCACTTGCATAGAGAACCGTCGGGAAACCTTCAGGAAGTTTATGTCGCATTTTTTCTATGGCATCCACAATCGTATCCGCTGAAAAATGAACAAGTGTTGCCAAAATATCTTGGTCTGATGGTATTTCATGGATTGTCTGAAGCGCCTCATCCAAATAGGTTAAATTAAATAATTCTGGGCCTGTCGTTTTAGGGAAAGATTGGTCAAAAAACGGATGCTTTTTGAGTTGTGTCAGGAGAGGCTGAGATACAGTTCCTTGCCGAGCAAGGTGGGCATCTTTGTCGTATGGTTCTCCCCATGTTTTTTGAACAAATGCATCTAAAAGCGTATTTCCTGTACCTGTATCTGTGGCAAATACATCGTTGGGTTCAAGTGTAGCAGGCAAAAAAGTAAAGTTCGCAATTCCGCCCATATTTAGTAAGATGCGATTTTCATTTTCTTTCGAAAAGAGGAGGTAGTCGCCATATACAGCGAGGGGCGCACCTTCACCACCTGCGGCGCAGTGTTTTTGTCGGAAGTCAGAAAGCGTAAGAATACCTGTAGTTTGTGCCATGTGGTCGCCGTCACCGATTTGTAAGGTAGCATTCGGGAATTTGGGCAAGCCGTGCAGCCAAATAGGTGCATGAAAAACCGTTTGGCCATGGCTCGCGATGCAGTCCACTTCGGTCGGGTCGATATTCCATTTGGAAAGCGTCTGCAAGATAATTTGTCCGTGCATTTGTCCAATCCAGGGGTGAAGTACACAGAGTTGGAGGAAATCAATTTCTTTTTTCGCGAATATTTGACGAATTTCTTCCTTGAATGTCTCCTCAAACGGATAGGTTTCAAAATGGGTAACTGTAACAGTTGTATGTGGGCCGCTGTCTTGAAAAGAACAGAGTGCCATATCTAAACCATCTAATGAAGTACCCGACATTAGTCCTAAAATACGTCTGACAGGTTTTTGAGCTATGTGATATAGGTGCTGTATGTTTGCGTTCATCTATATGAAAATTAGAGAATAAAATAGTAAAATCAGGTATCAGGAATATTCGTAAAAATAGGCATATTTGCAAAAAACCTAGGATGAAATGAAAAAATATACGTACGCAGTTTTAGCTGTTGGTGAGCTACTTGGTGATTTTATTGGTGCTGACATGACAGAAAATGTAGGGCAAACACCTGTCTTTAGACGTTTTCAAGGAGGGAGCCCAGCGAATTTAGCGGGTAACATGGCACGTTTAGGCAGTAAAACAGCCATCGTAAGTTGTGTTGGAAAAGAGACTTTGGGCGATTATCTCGTAGCCGAAGTAAAGAAAACAGGTGTGGACACGCAGTTTGTTCGTCAGTCGATTGATTTTCCGAGTAGTTTGGTTTTGGTATCTCGAACAAAAGGCACACCGGATTTTATTCCTTATCGAACTTCTGATAATCAACTAATTCCTGAAGATATTCCAGATAGACTTTTAGAAGAGTCTGCTGTATTTCATACAACGTGTTGGCCATTGAGTTTGCAACCTGCTCAATCGACGGTTTTAGATGCTGCTGCGCGTGCTATTGCGCAGGGTTGTTTGGTCAGTATTGATGTAAATTACGCAGCGCGTGTTTGGCCAAACCGAGAAGAAGCCTTGGCAGTCATTCAGGAATATGTCGGGAAAGGAGCATTGGTCAAATTGAGTGAAGACGATGCAGCTCGTTTATGGAATCGGGAGATGGCTCCTTCAGAAATTATGGATACGCTGATGTCTTGGGGAGCGAAGTTGGTTTGTTTGACATTGGGAGCGGAAGGCAGCTGGGTTGTAGCCGCTGGAGAAGAGCCCATTTTTGTTCCTGCACGTGCCTTGGAGGTCGTAGATGCCACGGGAGCAGGAGATGCGTATTGGTCTGGTTTTTTAACGGCGTATCTGGATAGTCATTCTCCCGCAGTTTGTGCAGAAGCAGGCGCGCGCATGGCAGCTATCAAGCTGACGACCTTCGGCCCAATTACGCAAGATGTGCCTAAAAGTCAATTAATAGAAGGTATATAACGCGAAACGAGCGAAATACAAAAAAGGAGTACTCATTTCTATTTGAAAAAAGTACTCCTTTTATTTTTTAGGTATTGGTCCATTGTTGAAACCCATTTCGAAGCTCTTCTCGGTCATCAAAATGATGTTTTACTCCCTGAATATCTTGGTAATCTTCGTGTCCTTTACCTGCCACTAAAATAATATCAGACGGATTTGCCATTTCAATCGCTTTTTGAATAGCTGCTCGTCTGTCTTCAATGATTTGTGTTCTTTTCCGATGGGTGATTTTGACACCGGCATACATTTCTTCGATGATGGTGTGTGGGTCTTCAAAACGAGGATTGTCTGATGTAAGGATGACTTGGTCACTCAGCGAGCAAGCGATATCCGCCATAAGTGGACGTTTGCCTTTGTCTCTATTCCCACCACAACCAACAACGGTTATGATTTTCTGATTCCCTTCCCGAAGATTCACAATGGTTTCAAGCACGTTTTTGAGTGCGTCAGGTGTATGCGCATAATCTACAATGCCTGTTGGCGCGTTGGGAACATATATGCGCTCGAACCGACCGGGTGGAGGTAAAATCGTGGATAGATAGGTCAAAATTTCGTCTGAATCATTGCCAAGTAAAATAGCCGTTCCATATACGGCAAGAAGATTATACGCATTGAATTGACCAATTAGTTTGAACCAAACATCTTGGTTATCAATCGTCATTTCTATTCCTGCCAACCCACAGGAAAGAAGTTTGCCTTTGAATGTTCCCACGTTTTTCAAGGAATACGATTCCCGGCGTGCGACCGTATTTTGAATCATGATTTTTCCGTTTTTGTCGTCTGCATTTGTCAGGGCAAATGCACTAGCAGGAAGTAGGTCGAAAAATCCTTGTTTGGCTTTGATGTAGTGGGCGAATGTACCGTGAAAATCGAGGTGGTCTTGCGTAATATTGGTAAAAACACCACCAGCAAAATGAATACCAGCGATTCTGTCCATGACAACTGCGTGTGAGCTTACTTCCATGAATACATATTGGCATCCGCGTTCGTGCATGGTATGAAGTAGCTGCTGAATGGTCACACTATCGGGTGTTGTATGTGTTGAAGGAATGACTTCGTCCTCAATTTGGTTTTGTACGGTAGATAAAAGTCCGCAACGGTAGCCAAGATGTCTATAAAGTCGGAAGAGCATGGTGGCGATGGATGTTTTTCCGTTTGTTCCCGTCACGCCAACCACACGTAATTTTTTCGAAGGGTGTCCGTAAAAAGTACTTGCGGCACGTCCCATCGCTTGTGCAGATTGAGTCACCTGAACATAAGTCACCTGTGCAGCTAATTGAGAAGGAAGTTGTTCGCAAAGGATGGCTGTGGCTCCGTTTGAGATAGCCGTTTCGATGAATTGATGGCCATCTACTTGTGTACCTGGAATGGCCACAAAAAGAGTATTTTCTTGTACCCGGCGGGAGTCAAAGGTGATGGAGGTAATTTCCTTCGCCATGTCTCCGGCGGAGGCTTGAATGGATATGCCGTAAAGGATTTCAGAGAGTAGCATGAATTGTACTTTTTAGAGATTTTCGTTCAAGAAAAATGAGCAAGACAGCCCATACAATGGTGATACCAATATGTAGAGTGGTATTGATGATTGTAGAGGAAAAATGCCATTGCGGAATGCCCCAAATAAGAATGCCCGTAATAGCTGTATAGGTTATCAAACGAACTGTTTTGTAGGGAATAGGGAAATATTTCTGTCCCAACAAATACGCAAGTAAACACATGATAAAAGAGGATAAGCAAGCAGAAATGGCACATCCGACATACCCAAATTTTGGGATGAGGAGAATATTACTTACCACGGCCACAGACATACCTGTAAGGGTAATCCAAGTACCGATTTGGGTTTTATCGATGAGTTTAAGCCAGATTGAAATATTTCCATACACGCCAATAAATAAGTTAGCTAATAAAAGTAGGGGAACAACGAGTAGGCCACTTCTATAAGTAGAACCGATAAGCAGACCAATCCAGTCGAGATTTATAGAAACACCTAGCCAAATAATGAGGCAAGCGAGTGTGAACCAATGGGTAGATAAGGCAATGAGAGCGGGCGAGTTTTTATCACCCATTTTGGAGAAAAAAAGTGGGTCGGCTGCATAGCGATATGCTTGTACGACCAACGCCATAAAGATGGAAAGTTTATAGACTTGGGCGTAAACAGAAAAGGCATCGTCTGTGGATTGTCCCGGATAGAAACCCTCTGGTAAGAAGCTACGGAATAACAAGCGGTCGGCTGTTAGATTAACGGCTCCAGCTAGTCCCATAATGACTAATGGAAAGGCATATTTGAGAATCGGTTTTAATTTTTCCGATGAAATCGTCCACTTAAAATCACTAAATTGTGGATAAAGTAACAAAATTGTGGATAAGCTAGCGACTAGATTTGCAACGATGATATAGTCTGGGCCAAGCGCAGGATTATAGAAAAAGCGTGCAAATGGGGCTAACTCAGATAAAAATAGCCCTTGAAGGATATAATTACAGAAAATAAGAAAGAAGGCATTTAAGAAAATGTTGATAAATATGTTGATAAGTTTTATGCTAACAAATCGCTTGGCTTTGTTTTGTGCGCGCAATTTAACAAAGGCAAGGGCAGCGATGGTATCTAACCATAGAATAGCGGACATCCAATAGAGGAGGTGTTCTTTTCCGGGATATCCAATCGCGTTAATGAGAGGTGTTGCGAATAAAACAAACAACAAAGAAAGCGTGCCTCCCCATAGAATGAGGGCAGTCAAGAGCAATGAAAATACGTCCGATTGATTTTCTTTTTTGGAGCCATACCGAAAAAAAGCGGTTTCCATTCCAAAAGTAAAAATGATATTCAACGGAATAACATAGGTGTAAAGTTGTGCGTTGTCGGCTAGTAAGCGGGGTTGTTCAAAGATACGGGTATGCACAATGACGAGCAGCCAGTTCAATAAACGCCCGACAATACTGCTCAGGCCATATAGAACGGTATCTCCCGCCAATTTTTTGAGTAAACTCATAAAAAAAGGTTTTCAGAATATTTTTGATTAATTAGAGGTAGTATCTGGTTGTGGGCCTACGGGTGTCTCTACTTGGGGTTGAGCTGGGAAAGTAGCTGGATTTTGCGCTGGCTTTTCCAAAAATAAAACATCCGTCACGAAATATTTGGTATCCCCATTCCACGGAAATTGAAAGAACTTTTCGTTGTACTTTAACGTGATGCGTTCTCCGGTAGCCATAGCGCGTTGTAATTTCTCAACTACAGCCTCGTCTTTCGCAGAAAAGTCCCAATAACGAGCTTGCAGCGCTCCCGTTTCTCCTGAAAACCCACCTTCACTTAGTACACCTTCGTATGTTTTGAAAACATAGCCACGTTCGCTCAGCTTAGATACGGTTCCGGCACGACTTCCAGTAGAGTAATGACCGACTGTCACATACCAAAAAATACCAATTAATACGGCAAAAAACACGAGTAAAAAGAGCTTGAACTTCATATAAATAACAAAGATTAGTTGGGAAAAAGGGACGTTTCCATCACCACAAAGGATGGGCTTTTGTCATAACGTGTACAAATCAAGTAAAAATAAGGCAGAAAAAAAATGAAGATACCAGCCATCACATTTTCGCTAGATGTGTCATCCCCAATTTTGGAATTAGAGTAAATAGGACTTTTCTTAGAAAAAACACAAGCTAACCAAGTAGTTCTTTGCAATGATTTTATATCTTTGTTTCGTATAAAATTAATAAATTAAGGGTGCAGAATACGATAAAAGTGGATGGGGATGCCCAAAAGTGGGTTTCGTGGGGTTTATTACTATTTTTAGCTGTCATTTGGGGACTATCATTCATTATGATTAAACGAACAGTGACGACATTTACTTCCGTAGAGGTAGGTGCAGCGCGTATCTTCATCGCTGGACTGGCATTGTCTCCTTGGGCAGTACGAAAAGTAAAATCATTCCCCAAAAAAGAAGCGCCTTACTTGGCACTTTCCGGTTTATTTGGCTACTTGATTCCTGCCTTCATCTTCGCATTCATTGGTAGTAAAATCAACAGTTCTTTGGCGGGTACACTAAATGCCACAACACCTGTATTCGTATTGGTGGTAGGTGCTCTTTTTTTTCAGCAAGCCATCATTAAAAACCAAGTTCTAGGGATTACACTTGGCTTTGCGGGTAGTCTTATTTTGGTGCTTTCAGGGAATGACGGTCAGTTAAACTTCGATAGTCCGTATGCATTACTAGCTTTGGGGGCAACGATTATGTATGGTTTCAATGGAAATATCATCGGAAAATATCTCCGAAATCTTGCACCTATGCAAGTAAGTGCTTGGAGTTTGCTATTTGTAGGTACAATTGCATTTTTCATTCTTTTAACAACCGACTTTTTCTATAAAGTGAGCTTGCCTCAAAATCAACAAACTGTTGTGTATTTACTGATTTTGGGTGTGATTAATTCAGGTTTTGCCGCCGTAGTTTTCAATTATGTTATCCAAATGTCAAGCCCTGTTTTTGCTTCCTCTGTGACCTATCTTATTCCCATAGTAGCCATGATTGTCGGGTTACTAGATGGAGAAATCATAGCACTTTCGCATTATATTGGCATGGGGATAATTCTGGTAGGTGTGTACTTAATCAATAAAAAATAAACCAAAAACAAACTATGTATCAAGCAGTCGTAAACCAAGAAGTTAAAATGGAAGTGAGTCTCAATGAGGCAGGTTATTTAGTCGATGGAACTCCATTTACATGGGATTTAATCCAGACCGTCGGACAAAATTACCATGTCATCAAAGACAACAAATCCTATACAATTGAGGTCGTATCATTGGATACAGCTACAAAAACATGTGTCTTGAAAATAAACGGAGGGCTTCATGAAGTAATTTTGAAAGACCAGACAGACTTATTAATGGATAAAATGGGAATGGGCGCGGCGAAGTCAAATGCCTTGAGAGAACTCAAAGCACCTATGCCAGGCTTGATTTACCAATTGCCCGTCAAAGTAGGAGATGCCGTAGCAAAAGGCGATGTCTTATTAGTTTTGGTTGCTATGAAAATGGAAAATGCCATCAAAGCACAAGGAGAAGGGGTTGTGAAAGCCATTCATGTGAACTTGAATGACAGCGTGGAAAAGAACCAAGTATTGATTTCATTCGCGTGATTTGCCTAGGATACCCATATAAAATGACAAATTTTTAACGTAATTTTGCCTAAAATTTCAACTATGTCATTAAAATATAAACGTATCCTCCTCAAACTCAGCGGAGAAGCCCTCAACGGAGGAGACAAATCCCAGATTATCAATTCGGATATTTTGGATCAATATGCGCAAGAAATCAAATCTGTTGTAGCTGCGGGATGCGAAGTAGCGATTGTCATTGGAGGTGGTAATATCTTCAGAGGTGCATCATCAAACTCAGGAATTGACCGCTCACAAGGCGATTATATGGGAATGTTGGCGACAGTCATCAACGGGATGGCTATTCAAAGTGCTTTGGAGGCCGTTGGATTGTCCACCCGTCTTTTATCCGCAATCAAAATGGAGCAAATCGCTGAACCATTCATCCGGAGAAGAGCTATGCGCCACATGGAAAAAGGACGCGTTGTGATTTTTGGAGCTGGTACTGGAAATCCCTATTTTTCGACAGACTCCGGTGGTGCACTTCGTGCCAATGAAATCGAAGCCAATGTCTTATTGAAAGGAACAAATGTCGATGGCATTTATACGGCAGACCCTCGCAAAGATAGCTCGGCGGTAAAATATGAAAGCATTTCGTTTGAAGAAGCCATCCAGAAAAATCTCAAAGTAATGGACATGACGGCCTTCACGCTTTGTCAAGAAAATAATTTACCAATTATCGTTTTTGACATGAATACGAAAGGAAATTTACTTCGCCTTGTTTCTGGTGAAAAAGTAGGTACATTGGTTATTCCAACTCAACATTGAAAAACAGAATACATTTAATCATTTTATAGATAAGCGATATGGAAGAAATAGATTTAGTGCTAGATATGGCCTTAGACAGTATGGAAAGAGCCATGAAACATACACAAATCGAACTATCAAAAATTCGGGCAGGAAAGGCATCGCCACAAATGCTAGATGGTATCCAGCTTGAATATTATGGCGTAATGACTCCGTTGAACCAAGTAGCTACAGTGAGTACTCCTGACTCGCGAACCATTGCGATACGACCTTTCGAACGCAAAATGATCGCCGCCGTAGAACGTGCCATCATTAATTCAAATCTGGGACTAAATCCAGCAAATGACGGGGAAACCATTCGACTTAATCTACCTCCTTTGACGGAAGAAAGACGTCGAGACCTCGTAAAAAAGGTAAAAGCAGAGATTGAAATAGCGAAAATAAATGTCCGGAAGGTGCGCCAAGAGTCCAACGATGATTTGCGTAAACTCAAAAACGAAGGTGTTTCGGAAGATGCCGTTAAAGTCGGTGAAGAAAGAGTCCAAAAGCTTACGGATAAATACATTGATTTGGTTGAACAAATGTTTACCGCAAAAGAAACAGATATCATGAGCGTTTAAGCCGTGCTATTGCCCAAAATCTATGTGAATGAAAAATCCTGATTGCGTAAAGTAGTCAGGATTTTTTATGTATTTACCGTTTATTTCCTCGTTTGGAAGGACGTATTTCCTACATGAATACTTTCGACGGAGTAAATTTAGTATAGCCCAAAATAGAGGAAAGTCAATTCGTAGTATTTATTCTTAGAATAATCCCTAATTTCTTGGAAATGTCACGAATGAATGACTCAAAAAAGCCTTGCATATTTAGAACTACTTGTTGTACTATTTCTATATTCATGGTATTTTTCTAAGAAATTGGTAGGATTGTAAGATGAACTTTTCAGAAGAGGCTATAAGTTAATTGACACGTATTCAATAAGTTCTGTAAGTTTGCATCAACAAAGGTTTTCAGGAAGAAGTATTTTATAGGACTCAGAAAGTTGCCAAGTTGGTAACACAAGATTATTAAAAAAATACAATCACATTTTCCAAAGAAAACAAAACAAAGAAAATTATGAAAAGAACAATTTTGGCTATCGCAGTATTGGTGGGAGTATCAATCGCGAACGTTTCAGTGGCAAGCAACGGAATTAAAATCGTTGATATTTTGGCTGCTCAACCAGTTGCCGACTTGCAAGTAGAGGCTTTGAAAGACCTCAAATTCAAACTGACAGTAGATAAATTAGGCAATAAATCGTACATCGCTATCAAAAGCCAAGCAACTGGTGAAGTTATGTACAGCGAGTTTGTTTCAAATGCAAAAGCAAATAGCTATAGCAAAGTTTTTGATTTGTCTAATCTAGCAGACGGTAACTACGTATTCGTTGTAGAAAACGGAACAGAGAAAATGGAAAAACCATTTGTTATCTCGACAGAAGTAAAACGCACAGCAATTCCTCTAGGAAACTAAGCACACGGGCGTAGTATCTTAGGATACGGTATTCGTGTAAAACCTTTGTAAAGTGAGTCAGCACCTTGGTGTTGGCTCATTTTTTATTTTTTCTCGTTCATCCGCCTATATCTAAATGAAAAATTGATACATCAATTCAAAGAGAGATTGTGTAACTTTGTAATTGGATAAGCACAAGAGAGTGCCTTGTTTTGATATTCATGAATCGTTTAATTGCTTTTTTAGTATGTTTGAAAGCTTACAGGATAAATTAAGTGGGGCGTTTAAGACGCTCAAAGGTAAAGGTAGAATTACCGATATTAACATCGCCGCGACTGTCAAAGAAGTGCGGAGAGCGTTGATGGATGCCGACGTAAACTACAAAGTGGCGAAGGAAGTCACAGACCGCGTAAAACAAGAAGCGCTAGACAGAAAAGTCATGATTTCTGTGGAGCCAGGTCAGTTATTCGTCAAGATTGTACAAGAGCAATTAACCGAATTAATGGGTGGGCAAGCCCAAAGTGTCAATATCAAAGGTAGCCCTGCTGTCATTCTCATCGCAGGTTTGCAGGGTTCTGGTAAAACGACTTTTTCTGGAAAGTTTGCGAATTATCTAAAAAAACAAGGGCGCCAAGTACTTTTGGTGGCGTGTGATATTTATAGACCTGCCGCCATTACCCAGCTCCAAGTTTTGGGTGAACAAATTGGGGTGGATGTATTTGCTGAGCCTGAAAACAAAGACGCTGTAAGTATTGCAACCAACGCATTGGCACATGCCAAGAAAATGGGGAAAAGCGTTGTCATCGTCGATACGGCAGGTCGTTTGGCTGTAGACGAGGAAATGATGCGCGAGGTAGAAAATGTAAAAAAAGCCATTTCTCCTTCAGAAATTCTCTTTGTCGTTGATTCCATGACGGGTCAAGATGCTGTAAATACAGCGAAAACATTCAACGAACGGCTCAATTTTGATGGGGTTGTCTTGACGAAATTAGACGGTGATTCTCGTGGTGGTGCTGCGCTATCTATCAAGTCGGTTGTAGAGAAGCCCATCAAGTTTATGAGTACGGGAGAAAAGATGGAGGATTTAGATATTTTCTATCCCGATCGTATGGCAAGCCGTATTTTAGGAATGGGTGACGTGATTTCACTCGTTGAGCGTGCGCAACAAGCGTATGACGAAGACGAAGCACGGAAACTCAGCAAGAAAATGCGCGAGAATAAATTTGATCTAAACGATTTTCTTGCTCAATTGGAACAAATCAAAAAAATGGGAAATATCAAGGACTTGATGGGTATGATACCTGGTGTTGGTTCTGCCATGAAGGATGTAAATATTGACAATGATTCTTTTAAACCCATTGAAGCCGTCATTAAATCCATGACTCCAAAGGAAAGAGAAAACCCAGATTTGATTGATGGAAGCCGCCGCAAAAGAATTGCCAACGGAAGTGGTACGTCTATCCAAGAAGTAAATAACCTCCTCAAACAATTCGACCAAATGCGGAAGATGATGAAAAAAATGAATAAAATGCAATCAGGAGGAAAAATGGGACGAATGTTCGGTTGAGCATTCAGAAATTTCAGCTACTTACAAAAAATCCCGATACCATCAAGGTACCGGGATTTTTTGATAATAGAATAAGGAAGCCCTTTCTGGTGCGCTCGCCCGCTCACTAAGCGTGAAAAACCCTTTTTGCTCCTTATCGAAACAGATGGCTTCTCCTTGTTTTTCACGCATGTAAAACGGTGCAATGTCACGAGGTCTCCGTAAGGCTTGTTCAATTGTTTCATCCGTTTTTAGCTTCCAATAATAAATGGCATCGTAGTTTTTTAATAAAATCTCTTTGCCATCCTTGGAAATATCTCCGCCTGTCAAAAAAGGATAAGGCATCGTGAATAAAAAAGTAGCTGTATTGGTAGTCGTTGTACTCTGTGGATAGGCTAATTTATACACACGAACGTTGAATTGGCGTTTGGTGATGATGTATAAATCCTTCGTCAAAGGGTCAAGCAAAAGTGTTTCGGCATCATAACTTTTTCCGTCGTCATACGTAAAAGAGATAGTATCTACTGTTCGGATGGGTTGCTGTAAGGAAGATGGTTCCTCAAATCGATAAATAGCATATTCTGGATATTGTTCCAAATTATCACCAATTTCAGCCAAGTAAATGTAATTTTTACCCGCGATTGGTCCAGGGCCAATCGCTATATCTTCCCAATCTCTAATCGGAACCGGTAATTGGAAGCGCTCGAGGTAAATGCCTTGATGAGAGAGTAAATGAATGAAATTTGACCGAGATCCATTGTCTTCATGTACCCAAAGATGTCCTGAAAATTGATAACTTTCTATAATTCCTGAAGCTTCGTCTAGTAAATCTGTATTCAATGAAGATATAAGAGGAGATTCTGTGAAACGAGGAAGTTTATCTTCTGTGTTTGGTTTAGGGGGTTTGTCAATAAAAATCCAACAAGATTGCAAGGTACTCGTAAGAAGAAGTAAGAGGATACTACGTTTCAGCATGAAAATTGGATTCAGTTTCTCAAAATTACATATATCCAACGAAATCTTCCAATTAATCGTCTAAATGCTCCCAAAATGCCCTGCCTTTTTGTCGAAATGCCTTTTTTTCTCCTTTGTATTTTTTCGTCTTCAATCGTGTAATAATGCTGCTCTTCGTTGGAGTTGTGGGTTTTCTCTCTATAACGGGCTGCAATGCTTGGCGAACCAATTGACGCAACCGCTGAATCCCCAACCGCTTGTTTTGTAATTGACTTCGCGTCTCCTGACAAACGAGAATTAATTCTAACTCTGATGTCATAAATCCTCCAGCATACTGTTGGATTTTTATCTTCTCTTCGTCTGTAAACCAAATGGATGTAGCTACATTCCACCGAATTTCCACTTTTGTTTCTACTTTATTGACATGTTGACCTCCCGCTCCGCTGCTTCGGCTCGTACTTACACGGAGCTCACTACTAAAATCTGGAAGTTGTTGGGACATATTGTTATACATTTAAGGTAAAAACTGCAAACATACAGGCATAGATATTCCTTCAAATGAATGACTGTATGTCATGAATCCCGTTTTTTTATTTCGTTTGAAAACTGTAATCGAATCAGAATCTTGGTTGGCAACAAGTATAAACTGACCGTCTGGTGATAGCGTAAAGTTGCGGGGTGTCTTTCCTACAACTGCTTCTTGGCCAAGTTGTTTTAAGCGACCATCTGGCAATACCTCAAAAATACAAAGTGTATCAAAAAAACGGTTCGATACATATAGAAAACTGCCGTCCGGAGAAAAATGAAGATCTGCAGATGAATTATTTCCTGTAAAACCAGCAGGTAAAGTGCTTATTTCTTGTATAAATTGCAATTGGTTATCCTCGTAATTGTAAACACTCACACGACCCGTCAACTCTTGGACAACGTATAGGTTTTGTCCGTTGGGATGAAAACGAATGTGCCGAGGACCGCCTCCTGACGTTATTTTTTGGCTGCTTTGCCCTCGAGCAATCAACCCTGTTTTTGCATCTTTTCTATAATGATAGAGCGTGTCTGTACCTAAATCTGCGACGAAAATATCCAATTGGTTGGGAGCAATATGCACAGAATGAACGTGTGGGTTCTCCTGCCGTTTTTCGTTTATACTCTTGCCAATATGCTGAAATGTTTGCAAAGGATTACCTAATTTTCCGTCGTCTAAAACCGGAAGAGAAGACCAATTCCCACCCCCGTAGTTTCCGGTATATACCCATTGCGTATTCTTATCAACGACGACATGGCAAGGACCACTTCCACCTGAGGAAACATAGTTCAATTCTGTTAACTTCCCGGAATTTTCTTGAATTTGATAGGCATAAACGCGCCCCTCTGGGCCAATTTCTGATACAGCATAAAGATATTTTTTATTGGCAGAAATCGTCAGAAAAGTTGGATTAACAATGTTCTTTGTGCTGTGCAATGAGGAAAGTTGCCCGTTTTTCGTGTCAAATTGCAACGTATAAATGCCATCACTTCCTTTGCCTGTATAAGTCCCAACATATAGGATCGCTTTTTTTTGAGCATAGCCAGAAAGGGCAGAGAAAAAGGTAAGACAAAGAAGAGAAAAGAAAAATTTCATGAGGCAATTTGGGAAATGGGTTAAATAAATGAGTGGTTAAAGATGGCATTTTTACCTTAGAATGACAAACGTTTGCTAGAAAACGAGACGGCTATTCGTTTGAACTCCGTATCTTTGCATTTTTCTACCAGACTACTAAAATCAATACGAAATGAGTACGGAGCGTTATATGCAGCGTGGTGTTTCAGCCGCTAAAGAAGATGTACACAAAGCCATTGAAAAATTGGATAAGGGACTTTTTCCCGCAGCTTTTTGTAAAATATCTCCGGATTTATTGGGAGGTGACCCTGCATACTGTAATGTCATGCACGCAGACGGCGCCGGCACAAAAACGTCGCTTGCGTATCTATATTGGAAAGAAACCGGTGATTTAAACGTCTGGAAAGGCATCGCACAAGATTCAATTATTATGAATACTGACGATCTTTTATGTGTCGGTGCGCTGGGACCTATCCTCATGTCTTCTTCTATCGATAGAAATAAAAATAAAATTCCAGGGGACGTCATCGCCTCCATCATCAATGGCAGTGAGGAGGTTCTGGAAATGCTCCGGTCATACGGTATCAACATTATCAGTACAGGAGGTGAAACGGCGGATGTCGGTGATTTGGTTCGTACCATTACTGTCAATACAACGGTCATTGCGCGCATGCAGCGAAAAGATGTCATCTCTAATGATCAAATTAAGCCTGGTCAGGTTATCGTTGGTTTGGCTTCATCTGGACAAGCAAGTTATGAGCATGAGTACAATGCAGGGATGGGTAGTAATGGCTTAACGTCTGCCCGCCACGATGTTTTTGCTAAGGAGTATGCAGAAAAATATCCGGAAAGTTTTGATTCTGAAATAGACGCCTCACTCGTTTATATCGGTGAAAAAAAATTGACAGACACTGTGCCGGTAACCTTTACAAAACCGACGGGTGAAATCGTGACAGAGGATATACCTGTCGGAAAATTAGTACTTTCGCCTACCCGAACCTACGCACCTGTCGTTAAAGCTATTTTGGAACAGCTCGAAGGCAAAATCGGAGGAATGGTGCATTGCAGCGGTGGGGCACAAACAAAAGTGCTCCATTTTATTCAGAATTTACACGTCATTAAAGATAATTTATTCCCTACTCCGCCACTCTTTTCGTTGATTCAGTCGCAAAGTGGTACGGATTGGAAAGAAATGTATAAGGTGTTTAATATGGGACATCGACTAGAGATTTATTTGGATGCTGCAGATGCGGAGAAGGTCATCGAGATTGCAAAACAGTTTCATATAGACGCCCAAATTATCGGGAGAGTAGTGGCAAATGAGGGGAAGAAGGTCACTATTGAAAGTGAATATGGTATTTTCGAGTACGAATAATTCATTTATTCGTCACGTATTCAAAAAAAAGTCCTTCAGATATATGTATCTGAAGGACTTTTTTTGCTAGAAAATACGCGATAAACAATCAAATTTGGATGAATGAAAAGTGCATCGGTGAAATACTCTCATCGTATTTTTCGAGTAAAAACGATATGATAATCAGGGTTTTAACGTGGGTAATTGCAAATGAAACCGAATTACAATGACACGGATAACAATAATGATACAAGAGGAAATGAGCTCCGTGACGGGTAATGAAATGGATAATCGCAGACACAAGAAGTAAACCAAACCTCCCACTACACAGGCGAATGCATAAATATCTTTACGTAGTAGTAAGGGAACTTCGTTCAATAAAACATCTCGGATTAATCCTCCAATAGATCCTGTAATAACGCCCATGGCAATACAAATCAAAAAAGGTAAACCGAATTCTACGCTTTTGCTAATTCCAATGATCGTGAAGAGTCCAAGTCCGATGGCGTCAAACAAAAAGAGTGTACCTTTCCATTTAAACAGTTTTTCTTTGAAAAGTAAGCTTGCCAAAAGAGCTAGTCCGGTGATAGTAAAAGAGCTACCGTCTTGCATCCAAAAGGGAGAAATGTTCAGTAATACATCTCGGATAGTACCTCCGCCAATTGCTGTAACAAGTCCAACCAAATAGGCACCAAACCAATCCAATTGTTTTTTTGAAGCCAGCTCTATTCCACTCAAAGCAAAGACAAAAGTACCGGCGAAACCCAGAAATGAAGTTAAAAGTGAGTTCATTGTATGGTTGTTAATGTCAATGAAACAAAGCTGTCGTTTGTGTTAGATTTATATTTTTCCGAAAATGAAAGTCTGAATATTTGAAAGAAATGCGTCAATTTCATTTGTCCTTTGTTTCATAATCCTATTTTGCTCTACTAGCGCAAGTCCCATAGGGACATAATCTGGGTAAAAAAGGATAGAGTAGGAATGAAATGTCATCTAGGCGAATTACCCACAAACAGAATCAGAAGGAACGTTCCTG
>CAYNRA010000048.1:0-22535 GCA_964399465.1 uncultured Cytophagales bacterium
GCAAAATCCACTGCCCGCGCTGCCAATGCCATATAGGTAAGTGACGGATTTACGCACGAGGAAGATGTCATACAAGCACCATCCGTGACAAATACATTCGGCACTCCCCATACTTGATTGTGCTTATTCAAAACGGATGTTTCCGGCGAATGTCCCATGCGTGCCGTACCCATCTCATGAATACAACGCCCAAACCCACGGATTTCATCGTACCCCTGAATGTCCTTAAAACCCGCTTTTTCTAAAAATTCGACAGCATCGTTTTTCATATCCGCACGCATTTTTGCTTCGTTCTCCTGGTAATCCGCAGAAATAACCAACAACGGTATCCCCCAACTGTCTTTTTCTGTAGGATGCAAATATACCCGGTTGTTTTCATAGGGAAGTGTTTCCGCAAAAGCAGATAAATCAATTGTCCATGGACCAAACGTTTGATGCGCTTTCTTCAAGTCTATTCCAAAAGTGGCTTCATCAGGTATTTGTGCTGCCCGCTTGGAATTTCCCTCATATCCAAATCCCCGTAAATAATCCCGTTTATCTTTTCCAATATTTCTGTATCTAGGTATATAAAAACCATTGGGACGACGACCATACTGTACAACGTCTGCATGGTTTTCTGTAGTGGCTTTCGCTCCTGCCCCAAAGTGGTGATCCATCAAATAATGACCCAAAACACCACTGTCATTGCCGAGCCCATTCGGAAAACGTTTAGACTTTGAGTTCAAGAGAATTTGCGTTGTTCCGAGGGTCGAAGCATTCAAGAAAATAAGGTCTGCCTCTATGGTTCTTTCTTCTTTCGTTTCTGCATCCACGACCAATACACCAACCGCTTTTTGTTTTTGATCGTCATAGACTACTTCTTTTACAACAGCATGAGTTAGAATGGTTAAGTTATTCGTCTTTTTTGCTGCTGGAATTGTAGCCGATTGTGAACTAAAATACGCACCATACGGGCAACCGCGACTACACATATTTCTGTATTGACACGAGCCTCTTCCAAGCGACAATTGTTCTTCTGTTGGCTCTGTCAAATGTGCTTGACGCGCTGGAATAAGCCGTGCTTCAGGGTGTATTTTGTCTATTTTCTTCTGTAAATCTTCTTCTACACAAGTCAAAGGCATAGGTGGCTGAAAAATACCATCGGGCAAATGGGGCATTCCTTCCTGACTACCCGCTACACCAATAAAGCGCTCTACTCGGTCATACCAAGGGGCTAAGTCGTTATACCGAATGGGCCAGTCAATAGCAATACCTTCCTTTTTATTGGCTTCAAAGTCAAGTTCGGACATACGCAGGGCAATACGTCCCCAGGTAATCGATTTCCCCCCAAGTTGGTATCCTCGAATCCAGTCGAAACGTTGTTCCTCTTGGTAGGGGTGGAATTTATCTTTGGTAAAAAAGTGAGCCGTATATTCATTCACCTTATTGTATACACGCGAAGTAATCGGGTAATCCTCCAATAATTTTAAGGATGCAGCCCCTCGGTGAGGGAGCTCCCAAGGTGGAGTAAGTGCAGTCGTATAATCGTTGATGTGTTCTACTGGGCGTCCTCTTTCAATAAGAAGGACGCGTAATCCTTTCGTACATAATTCCATGGCAGCATAACCACCTGAAATTCCGGATCCCACGACGATAGCATCATACTGATTTGATTTGGTTAGCATAGATTGAGAGGAAATGAGTTGAATATAAGACCATTATTAGTATTAGTACGACAAAATAAAAAATACAACTTCATACAGTTAATATCTAACTATAATTAAGGTAAATATATGTATTCATGACAAAATTATGAATTATTATTTTTTAAATATTTATATAAAAATTTGCATTAAAATAATATTAAGAAAATTTAAAAAACAATATATTTACAAGCGATTACAGGCAAATGTAATCGTGTTCGTATTCTACCACCTAATCATTAACTAGTATATGGGACAAAAATCTCTATTTTTTCAACGTATAACACAATGGTCTTTTGTTTGGCTGTTGTTGTTATCTCAATTGTCGCTCGCACAGAGTAAAATTACCGGAACTGTCCTAGACGGAGAGTCGAATACAGGTCTTCCCGGTGCTACAGTTCAAGTGAAAGGAACAACCCGAGGTGCTGCAACTGATATCGACGGAAAGTTCAGCTTAGAAGCCAAGTCAGGTGATGTTCTCGTTGTATCTTCAGTGGGTTATGTTACAAAAGAGGTAAATCTGGGTAATCAATCCAATTTAACAATTGTTTTAGCGACAGATGCACAAAGTTTGGACGAAATCGTAGTCACTGGTTATGGTGCACAAGCCAAAAAAGATATCACAGGGGCTGTTGCAACAGTTGATATGAAAAAAGCTCTAGCTGTACCTGCTACCAACCTTGCTCAAGCGATTCAAGGACGTGTTGCTGGGGTGAATGTAAGTAACGAAAATGCTCCTGGTGGGGGTGTGATGGTTCGTGTGAGAGGTTTTGGTACCATAAATGACAATTCACCTCTTTATGTCATCGACGGAACTCCTACAAAGGGTAACTTGAATACCTTAAACCTGAATGACATTGAGACCATGCAGGTACTAAAAGATGCATCTGCAGCCTCTATTTATGGTTCACGTGCAGGGAACGGGGTAGTTATCATCACTACAAAAAAAGGAAAAGGAGGCAAGCCTAAATTAACATATGACACCTATTACGGAAATCAAAGACCGATTAAATTCTTGGATTTAATTAATACACAAGAATATGCTGACTTACTTTGGGAATCACGGATTAATGCACAAAACCCAGGATTACTAGTCAATGGGGCTATTTCAGATAGAAGTAAAATTGTATATCCGAATATCCCAATGTTTGGTGGTCAAGTAGCTACACCAATTATCCCGGATTACATCACACCTGTTGGTGGCCGCGATGGACAAGTAGATGAGAGTAAATACTCGGTAACACCGAAGAACCTTATTACTAGAGCAAACAAAGAAGGTACAGATTGGTTCGGTGCTATTTTCGGAAATGCACCTATTCAAAATCACCAATTGGGTGTATCTGGTGCAACAGATGCTGCACGCTATGCGATGTCTGTAAACTACTTTGACCAAGAAGGTATCATGAAGTTTACTAGTTACAAACGTATTTCCTTACGCTCAAATACAGATTTTGTAGTAAACAAACGCTTACGTATCGGCGAGAACTTCCAAGTTGCATACGGCCAACAAGTCGGACAACCCAACGGAAATCAAAATGAATCAAATGCGATTTCATTTGCCTACAGAATACCTCCTATCACGCCAATTTATGATATTCGCGGTCAATTTGCGGGTTCTCCTACAGTCCTCGACAATAGTCCAAACCCATTGGCATTGCTCACACGTAACAAAGACAACGTAACTAGAGAACTTCGTGTTTTTGGTAATATTTATGCAGAATTGGACATCTTGAAGGATTTGACAGCGCGTTCACAATTCGGGATTGACTACAACTCCTCGAATTTGAGAAACTATATCTTCAATAACATTCAAGACCCTGAACCACGCGGAACAAATACATTGCAAACCAGCAATAGCTTTGATTATTCTTGGACTTGGTACAATACATTAACGTACACTAAAAAAATTGGCGATAATCACCGCTTGAATTTCTTAGCAGGGACAGAGTCTATCAAAAGTTATTTCGAGTTCTTCAATGCAGAACGTTCTGGTTTTGCAGTAGATGACATCAGTAACCGGTATTTGTCAGCAGGTCGTGCCGGAATAAATAATGCAGGGGGTGCTTCTGAATGGCGTTTGGCTTCTGAATTTGCCAAAGTGAACTACGGATTTGGGAACAAATACTTAGCTGACTTTACGCTACGTAGAGACCGTTCAAGCCGTTTTGCCCAAGAGTTTAGAGCCGCGATTTTCCCAGCAGCAAGTGCAGGATGGGTCATTTCTGAAGAATCGTTTGCAAAAAATTTGAGCTGGCTTTCTTTTGCTAAAGTTCGGGTTGGTATTGGACAAACAGGTAACCAAGAAATTGGTAACTACAACGCCTTCTCTACGTTTGCAACTTCCCCAGAATCTTCTTTCTATGATTTACAAGGTGCAAATACATCTTCATTACCTGGATATGAACTGGGTCAATTCGGAAATGCAAAAGCCAAATGGGAAACAACAACTTCACAAAACATTGGTATTGACGCAAACTTGTTCAAGAATAAGTTAGATTTCAGTTTTGATTTATTCCAACGGACTACTTCCGACATGCTCTTCCCAGTTGAAGTACAATTCACACAAGGTGTTGCTGCCAATCCTTTCCAAAATATTGGTGAAATGGTCAATAAAGGATTTGAGGTTAGCTTGAATTACGGAGATCAAAAAGGTGACTTCTCGTACTCAATCGGTGGAAATATTTCTACCTACAGAAACACTGTTACTCGTACGAACGGAGATCCTAAAACACAGTTTTTCGGATTTACGACTCGTTTAGCACCTATGAGTGTTACACAACAAGGCTTCCCACTTGCTTCTTTCTTCGGGTATCAAATTGACGGAATCTTCCAAACAGATGCAGAAGGTGAAGCACATGCTGTTCAGTTTGGTGGAGGACAAATGAACAAAGCAGGTTCTTTCAAATACCGTGACATCAATAACGATGGAATTATCAATGCAGCGGATAGAACGATCATTGGTAGCCCACACCCAGATTTTGCCTATGGTATCAATGCAACATTGGGCTACAAGAACTTCCGCTTAGATATTTTCGGACAGGGTGTTCAAGGGAATGAACTTTTCAATTATGTAAAATACTGGACGGATTTCCCGACTTTCGGAGGAAACAGAAGCCGTACAATGTTGGAAAAATCTTGGAGACCAGGTATGACGGATGCTGTTTTGCCACTTCCACGCTCCAATGATGTCATTAGTTCTAATCCATCGACATATTATATTGAAGACGGCTCGTATTTCCGTTTGAAAAACGTACAATTGAACTATACTATTCCAGCATCTATTCTTTCAAAAGCAGGAATCAGCAGTGCAACGGTATATTTACAAGCGATTAACCTATTAACCTTGACGAAATATTCAGGTCTTGACCCAGAAGTAAACTTGAGAAACTTCAATGCAGGTTCAGACAGACAAATTGGGGTGGATGAAGGAGCTTATCCAGCATACCGCTCATTCAATGCAGGATTAAGCTTATCGTTTTAATGCATAACTATCATTTATAATTGAAATCAATGAAAAAAATAATCACCTTATCCTCACTCTTAGTTCTTGCGAGTACGATTTCGTGCAAGGAAGAATTCTTGAATGTACAGCCTTTGGGTGTACTTAGTGAAAGCAACCTAACGAATAAAATTGGGGTTGAGTTAGTTCTTACAGGCGCCTATTCTTTGATGGATGGCGTTCAAACTAACGTCGGTTCAGCGTTTGCAGATTGGCAAGGCGCTGCGGACAATTGGGTATATGGCTCAGTCGCCTCCGATGATGCCTACAAAGGTTCAAATGCAGGTGACCAACCAGAAATATCTGTCATTGAAGCCTACAACCACACCGCCGACTTGGTGCATTTTCGTGGAAAATGGCGTGCTGTTTATGATGGTATCGCACGTACTAACGACGTTATTTTACTGGTAGCAAAGGCAGAAGATATGACCGAAGCAGAGAAAACAGCCGTCATTGCACAGGCACGTTTTTTACGTGGTCACTATCATTTTGAAGCAAGAAAGGTATTTGGAAAAGTTCCGTACATTGACGAGAAAACGTATAATCCAGCGGATGCTAACTCAACCAAAGTACCTAATACCGAAGAAATTTGGAGTAAAATTGAAGCTGACTTAGACTTTGGTTATAAAAATCTCCCAAATCGTTGGGCCGGTGCACCTGGAAGAGCTACCAAATGGGCAGCCGCGGCTACACTTGCTAAGGCAAAATTGTTCCAGGCAAAATATAGTGAGGCAAAACCAATTTTGGAAGATATTCTCGCGAACGGCGGATATAGATTGGTGGATAAATACCATGACAATTATCGCGCAGCGACCAACAACAACGCAGAATCTATTTTTGAGGTACAATATTCTGTGAATGATGGAGCAGCAATTTCAAACAACGGAAACCGAGGTGGTACATTGAACTATCCGTATGGAGGTGGCGCACTAACGACCTGCTGTGGGTTCTTCCAACCCTCGCAAAACTTGGTAAACAATTTCAAAACAGATGACAATGGTTTACCCGTTATGGATTTTAATAGTAGTGACGTTCCTGGAGATAACTCTGCTTCATTTGCAGGAAATATTGATCCGCGTCTTGATCATACCGTAGGCCGGGATGGTGTTCCTTATCTTGATTGGGGAATTCATAATCCACAATATATCCGAGATAGAGCCTATGCAGGGCCGTTTTCTCCTAAAAAAGGATCTCCATACAGATCAGAAGCAGGAAGTTTGACTTGGACGAACAACCCGCGCCAAAACGCAAACAACTACCGTCTCATTCGTTTAGCTCATGTTATTTTGTGGTTGGCTGAATGCGAGGTAGAAGTAGGAGATTTAGAAAAAGCGCGCGACTATGTTAACAGAATTCGTCGTCGTGCTGCCAATCCAGAAGGATTCGTACAATTGAACGGAAAACCAGCTGGAAATTATGCTATCAAAGAATATTCAGAAAGCTGGACTGACAAAGGAGCTGCAAGAGATGCTGTTCGTAGAGAACAACGTCTTGAATTTGCGATGGAAGGCCACCGTTTCTTTGACCTCGTACGTTGGGGAATTGCAGATAAAACCATCAACGATTATCTAGCAATTGAATCAACTAAACGAACCTACTTGAGAGGAGCTAAATTTGTGGCAGGTAAGCACGAATACTTCCCGATTCCAAATCAGGAAATATTGAATAGTGCAAAAGATGGTCAAGCGACATTAAAGCAAAATAACGGGTATTAATTTACTGACTTCATTCATCCCAAAAGAGAGCAGGAACTGAAAAGAACCTGCTCTCTTTTTTTGAATTGATTTTCGGGTTACGTCTAGCTATCCACGCATTTCATCCAGCACTTATTGTATTTATCTCTCGAATACGCTAAATTGAAGCAATTTCGGTGATCAAAAACCGAGTCATTTTCTAATCAACTATTCTTAAAAACAAAAGAAATGAAAAAAATAACTCCATTTTATGGACTGTTTGCCTTTCTCTTGCTTTTCGTTTCTACTTTGTCGTGGGGACAAGCAAACCAGTGGGTAAAAGACAATTACACCAAATATGTGTATAAAATTCCGATGACAGACGGAACTCTCCTGCATACACATGTATATGTACCTAAAGACGCCAGTGAGTCCAATACGTATCCAATGATTATGCAGAGAACCTGCTACAGTGTCGCGCCTTATGGTGAAGATACCTACCCAGCGAAACTCGGCCCGTCTGAACATTTGATGAAAGAGAAATACATTTTTGTTTATCAAGACGTACGCGGACGCTGGATGTCGGAAGGGAAATGGACGAATATGACTCCTAACAACCCAGGAAACAGCAAAACGATCGCGCCTGATGAAAGTTCAGATACGTATGATACCATCGACTGGCTTGTGAAGAATGTAAAATTCAATAACGGAAAGGTCGGACAATGGGGTATTTCTTATCCAGGATTTTATACGGCTGCTGGGATGGTAGATGCACATCCTGCTCTAAAGGCGTCGTCTCCACAAGCACCAATTGGCGATTTCTTCTTCGATGATTTCCACCACAATGGAGCATTTATTCAAGCCTATTTATTCACGTTTCCTGTTTTTGGAGTACAACACAACGGACCAACATCCGAAAGCTGGTACAATCACCAAATCATTCGTCCAGATACAAAGGACGGCTATCAGTTCCAGCTAGACTTGGGTCCGCTGAAAAACGCAGATAAATACTACAAGGACAACTTCTATTGGCAAGAAACAATGGAACATCCGAATTACGACGAATTTTGGCAAAAAAGAAGCATTATTCCTCATCTGAAAAACGTAAACCATGCCGTCATGACAGTCGGTGGGTGGTTTGATGCTGAAGATTTGTACGGACCCTTGACCATCTACAAAACAGTTGAAAAAAACAATCAGTCCAAGGGCTACAATACCCTTGTGATGGGACCTTTTGGCCACGGGCGTTGGTCAAGAGAAACAGGTCATACCTTGCACAGTAATATTTATTTTGGAGATAGTGTCGCTACTTTTTATCAAAAAAATATCGAACAAAAATTCTTCAATCACTTCTTGAAAGGCGCTGGTGATGGAAAAACCGGTCTTCCTGAAGCATATATGTTTGATACAGGTTTAAAAAAATGGGACACGTTCAACGAATGGCCTCCTAAAGAAGCTACCAAACAAACGTATTACTTACATTCCAACGGGAAACTTACCACACAATCACCAGCCAAAGTAACAGCGGCTTCTTTTGAGAGCGATCCTGCCAAGCCGGTTCCTTATACCGAAGACAATACAACTACCATTGGTTTTACGCCGTTTAATTATATGTCTGAAGACCAACGATTTGCCGCACGTCGCCCAGATGTACTTGTATTTCAGTCAGATGTACTGACAGAAGACGTAACGGTATCTGGAGAAATTATGGCGAAATTGAAGGTGGCGACTACAGGTTCAGATGCAGATTGGATCGTGAAACTTATCGATGTTTATCCAGGCGACGAACCAAACCACCCATATATGCCAAACAAAAACATTATCTTGAGCAATTACCATCAAATGGTACGGAGTGATGTCATGCGTGGACGGTTTAGAAATAGTTTTGAGAAACCAGAACCTTTCGTTCCAAACCAAAAGACCAATGTAAACGTCAAATTACAAGACGTTCACCATACCTTCAAAAAAGGTCATCGCATACAAATACAAGTACAGAGTACGTGGTTCCCATTGATTGATAGAAATCCACAAAAATTTGTACCTAATATTTACAAAGCCAATGCAGAGGATTTCATCAAGGCGACACATAAAGTTTTTGCTGACTCGTCTATCGAAATGGATATATTGAAATAATTACTTTAGTATCAGTCTATAAAAAGGGAGGCACTCTAAAACTAGAGTGCCTCCCTTTTTATAGACCATTCGTTCATCAAACAAATTCTAAGCCCTTTGCTTCTGCATCAGATACAAACTTTTTAACAAGCTGCTCGTCTTCTTTTTTACAAATCATCAGGACATTATCATACTCTGCTACAATGACATTGTCCAGACCATTGATAACAACCAACCTATCTTTTGGGGTTTTGACAACGCAATTCTGAGTATTATAAAGCATTACTTGGCCATCAATTGCGTTTCCGTATTCATCTTTGTCCGAAATTTCATAGAGTGATTTCCAAGTGCCTAAATCCGACCAACCGATATCGCTCAAGACAACAAATACGTTTTCAGCTTTTTCCATCACGCCATTATCAATCGATATACTGCGACATTGTTTGTATGCCACTCCAAGTGCCTCTTTTTCTTCCACTGTAAAAAAAGCTTTTTGAGCCACTTGGAACGCCTCCGCCATCTCCGGTAGAAAGGCATTAAAGGATGTCAAAATACTTTTAACGTGCCAAATGAAAATACCTGCATTCCAGACATAATCACCACTTGCGATAAATTTCTCAGCCAATTCTAGATGGGGTTTTTCTGTGAACGTTTTGACACGTTTGACTTCTGCCTCCTCTTCCAAAAACTGGATATATCCATAACCCGTATCTGGCCGGGTCGGAGTGATACCGAGTGTCACCAAGACATTTTGCTTCGCTGCACACGCTATGGCTACCTGAATCCTCCTCTTGAACTCCTCTTCTTTCAATATAATGTGATCAGCAGGTGCTACCACGATGGTTGCATCCGGATTTTCTTTTTCAATTTTATAACAAGCATACGCAATACAAGGGGCTGTATTCCTGCGGCTAGGTTCGCATAAAATTTGTTCCTCTGATAAATAAGGGAGCTGTTCTTTCGTAATTTCATAATACTCCTCACTTGTAACTACATAAATATTTTCCTTAGGACAAATCCCCTCAAATCGACTTGCCGTTTGTTGTATCAATGTTTGCCCCGTGCCTAGCACATCATGGAATTGTTTGGGGTTTGTTTGTCGGCTGAAAGGCCAGAATCTTGTTCCTACTCCACCTGCCATGATGATCACATAATTATTCCTCATGCTCGAATTATCTATTTTAAGTTTGTTTTGTTTGAATGGGACGGCTCTTTTTGGGTATTCACTCGCTGCTTACTATCATTTATTCTTTAATGGATTGGCTCAAAAAGTTTTCCAAGCGCAAAGCTACATTTTCTCTAATGTTTCCCCAATATAAATTTATATCTGCGTAGTGCCAAATTTTGGTTCGTAGGAAAATACGACCTTTGATATAAGGCTGATGAATCCACAATAACCCTTCGTGAACTTGGGCATCTGCTGGATTTTCTACCCACTTAAAGCCTAATCCAACCCCACCCACATTTTGTTTTTCTGAAATAAACTCCTTGGTATCTGTCCAAGTCAAAGGATTCACACAATACGAAGAATGCAATCCATTTTTATAATAAGTTGGATAGTAACCTGTCAAAAACGTATTCCAACTTACAAAACCTCCTACGTCACCGGGTGTTTTGCTTGGCGAAATAGACTGGAATGTATCCGGTTGGACTGCGATACCGACCAAATAAGCAGCAACCAATTGTTTCTGTCTTGGCGTTCCATCAAAAAAGTCTTTTAAAAGTCTACGCGCATGAATTGTTCCTTGGCTGTGCGAAGCAATCACAATAGGTCGACCGTTATTTTCTTTTTCTAGGTAATGAACAAAAGCGGCTTTCACATCTTGGTAAGCTAACTCCAACGCTTGCCGATTCGCCGACGTATCGGTCGTCAAAAAAACACTGTAATGCGCTTGGCGGTATCTTGGCACAAAAACACGGCACGAACCATTGAAAACCGATGCCTGATTTAGAATAGTTGAACCATCAATTTTCTCGTTCAATACGTCATCATTTACAGAGGCATTCCATGTGTATTCGTTGGTAGGCTTATCCCCATAGATAGTGGGATAAATAAAAAAAACATCTGCCTTCGCTTCTTTTTGTTGGTCTTTGAAGGGCGAACCTTTCGGTATTTTATCTGCCATATCTTCCTTTTCAGGATGAGCAGCCCACATGGATAAAAGGGTGTAATCTGGCACTGGAGGCACTGCATTTTTATTGAATGGGTCCTTAATTATATATCGCTGCGCCAATAAATTCGTAGAAAAAAGTGACACATAAACTACGAAAAGAAAAAGGGAAAATGATTTTAGCATATTAATATTACTTTTTTTTGTTTTTTTTGCACAAAAATGATATTTCTTTTGTGTAATATTACCACAAAATTAAACTAACTACCTAATAACTATGTCTAAAATCTACATTAAGAAATGGCTAATTAGCGCATTTTCGCTCATGTTGATTTCAACTGTTTCGTTTGGACAAGCGAAAATCTCTGGAATCATCACAGATGCAGATACAAAAGAGCCACTCATCGGAGTGAGTGTGCAAGTTAAAAATAAAATAATTGGAACGATTACGGACACCAAGGGGAATTTCTCTCTTTCTACTGCAACGCCTGTTCCTTTTTCTCTTGTTATTTCTTCCGTTGGTTATCAAACAATGGAAGTGGAAGTCAAGAGTGATGTTACTTCCTTAAATATTGCCTTAAAAGAGCAATCCATTATGGGACAAGAAGTAGTCGTTTCTGCTTCTCGTGTAGAAGAAAGTGTAATGCGTTCGTCGGTCACAGTAGAAAAAATGGACTTACGCACGATTCAACAGTCGGCAGCACCCTCTTTCTATGACGGACTAGCCAACATGAAAGGCGTGGATGTTACGACCCAAGGTTTACTTTTCAAATCTGTGAATATGCGTGGATTTGGTGCAACAGGAAACCCACGTATCGTTCAAATGATTGACGGGATGGACAACCAAGCACCTGGCTTAAACTTTGCCGTGGATAACATCGTCGGGATGCCAGAACTAGACGTTGAAAGCGTTGAAGTTCTCCCTGGTGCTGCATCTGCCTTGTACGGTCCGAATGCTATCAATGGATTAATTCTAATGAATTCCAAAAGTCCTTTCTTATATCAAGGATTGAGTGCGACTATCAAGTCAGGTATTATGAATTCATCAAACCGGACAAATGCTGATGGTTCTGCTTTGGGTATTACTCCATTCAATGATGTGGCAATCCGTTATGCGAAAGCTGTCAATGATAAATTTGCTTACAAAGTGAATGTCTCTTACTTGGCAGCGCAAGATTGGCAAGCCAATGACTACACAAACTTAAATATTGGTGGCGTACAAAACGGTACACGTGGGGCTGGCGTTAACAATGATTACGATGGAATGAACGTGTATGGCGATGAAATCCAAGCAAATATGAACTCCGTAGCGAATTCGTTAGTCACTGCAGGATTGCTTCCAAGAGCTGCATTAGGACTTATTCCAAATACAAATGTCAGCAGAACTGGTTTCCTAGAGAGAGATTTGGTTGATTACAACACAAAATCACTCAAAGCAAACTTGGCACTTCACTACAGAATCAACGAAAAAGTAGAGGCTATCGGCCAAGTTAATTACGGAACTGGTACCACAGTTTACACTGGAACAGGCCGGTATTCACTTCGTAACTTCAACATCACACAAGCGAAATTAGAACTAAGAGGTGATAACTTCACGCTTCGTGGTTATACAACGCAAGAACGTTCAGGAGAATCCTACACAGCAGGTTTAGCCGCTGTCGCGATGTTGAACGACATCAAACCTCATGCAACTTGGTTTGGTCAATATGTAGGTGCATTTGCCCAATCTCGTTTAGCAGGATTAAATGAAAGTGCAGCTCATTTGGCAGCAAGAGGCATTGCAGACCAAGGAATGCCTACACCTGGAACTGCCGGATTTGACGCTCTTTTGAATGAATACAGAGATAAACCAATCATTGACGGAGGTGGCTCTTTCTTAGATAAAACCAATCTATACCATGCAGAAGGGGTATATAACTTCAAAAATCAAGTTAAATTCGTCGAGTTATTGGCAGGTGCAAACGTAAGACAATTCCAACTTCGTTCAAACGGAACACTTTTCGCAGATAATAAAGAAGGTAGAACAGGTACTATTCCAATCAACGAATATGGTGCATTTGTACAAGCAGGAAAAAGCTTATTCAAAGACCATTTTAAATTAACAGGTTCGATTCGTTACGATAAAAACCAAAATTTTGACGGACAATTTACGCCAAGAATTTCTGGTGTAACCACATTCGGCGAGCAAAACATTCGTCTATCTTACCAATCTGGATTTAGAATCCCGACGACACAAAACCAATACATTGATCTACGTACACCAGCAGGTACTTTGATTGGTGGTTTACCTGAGTTTGATGCACGTTACAACTTACAAAACGGTATTTCAGTAGCTAACTTATCTCCTAGTGTGATTGCCTCTGTCATTCAAAGCAATCCAGCTATTATTCAGAGAGCTCAACAATATGCGATTCAAGCTGTAACAGCTCAGGCCCTACCAGCTATTCAGGCGGCCGTTACAGCAGCTATTACACAACAAGTTACAGCAGCCGTTACAGCGCAAGTAAATGCAGGTGTAGCAGCAGGTCAAATTCCAGCTGAAGCCGCAGCCGCAATTATTCAACAACAAGTTGCTGCCGCACTTCCAACAGCTTTACAACAAGCTCCTGGAATCGTTCAACAACAATTATCAGGTATTTTGGCACAACAAGTACCTGGCGTAACAGCACAAGTAGTTCCTGCTTTTGCTTTAGCGGCACTTCCGAAATATGCGGGTGGCACTTTACAACCTGAGCGTATTCAGTCGTATGAAATTGGTTATAAGGGACTTATCGGAAAGAAATTATTTGTAGATGCTTATTATTACACAAGTAAATACACGAATTTCATTGGAGGTGTATCTATTGTAGTACCTACTGCTCCAGCAGCTCCAGGTTTACCCATTGAATCAGGTGTTGGTGGTGCAAGTACACGTTTAGCTTATTCAAGACCAGCCAATACAAAAGAAGAGATTACAGTTAACGGATGGGCTGCAACATTGAACTACTCACTTCCGAAGGGCTTCAATATTGGTGGTAACATCGCTTACAACAAATTAACTGGCTTTACTCCTTCTCCTGAGCAACAATATGCTGGCTTCAATACCCCAGAATACAGATATAATGTATCATTTGGAAAGAGAATGGGTAGTGGTGATAAATTTGGTTTCAACGTGAATTTCCGCCACCAAGATGCGTTCGTATGGGAAGCTTCATTTAACCAACCAACAACGACTAGCAATCCTTTATTCACGAACACGACCGTTCCAGCCATCAACAACCTAGATGCACAAGTAAGCATGAAACTTTCAGCGCTGAAATCAATCATCAAAATTGGTGGAACGAACTTAGGAGGCAAACCGTATATCCAAGCATATGGTAGTGCGCAAGTTGGCTCTATGTATTACGTGAGTTTAGCATTTGATGAATTATTGAATAAATAAAAATTGTATTGACCGATCAGATTATATCATTCTTGTACCAAAAAGAATGAAGAAAGATTGAAACAGCTTCTATTTTTAGAAACAAAAAATCAAGTATTCATAATTTTCTTTGGTTTAAGTAGAAAAAGAGCCCCCTTTGGAGGCTCTTTTTTTTGGTCTATTCTGAGAAAAATACTATAAAATTACTAGCTTTGCAGCGCTGTATTTTCTGATAGAAATATCAACTCACTCAAAAAAAGTAATCATGGAAAAAATCAAAGTGGACAACCCCGTTGTCGAGTTAGATGGGGATGAAATGACGCGTATCATTTGGCAATTCATTAAAGATAAACTCATTCTTCCGTATTTGGATATTGATCTTAAGTACTACGATTTAGGTATCGAGCACAGAGATGCAACCAATGACCAAGTTACAATTGACGCCGCACATGCCATCAAAGAATATGGTGTAGGTATCAAATGTGCTACTATTACGCCTGATGAAGCGCGTGTAGAAGAGTTTGGACTAAAAAAGATGTGGAAATCGCCAAACGGAACGATTCGTAATATCCTAGATGGTACGGTTTTCAGAGAGCCTATCGTTTGTCAAAATGTTCCTCGTTTGGTAACAAACTGGGACTCCCCAATCATTGTTGGTCGCCACGCATTCGGTGATCAATACCGCGCAACGGATTTCGTCGTACAAGGAAAGGGTAAATTAACCATGAAGTTTGAGGGGGAAGACGGCTCTGTTCAAGAGTTTGAAGTCTATAACTACGAAGGGCAAGGTGGTGTTGCAATGGGTATGTACAATACCGATGAGTCTATTTATGGCTTCGCACGCTCCTGTATGAACATGGCATTGGCGAAAGGATGGCCTTTGTATCTATCTACGAAAAATACAATTCTTAAAAAATACGACGGTCGCTTTAAAGATATTTTCCAAGAGGTTTGGGAAAATGAGTTCAAAGACAAAGGCGTACAGTACGAGCACCGCCTCATTGATGACATGGTTGCCTCTGCCCTAAAATGGAACGGGAACTTTGTTTGGGCTTGTAAGAACTACGACGGGGACGTTCAGTCGGATACCGTAGCACAAGGTTTCGGTTCTTTAGGACTTATGACTTCTGTATTGGTTACACCAGACGGAAAAACATTGGAGTCTGAAGCAGCACACGGTACAGTAACAAGACACTACAGAGAGCACCAAAAAGGAAAACCAACATCTACCAACCCGATTGCCTCTATTTTTGCTTGGACGCGCGGTTTGGCGTTTAGAGGAAAATTGGATAATAACCAACCTTTGGTTGAGTTTGCGGATGCTTTGGAAGCAGTTTGTGTTGAGACCGTAGAGTCAGGTAAAATGACTAAAGATTTAGCTGTTTGTATTTACGGTAACAAAGTAAATCACGGAGAGCACTATCTATATACAGAGGAGTTCTTAGAAGCTATCAATACGAATTTGAAAGCGAAATTGGCGAAGTAATCCCCAACGTTTTTCAGTGTGTAGCAAAAAAAGAGAGAGATGTTGGAAACAACGTCTCTCTCTTTTTTTAATCGACTTACTCTATTTATTGCAAACTCAACGAACCAACTCCAAGGTTTGGTCTGTTCCAATTTTTTTAAGTGTCATTGTATTTTCTCCCAATTCATACGTCCAAATTCCTTCTAGCATTTCTTGGGTAGCTTTCTGTTCGGGACTAAATACGATTGGTGACAGACCTTCCTTTGGTGTATCAGGAGGAGGTGGAGTAACCCACTGAATCCATAATTCACCAAGAGCTGTAATTCTAAAACCAGCCCGCATTTCTTCTTGATTCGTCAGGCGCAATTTCCCATTACAAGAATGGCTCTCATCACGTACTAATTTTCGGGATACTTCACAACCTGTGAAATCAATTTGTTGAATTGTACTGGAAGAGGATACATTCCAAACTTGTTGCACTTCGGCGTACTCGGTTAGAATTTCAGGAGGTTCGCAGCTCCAAAGAAGCAAGTACAAAACAACGAATAAAGGCATTTTTCTCATCGGGCATTGGTTTTAAAAGTAAAAAATTTGACTATTTACACTTGTTCACAACCTAAAACGCCATCTCTACTTAAAATATTGTTGGGTGAAATACAGAGCCATGTGCGAGCGGTAAGGTAAACCATGGGTCGTTCAAACAAAATGAATAAAACGAAAAACACCTACTTCCTAACTGTGGTGAAGGCATACTTTTCATTCAATACAAATCAGGAAATTTAGTGGCTAGAGAAATCATAAACTCTTAATAATAAATAACATAACCAAGATAGAGATAACAACCCAAGAAGAACAGCAAAAATGAAAAAGGTACGAAGCCAAAATGAATGAGATGTTCTTTCCATTTAACGTTATTCAGCACAGAGTACAACCCCAAGAAGAAGAGCGTTTCTGCCAACATAAACCACCAGCCCGGATAGCCCGTCATGCGTCGCAAACGAAATAAAGGGAAGCAACTGTAAAAATAGGAATCCCATTCTACTTGTCCGAATAATAAGCTCAAAATAACATGCAACAGACCCGTTATAAGATATACGCCCAATGTAAACCTTAGCCAAGCGAATTTGCCTCGTCTAAGAAAAAAATAAGATACACATAAAACGAAAACCAGCTTAGAGATAAACCAAACAGCATATAGACGTGTATATTCATACGAATATCCCGTACCTATCTTACAAATTCTGGCAATCCACATCGGATTTCCTACCAAGCGTCGCTCTGTAAGGATGATAGCCATGTTGGCAAATATTTCATTTCCAACGAAATAGAGCATAAAACTAAAAATGAATATACCCCAAAATCTTTTTATGTAATTAATCATGCTGCATGAATAGTAAAACATCCTTTTTAGATTTTTCTGTCACATAGTGTAAATCTGAATCAATTTCATTCAGAATATTCTGGAACTCTGCATTCTTTGCTATTGACCGATAGTTTCGTATTAAACCAAATAGGTTGTCTTTACCCTTCATACAGAGGTTCATTTTTTGTGTTTAGATGGTATTTCAGTAGATAGGAAATAGCACCCAGCAGGACCAGGGAATTAGCTAGAGAACTCTCGAAACCAAAGTTATTTCCTGTGAATATATTAAATTCATAACGTATGTCTAAGAAATGATAAAAAGTATTCCCTGAAACACGACTACCCAAAAAAGTTTGGCTGATATTCCAAGAAAAATGAAATAGTACCGAACCCAATACATGGTATTTTGTGTAAATCAATGAAAGCAGCATTCCTCCTAAAAATAAATTTACATACGCAATGAGCGTATAATCTGTATTAAAAAAATGAGCCATCGAAAACAAAATACTGGAAATAACCATGGAAGCAAAAACGCCCGTAAACTTGCGTATATTTTCTATCAAAATTCGCCTAAAGAAGTATTCTTCTGCTAAGGAAGCTAAGAATAAAATGATGACAGACTCGATAAAATGAGAAAAAACAAAGCGTGTCGGCTGGAATTTCAGTGTAGAAAACAGGGCGATGAGAAGAAAATTAACGCCAACAATAAGAAAGGCAAAGAGCACGATGAAGACATAATTCACCCCAATTTTCGTCTTCAAGATCCCAAAATCCAATTCTCTTATAATCAATGAATTGAAAACGAATATAAGCGAAATCTCGCCAATTATCTGTAAACACGCATACCCAAAGTGGTTTGTTTCATTGGGAAGGAAAAATGAGATGAGCGTGGTTAAAATGAAATATATCAACACCAAAGAAATGGCTCGTAGAATGGCAAAAATGAGCATAAATAAACATGGAATTAAATTATTAATCACGCGCACGCAACACATCCCATGTATATACTTCTGGCTATCTTGTCATTTTGGTATGTGTTTACTCCTCTAAAATAGCCAAAAAATCAAAAAAATCAAATACTTTTGAAAGTATTTCGAACTTCCCGATACGCATTCGTTCCTTTAGCTCATTGAACGAACAACATACAAATACAAAGAAGAATGCCATATTTAGGCTCATTTCTCCTGTATCTACAAACAAAAAAACCTCTCGTTCCGAGAGGTTTTTCTTTACATCGAGTACGCCATTATTTCACGAACTGCTCCGTCACAATTTTCAATTGTTGCAAAGACAAAACACCCGATTGCCTCCACTTAATCTGTCCGTTTTGGAACAACATCAACGTTGGCACTCCTGTAATTTTATACTTATTTGCCAATGCTGGATTTCTATCCACGTCAATTTTCACAACTTTGATTTTATCGCCCGCTTGGTTCGCAAATTGTTGCAATGTGGGTGACATTGCTTTGCACGGCCCGCACCATTCTGCGAAGAAATCAATCAAAACAGGGGTTTCTGTACCCACCAATTCTTCAAATGAACCTGTCATTGTATGTATCTATTTAATGTATTACTTTGTATATTTTCCTTTCTTTTCGGGTTCGTACTTTACCATGATTTCAATCCAAATGGAACGCGATAATCGGTAAATAATGGGGGTAAGTACGAGTGTCAAACCTACATATATACCGATGTAATACCGCCAATCTGCCTCTTGGAAAAACAAAAAGTATCCGACTACCGCCGTAACAAATAACGCCATATTTAACATATAACTGATGTACATCGCACCGAAGAAGAAACCCGTTTCGCGTTCGTATTTCATCTCACAATGCGAACAACTTTCGTTCATTTCAAACATTTTTCCTGGCGCATACGGATTTTTGGTTACGAATAAATCCCCTTTTCTACATCGAGGACATTTCATGGTAACAGCTGCAACTATTTTACTCATACTAAAGTGGAAGGTTTTTGGTCATTTTAAATCCAAAGATAGAAAATATACCTTGTTTAAAGGGTTTGTATTCGTCATTTGTCACACTGATTTCGTACAATGTTCCACAAAGGTATCATTGATTTATGCTATTCTTCTGTGACAAATGTTATACAAGCAGCTATTTTTTTTCTTTTTTCTATGGGCAATTTTCCTTCAGTCCTAAATCTATTTTGTAAATTTCAACTTCGATGAACTGAACCCCCTATTCTATGAAAAAATTACTCTACTTCTTATTCATTCCTCTTTTCAGTTGGGCACAAATCAAACCGGCACCACCTAGAGCGGAAGGCCAAGGGCCTTACAACAAACTAATTATCCGGGGCGTGACGCTCGTCAATAGCACAGGTGCACCACCGGTTGGGCCTGTCGATATTGTGGTAGAAAAAAACGTCATCAAGCAAGTTCGGCAAGTGGGTTATCCGGGTGTACCCATTGACCCAAAAAGAAGACCCGTCGCAAATCCTGGCGACCAAGAACTTGACTGTACGGGCATGTATATTTTGCCTGGATTTGTGGATATGCACGGGCATATTGGTGGCAGTTCTCAAGGAACTCCTGCCGAATACGTCTATAAACTATGGCTCGCACATGGCATCACGACTGTCCGCGACCCGTCTGCTGGAAATGGGCTTAATTGGACTTTAGACCAGAAAAAAAAGAGTGAGAAAAACGAAATTACCGCGCCAAGACTACTCGCTTATACCGCCTTTGGAATGGGTAGCGACCAACCGATTTCTACGCCAGAGGCAGCCCGTGAATGGGTACGTAAAAACGCACAACAAGGAGCAGACGGTATCAAGTTTTTTGGGGCAGAACCAGAGGTTTTCAAGGCAGCGCTGGAAGAAAACAAGAAACTGGGCTTGCGCTCGGCTTGCCACCACGCCCAATTGGAAGTCGCGCGTATGAATGTGCTTGCCACAGCCAAAGCTGGTCTCACAAGCATGGAACATTGGTACGGGCTTCCGGAAGCACTTTTTGATGACCGCACACTCCAAAATTACCCAGCAGATTACAATTACAACAACGAACAACACCGATTTGAAGAAGCGGGTAAACTCTGGAAACAAGCCGCTGAGCCAGGCTCTGAAAAATGGTACCAAGTCATGGATGCTCTTCTTGCATTGGATTTTACATTAGACCCAACTTTCAATATTTATGAAGCCAATCGCGACTTGATGATGGCTAGGCGCGCCGAATGGCATGATGACTATACACTCCCTTCACTTTGGCGTTTCTATGGCCCAAGTAGGATTTCGCATGGTTCATATTGGTTGAATTGGGGAACAGAACAAGAAATTCAATGGAAAGAGAATTATCGTATTTGGATGCGTTTCGTGAATGAATACAAAAATCGGGGGGGGCGTGTGACGGCAGGTTCTGACTCCGGATTTATCTATCAATTATATGGTTTTGCCTATATTCGTGAGCTAGAATTACTACGTGAGGCAGGTTTTCACCCGTTGGAAGTCGTTCGCGCGGCAACGATGAAAGGTGCCGAAGCTCTTGGTATGGCAGATAAAATTGGCTCCATAGAAGTTGGAAAATTAGCAGACTTCGTGATTGTCAAAGAAAATCCATTGGCTAATCTCAAAACACTTTATGGGACAGGTGCGATTCAAGTAAATGAACAAAACGAGGTTGTACGTGTGGGCGGCGTGACTTATACCGTAAAAGATGGAATTGTCTATGATGCCAAGAAATTGTTGGAAGATGTCAAGAATATGGTTCAAAAAATGAAAGAAGAAGAAAATTACGAAATCACACAACCTGGACTTCCAGCCAAGACACCGGCCAAAACCAGTGGAGCAGGGAAGTGATTTGCATAGCACTTTTCTTAAATCTTTGGCTCATTCTTTATTCCACCCGATTTTAACGTAAATAATCCAATAAAATACCTGGTAGCAGGTATTTTATTGGATTTCTTTTTTATATTCCTTTGTACCCGAAATAATGTCCCTTTTTCAAGCACATGTCCCACACAAGAAAAATAATCGTATTTATCTTATTGATTTTCTCTTCTTGTACAAAAAACCAGCCAAATGAAATCACTTATGATACTGGCAAAATTGTACTGAACAGGGATTTCCGTGCGGTTTCTTTGAATAACCTCGTTTTATACGATACCTTATATACGAAAGAAAGATTAGCGATAAATGAAGTAGAAAATTTCCTTTCTCAGGCACGGCCTGTACCCATAAGTTCTTCTGGAATGCTGTTTCTCGGTAATTATAAAAAATACCCAAATGGATGGTTTTGCTTTCGGGTTATCAATGAGGGAAATATAGAACGTCGGTTAATTATTGATGAAGACAACTATCTTCGCTGTGATGGACTGGAAATTTTTACATACAAAAAGAACAAATTCACACACTGGGGAAAAGTTGAACGTACAACAGAACTAACAGATAGACCTATTCCATTTTACACCTACGCAGTCCCATTTACCATAAACGCGCACGATACACTCGATGTACTTATTCATACAAAACGAATGTACGGGATACACGAGGTAAACATTTCTTTGTCATCTGAAGAACATTTTTTCGAGAAACTACATGCACAATTTTTTAATCGAATCATCGAAATTATTGTCATTATATCCTGTATTTTACTCATGGCGAGCGTAGGTTGGTTATTTAAAGACCGCGCCATGATTTATTTGAGCATTTACATGACCGTTATTCTAACCTCTCTACTTGGATTTCCTGGTTTTTTAGACGCAATTGCTCCGAAAAGCACACTGGGCCTCAGCCGAAGCGGTATTATTGCATTGACACCTTTTTTAATGAATATATTCTTTCACCCGTATGGAATGAAAATAATGGAGCGTGTCCCTAAAAACGAACCACTTTTCTTACGCCAGTGCTATTTCTTGATGGGAATTAACGCACTATTTATTGCCCTATTTTTCTTACCTATTCCTTTGTATTTATACGTTGACTACTACCTACCGTATGCCATGACTTTTTTGTCGAGTATCGGCATTATTTGGTTATTTTATATTGGGATTATAGCGCAAGTTCGGGCGAATATTTCCTACTTTCTTATTGCTATTTGTTTCACTTTTTTTCCGTTCCTCATCGACCAAGCGACCCATTTTTTGGTGGATACAAATGGTATTTTCATTTTTAAATTAAGCCGTTCAAGTTTTGTGCTTTCGCTTGTTGGACTTAGTATCGTCAGTATTTTTCAGGTTCGAGAAAAACTAATATCCAAGAAGAATTACGAATTTCA
>CAYNRA010000049.1:0-2351 GCA_964399465.1 uncultured Cytophagales bacterium
ACCCTGAACAAAAGAGACCTTCCCTCAGAAAGCCTTAAATGAAGCCAAAATTTAGTAAAATCTACCAAAAATCAAGAGAAGAGAGAGGTTGTGCAACGGCTACCTATGTTGGTGGCTGGCGCTTTTTCGCTAGTCAACCAAGTGTCTACGAGCTTTATTCTTTTGAAAGTGCTAAGATTTCTGCGTTAGATAAGCTACGATTATAAATTCTTATATCATCAATAGAACCATTAAAAGGATACCAAGTAGTGCTTAAAGCCCACATTGTCCCAATGTATAGGTTTTTGGAATTTGAACTTGAAAAATTAGGTGCTATCGTCATTGTTTTTACGAGTGTACCATTGATATATAGTTTTGCATTTATTCCATCAATAACTGCCACTGCGTGAATCCATTTGTTAAGATTTTCTGAATTTGTACCGGTTGGATTACCAACTAATGAGAAATTACTATTAAAACCAATATTGTTGTTGAAGTTTACATTCTGCTTTTTAGCCGTTGCATCGTTACCAACACCCATGTAAAAGCCATCTCTATCTCCTTCTTTTCCAATCATGACATGATAGCCATTTTGATTCGGATTTGCGTAACCGTCCATTCCATAGTATGAATTTAGTTTGTACCACATAGATATAGAAAGTGTTTTGTTTAAAACCATACTAGCTGAATTTGCTACTTTAATGTATCCAATTTTGTCAACTCCGCCAAAACTATATGCCTTGTCTTTGTTTGATTTCCTGTCAGTTGACAAAGCTACCCCTTGATTAACAACTCCATTGTTTTTATTACCACTTTCATCGTTAGCATTGCCATTGAAAGGATAGTACGCTACCAAGCCATTTGTTGGAATTGGATTTACTTTAATTTTGAAATCGCCTTGGTCAAACGGTTCTCCATTTGCAAATAAATCTGGTGTTGTATAATTTATATCACTACTTATAGACTTTAAGAAAAAAGACAAATTTGGCTTAAACCCAACTTTTCCTAACGCATATAGTTTAACAGTCCAGTTTGGTGATTTGTCTAAATTTACATTCAATTTTATGCCAGCATCTGCTTCTAGGTACAACTTCATAACATCTACACCGTAAGGTCTTGCTTCATATACAGGATTAATAACACCGACTTTTATTTCGGCACTTCGTTCAGGATAATCGGGTTTTGTAAAGGAAAATTTGGGTCTAATATCACCAAATGGTTCGAAGTTATCTTTTATTCCAAGTGCGTATTCGCCACTACTGACTATTTTTGCTCCCGTTTCAAAAGATGTACCAACTTCAAATTTACAATTATAAGATATTACATGAGTAAAAATTATTGGTACGGGACCGATTGGTGTAGGAACAATAATTGTGGACGAACCCAGTATTTTAGGGGGAACTATTGGAATTTTACCAGTAAAACCTAAACCAAGATTTAGTTTTAATTCTGAATAATCCTTTATTTTTAGTTGCATTTCAACTTGCTCGGGTAAAAATCCTTTATCTCTTTTCCAGTTAAACTTAAAAGTAGGTTCAAACTTTACAGAACCCTTAATTGCAAGCTGGTCATTTTCTGTCTTGTAATCTTTATCTAAATCTTCTACAATATAGTTCACATCTATATTGATTGGAACTGCTTGATTTGCTGAAACACGACCATTTTTTAAGTCGGTTTGCGTAAATGTTTGTTCAAAAGAAATATTAGCTTCTTCAAATACATCACTAAGAGATGCATGTTGAGTTGTTACTACAATTTTGCCATTTGAATTTGATACAGATGTTATTTTTCGTAAAAAGCCAAATTCTGCTTTTGGTGTTTTATCTGAAACTAAAACGTCATTAGTTTTTATATTTTGGGCGAAAGGCGAAGAAGATGAAAACTCCAAACTATTGTCAGTAACAGTTAATGGACTATTATCGCCTGTATTATCTACAATTCTAACATTATCATGTGTTTTGTTTGTCGAACTTGGCTTAGGTGTTTCAGTATTTTTTTTTACAACTGAAAGAAAAAGTCAGTAAGAAAGTAAAAATGAAGTTCTTTATCAAATTGTTATGTTGTTTTTCTGCAGTTGCCACCATCGGAAAAATGTTTGCGAAGGGCGGGATTAAATAACACTTTCCTTGCCCTACGCACAAAGTTTATAGAAAGCACAAAAGCCTAAATTACGCACATTAGCCCGCCTTTTCGCAAACATAATGTTGTGGGCTGTTTTTATTCGTTCTCTCTGTGTTTCTCATACGGTTTGTTTTGCAGAAATTAACTCTGTCAAAAAAAGTATCGCACTTACACTCATCGGATGCACCAATTTATTTAGTCTCGGATTAAAATTTCCGTGCAAAACTGAATTTCTTGGTTTGTTAACGACT
>CAYNRA010000049.1:2361-21506 GCA_964399465.1 uncultured Cytophagales bacterium
AACGACTATTGCCTGATTGAGTTCATTGTCAATACAACCAAGTTGCTCTAATTTATTTAGTTTACTTTCCAAACCTGAATAAGCCCGTCTATCTTGTGGATTTTCGCCTTTTACAGATAGAATTTCATTACAAATTTGCTCTATTATTGGATAAAGTATTTTAATCGCACTCAAATAGTTTGTCTGTTGGTATTGTTGAACACCGTTACTTATCTCTGTTTTAGTTTGAATGTTAAGGCTTTCAAGTTGTGAATTTAGAAGTTTTACAATTTCTGTTTCTGGCTTATCGGTTAAGCCACTTATTTGTTGATGACTAAGTTTGAGTGTCCAAGAAATATTGCTGACTATAACTCTATCTTTTTCAGCAATTTCATTAATTGCATCTTCAATAATTTTAACTTCTTCTTTGTAATCAGTATTCAATTTTTTGTAATATCTACCTGCAACTTTTACTTGAATGTTGTAAGCATCCCAAGCATCATCACCACTGATTTCAAAATATGTATCAGAGTAAAAGTTTTCAATTTCACTTTCACTGATTATTTCGCAACAAACTTCCTCTTCAAGTTCTTGAAGCCACGCAAAAACTTCCAATGTTAATCCGTTCATTTTTTTTACTTTTTTGTTTTTTTAAAATAGCCCGCCAACTCCTAAATAGACGCAAAAATTGTAGTACTCTTTGTATTTTTTTGTACTTTTTCCATCATTTATTGCATTATTCGATGTATATATTTTGTATTGTATTTTATTAAAAGAAACCAAGATTTCCCCAAGTCATAGTATAATGTACAGACTACACGCGATAGAATGAGAAATGCTTTCCATACCCAAATACTATTTTCTTTTCGTTTTGGAGGTAAATTATAAAGCACGGTTTTTTGTATGCAAGAGAAAAGCAAACGAGTGTATTTACTACTTTTGAAATTAACAAGCAATCTTTCTTTTTTTGAAAAATAAATCTCGTAGGTTCTTTAGCCAGTCGCTATTCCTTCTACTTTTCCGTCAATTTCGTATGAGGTAACATATATATTATCTCTATCTTCCTCTAAATAAATAAGATTGGAGATTTCTTTAATTTCTTGCACACTCCTCGCTGTTCGTACATCTTGAAATTTCACACGCCACCAAAACTAATCACCCTGACAAACACATGCAGATATTTTTTTAAAAATCTCAGTGAACGGTCATTTTTGCCCATTTTATGGTCAATGAAGAAGCATTGCTCGGTTGCTTTTTACTATTCATCCAACTCAAACCACTTGTTTTCATCCCCAAAAATCTGCAATTAAGTCTCACTTAGAGTACCTTACTTCGCTAATCCATTGATTTTGAACAAACAAGCCGTTCGTTTTTTCAAAAAAATAGCTAACTTTCCCTCTCATTTACACAAACCCTAATTTGTACTATATGCCAACCTATCAACTGACCATTAATCAAAAGAAAATGACGGTGGATGTGGCCGCCGATACCCCACTTCTCTGGGTGCTCCGTGACCATCTTGACCTCTGCGGAACCAAGTACGGCTGTGGCATCGCACAATGTGGCGCTTGTACTGTGCATATTGACGGCCAAGCTACCCGCTCTTGCGTTTTGCCCGTTTCGGCTGTCGCAAAAGCAAAAATCACAACGATTGAAGGACTTTCTGAAACCGCCTCGCACCCCGTGCAAGTCGCCTGGGATGAAGTCGATGTGCCGCAATGTGGTTACTGCCAAGCAGGACAAATGATGACCGCCGCTGCCTTTCTGAAGGATAACCCGAATCCTACAGATGAAGATATCTCCGCCGCTATGAGCGGGAATATTTGTCGATGTGGTACGTATCACCGGATTCACGAAGCGGTGAAAATAGCTGCATCGAAAGCAAAGAAATAATTTTTCACTTCATCTAAAAGGTCTTTCAATCTTATGCAATCTAATCGCAGAAATTTCTTAAAAACATCGCTCGCTGCCAGCGGTGGCCTCTTACTTGGGTTCCAATGGAGTGGCCAAGAGGCCTTTGCTGCCACAGTAATTCCTTCAAATACATCTCTGGCTGATTTTCAAGCAAATGCCTTCCTCTCCCTTTTACCCAACGGAAAAGTAATTATCTATTCCCCTAACCCAGAAATTGGTCAGGGTATTAAAACTGCTTTTCCACTCATCGTAGCTGAAGAATTGGACATCGACTGGAAGGACGTCACCGTAGAACAAGCGCACCTCGATACCCAAAAATACGAGCGGCAACTTACAGGTGGCTCCGGCGCTATCAAACATTCTTGGGAACGTCTTCGCATGGCTGGAGCAACCGTTCGCGAGATGCTCAAACAAGCTGCCGCCGACCAATGGAAAGTCGATGTGGCTGCCTGTACAACTGCCAAAAGTTTTGTCATTCATACGCCTAGCAAGAAAAAACTTCCGTACGCTGCACTCGTAGAAACAGCTTCAAAATTACCCGTTCCTACCCAAGTAAAATTAAAGGAAAAATCCACGTTTACGCTCATCGGTCAGTCTATCAAAGGGGTAGATAACCCTGCAATTCTAACAGGAAAACCCGTTTTTGGTATCGACTACAAACGGGAAGGAATGGTTCACGCCCAAATCCAACGTCCTGCATTCGGAATGAAACTCAAGTCGTTTGATGCTACCCGCGCAAAGAAAATGCCCGGTATCTTGGATGTCGTTTCGTTTGGAAACAAAGTCGCGATTGTTGGAAAATCTACGTGGGAAATCCTGAAAGCAAGACAAGTGCTTCAAATTGATTGGGAAAAAGAAGTCGAACTAGAAAGTTCAACAGACCATGATGCGCTCTTTTCGCGAATGATGAATCAACCCGACGCTGAAGTGAGAAGAAAAGACGGGGATATTCAGAAGGCATTTCAGGAAGCATATAAAATTGTAGAAGCTGAGTATCAATGTCCGTTTTTATCTCATGCTCCTATGGAGCCGATGAACTTTTTTGCGCATGTGCAGGCAGATAAAGTTGAACTTGTTGGCCCTACACAAACCCCGCAAGCGGCTCAAAATCAGGTGGCTAAATTACTAGGTGTGGCACCAGAAAAGGTTTCAGTTGAATTGACAAAAATGGGTGGCGGTTTCGGACGACGCCTCAATAACGACTATGCCCTTGAAGCCGCTGAATTGGCCAAAATAATTCAGAAACCTGTAAAAGTTACTTGGACACGCGAAGACGATTTGACCGGTGGTATTTATAGACCAGCTGTCCGGTATCGTTTCAAAGCATCGCTTGATAAAGATGGAAATATTACCGGATTTTACCTCAGAGGTGTCGGTTTAAATGCAGGAAATAGCACACGCCAAGACAATTTTCCGGTTGGTGCTATCGAGAATGTCTTGATTGAATCCGTTGATTATAAATCCGCTATTACAACTGGGCCTTGGCGCGCACCTATCACTAATTTTTTAGCTGCTGCGGAACAATCCTTCTTGGATGAAGTCGCACATGTTGCCCAAAAAGATGCCGTTCAGTTGCGTTTGGATTTATTGAAACGCGTAAAAACAAACCCAGTCGGTAAAATCACGTACGAACCCGAACGTTTTGAAGCCGTTATTAAGGAAGTAGCGAAAAAAGCAAATTGGGAGAAAAACAAAGCAAAACAAGGGTTTAGTGTGTATTTCTCGCACCTTTCCTACGTTGCGCAAGTAGCTGAAGCCGAACTTATCGACAATAAACCAACCATTACAAAAGTATATGCCGTTACAGACTGCGGAGTCGTCATTAATCAAAGTGGTGCACGTAACCAAGTAATCGGTGGTATTGTTGACGGGATGGGACATGCATTGTTTGGCCAGTTGACGTTCTCAAACGGTCGCCCTGACCAACGAAATTTTGATAGTTATCGACTCATTCGTGGGCACGAAGTTCCTAAAATCGAAGTTTCTTTCGTCAATAACGGCATTGACCCAACCGGACTTGGTGAACCTGCCCTCCCTCCAACGGGTGGAGCAATAGCAAACGCACTTTTCAAGGCCACAGGCAAAAGAATGTATAACCAGCCATACGCCATGGAAGATGAAAGGCTACAAAGCTAATTTTATTCCATCCATTCTTCCTCGACTTTGTACGAAAAGTCGAGGAAGAAGATGGATGATTTATCTTATCTTATTTTCTGTAACCCAGCCACTTTTCGCGCAATCGCTTAGTCCACACGAGATTCTCGCCAAGACATTACGGGTTCATGGGAGTCCCAAAAAGTGGGAGAAGATGTCTATTCAATGGGAAATCTCTATCATCCGAAAGGGAGTAAAAGACAGGCGTTTCCAAGTTGGGACTAACTTTTCAACAGGTGATTTCGTCTATGCTGTTCAAACAGATACACTTTCGTACAAGCAAGGCTATATTAACGACGTTTTCCAGTTTAGCGTGAATGGAAAAACAGAAATTCCTGAAGCGATGAAAAAGAGGTTGGACATGACACCCAACCGGACAACCTACCTCAAAGAAGTTTATTTTTACTTGTTAGGTTTACCAATGGTTCTGCAAAAAGATACGAACTTTCTCGATGCTCAAGCACCATTAAGTATATTTAACGCAAAAAAGTGCTACAAATTAACCGTTCGCTATCTACCTTTCGACGAAAATGAAACGTGGGAATTTTACATTGACGCAACAAGCTTCCAACTTGTCGGGTACCGATTTTATCTAAAAGACCCTTCCACCAACGGCGAATTTATTTATTTGGATGACTACAAAAAATGGAAGGGGTTCTTGATTCCATTGAAACGTACTTGGTATTGGAATAAAGATGCTTCTTATTTTAGAACGGATCAAATTCATCAAATCAAGAGGGGAAATGCAAGTACCTTCTTATTCTGAGTATCAGATCCAATTCATTATTTATTCTATTAAAAATGTAAGCTTAATTTAAAAGTAAGCATAGAATCTTCTTTTACTTCTCCCCAAGCTAATTCGGAAAAAAACAAAAAATATAAATTTATTAATCTAATCCATCGCATGAATACTCTTATTTTACCTCAACAATGGCTCGCAGCTTTTCAAAAAGCTATACAAAATGGATATGGTCATAGAGAACTAAGAATTGGTATTTTTCGAGAGACTCATACACTGGTTCAACAAGGTTTTTATGAGACACTAGGGCAGATAATTCCCTTTCCTATTCTTCCCATTCATGCCAATACTCAATTATATGCTGTTGCCCCTCAATACATTCCAATTAAACCAACGAAAGTAAAAACAAAAATAGAAGTACGAGATGAGGACTATGTTACGAGTCTACTAGAAACACAAAGTAAAAGTTTATTTCCTTGTCTGGTCAATATGGGAAATCGGCAGTTGCCAGGCGATGGAGCTATTTTAGGTGCCGACCATCCTGAAGCTGAACTTCTTCGGAGATCGAACTTATTCCAATCTATTTTTCAATTCGCTGACTTTGGTCTTACACATGGTGTACCCCGAAATATACAAGCGAGCTATCCTTTGGAACGTGAAACGGGTGCTGTTTATTCGCCTTATATTTCTATTTTTCGAGGAACAGAACAAAACGGTTATCCACTATTTACCCATCCCTGCTTAACACATGTCATCACGGTTCCACCTATCAAATCTCCACGATTGATAGAAACATCCAATCGGGTCATTCAATTACATCCTGACTTTATTGAACCAACAAAAATAAAAATTCGGACGATATTCAGATTAGCTGCTATCAAAGGGCATAATGCCTTGATACTAGGTGCTTTTGGTTGTGGTTTACACAAAAACCCACCCCTTCATATAGCACAATTATTCAAAGAGGTTCTTCAAGAATCTGATTTTAAAAACTATTTCCACACCATTATTTTCTCGATTTCAACAGAGACAGAAATATGCCAACACCATAATCCAGAGGGGAATTTTCGACCATTTCAAGCTGTATTTCAAGATAGTTAGGTATAGATGATTTTGAGATTCCTACGCAAAATCATAAAAAAAGTATAAAATATAAGTTAGATTGAACGTATTTTCAACCTAACTTATTCATTATCAATGACTAGCTTCCGTATTCGCCCAAAATTCAAACAGCTTTCGCCTATTGCAAAAGAAGAAATTATCAAGCGTTTGGAGGAGAAAATTGCCTCTTGCCCTACGTGTATCGAAGGGAAACTCATGTCCACGCATGGGCTATTGCGTATCAAACCAGAAGACCAGCATTTTTGGTCGCCTCAGTTGGCGATTTCATTCGAAAGTACAGCAGAAGGTACGGTTATTCGTGGTATGTATGGGCCTCACCCAACGGTTTGGTCGTTATTTGTACTTGGATATGCTATCCTTGGGTTTTCGTTTTTCTTTGCTGCGTTGGTTGGATTTGCCCGCATGAGTCTCCAGCTCAGTTATGGAATCCTTTGGGCACTACCCGTTATTTTGATTTTATACTTTTTCATGTATTTACTTTCTCAAACAGGACAAAAAATGGGTGCAGAACAGACCTTCCTACTACACCATTTCTACGAAGATGCCATTGGAGAAAAAACGACTATTTTATAAAAAATTTGGTCGCTTCTAATCAAAAGAAACGACCAAAAACAATATTCACAATTAAACACAATTTAAACAATTATGAAACTCCTTATACTAGAAACAATCATTCAGTAGGCAAAGCTCATGGTATTCAAAACAAATATGTATGCAACAAAGTCATTATTTATATGAACCAATCTCCTCCAAAGCGAGCTAGGGTTCTACTTCTATTTAGCTGAAAGGGGGCAAAAGAGTGGAGCGCTCTTTTGCGAATTTCCCCTTGGTATTTTTAGCGTAAAATCTAATTACGCATCACCGAAAGATGGCAGCAGACCATTTGTACGCATAGTCCCTACTCTTTATCTTTTGTAGCCTGCCTGTACGCTATATGGCTATTATTTATTATTCAACACAAGCAGAAAGAAAGAGGCTCCTTTTATCCATCAGAACGTATGTATAAAACAGGGCTATTCTGTAATCGCCATTGAATTGTCTAGTTCCTATCTGAGAAAGATGGCTGATTTTATTCCCTTGATAATCCATTTACGCTGCTTGAACAACTTGCGTTAAAACCAGAATTGTTTCTTTGACACGGCGTCTGGCGATTTTAATCTGACTTTCTCCTTTGAGGAATACAGTATTTTTTTTATAACAGACCTTCAAGACGTGTTTTGTATTCACGATACAACTTTTATGCACCCTGATGAAGCCTTCATTTTTCAAGTTTGATTCAAAAACTTTCAGTGTGTGGCAAACCGTATCCATCCCACCATCGATATAGAAAACCTTCGTGTAGTTTACATCTGCCTCTAGGCGGGTAATGTTTTCGTACGCTAATCTTTCAATAATTTTTTTCATGATAAAACGATAAGGTTTATGGGTGAATAGGTATCTAATTGAAGCAGATGCATAAACTTTAGAATGCCCTTATAGAAAACAAAACTACATAAATAAATTTTAAGTTCCACAAATAGTAATTATTTTTTTATAAAATATTTTATTTTTAAAATATAAAAACAAAAAAGATTAAATTAGTGATACAAACCGTTAAATAATTATTTTCAGTTTGTAAATAGTATATCACACAAATAAGCCTCCTTATTTGTACATTTGCCAAATAAGAAAAGATAAACACACACTCAGTAGAGCACGCCTAGTGCCTTTATCATGATTTTTTCACTGAGTTCAGTTAAAGTTAATATCATAAAAACATGCTTGGATTTTTCAGACCTTTCGACGAAAATCAAGAAACTCCTGCCCTTGATATTGATAATTTCGGCGTCTTCACTGAATGGAGAAAGAAATTATGGAAACTTCAAGAAGACATTAGTAAAGAAGGTGAGCAAATAGTAGGAGATTATCTCCCATTGAAAGATCTATTCGACATTAAAGTAGGGCTACTAGACACTTCGCCAGAACGTATCAAAGTCCACTTCAAAAATGGAGATTCTATTGGTGCTTTGTGCATTCGACCAGGTTCTTTTGAAAGTCAAACAGGTCGCTTACGTCCTATTGAAACTCTTTTATCTGAAGAAGATAAACTATTAGAAGCCCGGAAAGCGAAACCCTCAAAGAAAAACGCGTCGGAAGAGTCAACTAGCGAGAAATCAGATTCCAAAGTACCTGAACTTCATGAAACTGATGGACGGATTTTACAACGCGGAGATTACCTCATCCTTAGTAAAAGAGAGATGAAAGGCTTTTCAATGCTTAAGTCATTTCCATTAGAGGTAAATACAGGCAATTCTACCCAAAAAGAGACAAACGGGTATTCAGAAGATGATTTAAAACTGCCCAGCGAGTGGCCTTTGGTGGTATCTCATCATTTTATTCAACTTCGACCCAAAAAAATAGCCTTGCAACGCACATCTGTCGATTTTTTGCATATTCTGTTAGATACTATGATACAGCGACACTTCAATTCAAGCGATTTACCCAGCTTTGTTGAATTTCCGTTTCCGATTACAAATAAATCAACAGCTGAAAAAACCTCCCTTAAAAAGCTTCTTGAAGAAAAAGAATTTTTGATTCCTGAGGCAAACGAAGAAGGAAAAGATTATGTAAAGAAGATTTATGAGTTGCATAAAACCTTAGCTACACTTGAAGAAGATATTGAAAAGGTAAAAACATCTGTTTCTGCTATTCTGTATAAAAAAATATTAAACAATGACATCATCACCTAACGCAATTTCCCAGTTAGAGCTAGAAGACGATCCACGTCAAAACTTAGACTTGAATATTGCGTATCACAAACAAGAGGTACATGTGGTTACTTTTGCCACAGAAAACAATCCATATATTCCTTTTTACCTACACAAAATTGGTAAAATGGAAGAAGGGATGATCAATCAATACATCCAAGTCGTCAATAAAGCAGGTGAAGGCGGCTCGTTTTTCCCCGTTTACTGTTTTACGCTTTTGCCTAGCTCATCTATCGAAGAAGAACCCAAACAAAAATTATTCGAAGATTTACGTATAAGTAATGAAGACAATGTGCTGGGATTTAAGTCCAAAAAAATGCTTTTTATATTCCCACAAAAAAACGAAAAAGCCAACAAGTTTATCAATCAATTTCTGATAGAGATGGCAAAAGTAAAAACACCAAGTTTGCAAGAAATTAACTATTACTTCCATAATGAAATAAGGGATAAATAGTCCAATAGACTACCTATCCCCTATTTAGCAAAATTCTATCAATCAATTCTGGCTTAATACCCAACACTTGTATTGTCTGCACGTGGGTCTGATGCGCCCTCTAATGTACCGTCTGGGCGAAGCATAATACAGTCCATACGCCCCAATGTTCCCTTCTGTGCCTCAAGAATGAAGCCTTTTTGTTTTAACTTTTCAATCGTTTGCGGCGTAAAGGCATTTTGTTCATAGACCGTTTTATCAGGCAACCACTGATGATGGAATTTCAAGGCATTGACTGCCTGTTGCATGTTCATTCCGTGCTCTACCACATTTAAGATGACTTGGAAAACAGAAGTGATAATGGTCGAACCGCCGGGCGTACCAACTGCCATAAAAAACCGATTGTCTTTTTCAACAATCGTGGGTGTCATGGAAGAAAGCATCCTTTTTTCTGGCTGAATTTCATTGGCTTTGTTCCCAATTAAACCAAACATATTCGGAACGCCCGCTTTGATACTGAAATCATCCATTTCGTTATTCATCAAAAATCCAGCCCCTTTGACAACCACTTTACTGCCGTACCCACCGTTTAAAGTCGTTGTAATTGAGACTGCATTTCCTTCTTTATCCACCACAGAGTAATGTGTTGTTTCATCTGACTCATACCCTGGCACTTTCCCTCCTCCAATTTCGCTACTTGGCGTCGCTTTTTCGAACGAAAAATCTTTCCATCGATTTTGTAGATACGGATAACTCATGAGTTCTTTCATCGGCACCTTCACAAAATCCATGTCACCAAGCCACTCGGCACGGTCAGCATAGACTCTTCTCTCCGCTTCAATCATCACATGTGTGGTAGAATCACTGTTCCAGCCCCATTTTTTGATAGGATATGGCTCCATCAATCGCATCAATTGAACCAATGCGACACCACCACTCGAAGCCGGTGGCATGGTTAAAATCTGGTAATTTTTGTATTTTTCACGAATTGGTTCACGCCAAGCGGATTGATATTTTTTCAGGTCATCGTGTGAAATAATTCCACCACCTTTCTGCATTTCTTGAACGAGTAACTCAGCAACTGACCCAGCATAAAAGCCATTTCTACCCTCTTTTTGAATAGCCCGAAGCGTTTTAGCCAAGTCTTTTTGTATCAATATATCCCCTTTTTTCCATTCTTCACCCGATGGATTCATGAAATAAGGCGTATCTTCTCCATTTACGTCTTTAAACACTTGCTTCATTCGATTGAGTCCTAATGCTTCCCGTTCGGTTAATACCACACCGTTTTCGGCCAAATCAATGGCAGGTTGGAGAATTTTTGACCAAGCTAATTTTCCTAATTTTGCATGGAGTTCCGTCATTCCATCTACAGAACCAGGCACGCCACTTGCCAGATGACCCAATAAACTCAACCCTTGGCGTACTTCGCCTTTTTCATCGAGATACATATCTCTGTGTGCTTTCAACGGGGCTTTTTCACGAAAATCCAAGGTATATGCTTGTCCATTTTTCGTACGCACAACGGCAAAACCTCCGCCACCAAGATTACCGGCAAACGGAAAAACAACAGCAAGAGCGAAATGTGTTCCAATAGCGGCATCGATGGCATTTCCACCCATTTTGAGTATTTCTACGCCCACTTCAGAGGCATCCGGGTGCGCAGACGCTACCATTCCGTTTTTAGCTATGACTCCTTTTTTATCTGAATAAAACGGTTTCTGGTTTTCATCCTCCACAAATAAGGAGAATAAGCCATCACCTACTTTTTCTTGTACAGGTTTTTTAGCAGTTTGGCAGCCCACAAAAGCTAGTGTGGCGCAGAGAAGTAGTATTTTTTTCATTCGTTTCAATTTTGATTGCTCGTTTGAACGAATTTACGGGCAAATGCATAGACATCAAAATAAAAGCGACGTTTCACCCAAATTAGGATAATCCCTTCACGCAATTCTTTACAATCTTACATATGGCAAAAAACAAGGAAAAATTTTGAATTCATAAATTGATTCTTACATTTGCAGTATGAAAATAACACAATTACAAGCAGCAAATTGGTGGCGTTCAATTCGACAAAATTGAACAGTGTGCGCTATGTAGTTATTTCAAAGAAATTATCTGGCTTGCTGTTCTTTCAGTAAGCCTTTTTTTGTGACTAAAACTGACGTAAACATGTCTAATTTTTCGATTTCTACCCGCCAAAAAAGATTTTTAGCGGATACACTCACTCCTGTCAGCATTTTTCTACGTCTGAGGAATCAATATCCTTTCTCTGTTATTCTGGAAAGTGCAGATTATCATGCCATGCAAAACAGTTTTAGCTATATTGCCTGTGATCCTGTTGCCTCTTTCCAATTAGACAACAATGAGGTCAAGCAAGTTTTTCCGGATGGAACGCACGAACAGTTTACGCTTCAATCTCGTGAAGAAGCCATTGATGCTCTCCGTGCTTTTGCTCAACGTTTTCAGTCCCCAGAAAACCCTCATCCATTCATTTCCAATGGTCTTTTTGGGCACATCACTTACGATGCTGTTGCCTATTTCGAGGATATTGAAATGCAAGCAAAAAGTGCGGAAACCGCCATTCCACAAATCTTATACCGTGTGTATCGCTATGTCATTGCTATCAATCATTTCAAAGACGAAATGTACTTGTTTGAGCATACTTATACACCCGAAGGCCAAATACCACAACCCATTGAAAACGGGCTGGAGACGCTTGAAATTTTTGTAAAAACACCTAAAATTTCTACAGGCTCATTTCAGGTAACTGGTGCGGAAGAAACCAATTTGACAGATCCCGAGATGCGTCAAATCATCGAGCAATGCCAGAAACATTGTCTTCGTGGAGACGTTTTTCAAATTGTTCCTTCGCGTCGGTTTTCTACTACATTTTCCGGTGATGATTTCAATGTATATCGCGCTTTGCGCAGTATTAACCCTTCTCCTTATTTGTTTTATTTTGATGGTGGAGATTACCATATCTTCGGTTCTTCGCCTGAGAAACAAATTTATATCAAAGATGGGCAGGCTGAAATTCACCCAATTGCTGGGACTTTCCGAAGAACTGGAGATGATATACGTGACGCCGAGTTGGCAAAAGAACTTCATGCAGACGTAAAGGAGTCAGCTGAACATGTGATGCTTGTCGATTTAGCACGAAATGACTTATCAAGAAGTGCTGATACGGTACAAGTTGAAGTTTTTAAAGAAGTACAATTTTATTCGCATGTCATTCACTTAGTATCTAAAGTAACGGGTAAAATGACGGCTGGAACGAACCCGCTTCAATTGGTAGCAGATACGTTTCCGGCAGGGACACTTTCAGGCGCCCCCAAACACAATGCGATGAAGTTAATCAACCAATTCGAACCAACAAACCGAAGTATTTATGGAGGAGCGATTGGTTTCATGGATTTCAATGGGAATTTCAATCATGCCATTGCGATTCGTACTTTCTTGAGTAAAAATAATACCCTCTTTTACCAAGCGGGGATGGGCGTAGTTGCCAAATCGAATATAGAATCCGAGATGAATGAAGTCCATTTGAAGTTAGGTGCTTTGCGCAAAGCCATCGAGATGGCACAAGAAATTTAAGTTTTCACCCTTGAAATACACCCGATTATGCAAGTATTAGTCTTAGATAATTACGATTCCTTTGTTTACAATCTTGTTTATATTTTAAAAGAACTTGGGGCACAAGTTGACGTTTTTCGAAACGATAAAATTGCGTTAGAGGATATCAAGAAATACGATAAAATACTCCTTTCTCCTGGGCCTGGGATTCCGGAAGAAGCAGGAATTATGATGGATCTCTTGAAAGAATACCACACAACGAAATCTATTTTTGGAGTTTGCTTGGGGCACCAAGCCATTGCAGAAGCATTTGGCGCACAATTACACAATATGGGCGAAGTTCTCCATGGTGTGACAACCGACTGCGAAGTGATTGATTCCACAGAACTTCTTTTTCAAGGGATTCCTTCGAATTTTCAGGTTTGCAGATATCATTCTTGGACGGTTCTGCCCGAAACGTTGCCTACAGATTTACGTGTCACAGCTATTGATAACCAAGGATTTGTATTGGCAGAGGCTCACCAAAAATACAATGTTCGTGGCGTACAATTCCATCCGGAAGCCTATCTGACAGAACACGGCGTTCAAATGGTAAAAAATTGGTATCTATCTGAATAATTCGCTTATATCATGAAACACTATTTACAAAAACTTCTACTTGGCTTATCCTTAACAGAGCAGGAAGCGTACCAAGCTCTCTTATTTATTGGAGAAGGAAAAGCGACTTCTGAAGAAATTGCAGCCTTGTTGATGGGTATTCAAATGAAGAAAATCACAGCACCCGAACTCATGGGTTTCCGGAGAGCTATGTTGGAATTGGCTATCTCCTTTGATTTTCGATCGTATGCTGCGATGGATGTTTGCGGAACAGGTGGAGATGGAAAAGACACGTTCAATATCTCAACAACTGCTGCCTTTATTGTGGCTGGTGCAGGGCAAATGGTCGCCAAACATGGCAATCACGGGGTTTCATCCGCTGTAGGTTCTAGTACAGTTCTAGAATATTTAGGAGTTCCTTTCACCAACGATGAGTCTATATTGAGAGAGAAAATCGAAAAAGCCAACATTTGTTATCTTCATGCACCACTGTTTCATCCTGCCATGCGTTTTGTAGGCCCTGTCCGCAAAGCCATGGGAATTAAAACGTTTTTCAATATCCTTGGCCCACTTTTGAATCCTGTTCAAGTAACAAAACAGCTGACGGGTGTTTACAACGAAGAAACTTTTGAAGTATATGAAGCGCTTTTTCAGGCTACTGGAGGCGACTTTGGTATTCTGTACGCTTTGGATGGGTACGACGAAATCTCTTTGACAGGCGATTTTCTTTTGGCTACTTCCGAAACACCCAAAAAACAATATACTCCGCAGGATTTGGGCTTTGAGCAATTGTCTGCAATTGACCTTCAGGGAGGAGCAACACTGGCAGATTCAGCGAACATCGTTCTTGACGTACTGCAAAACAAAGCAACGGCTGCACAAACGCAAGCTGCTTTGGCGAATGCAGGCGTTGCACTCGCTATTGCACAAAAAATAACGCTTGAAGAAGGAATTGACAAAGCAAAAGAATCCCTCCAATCTGGTCGTGCTTACCAAGCACTCCAAAAATTGGTTGAGGCATAAGGTTTTTGTAAATGCGCTATTCAACAACTAGTTAAACGCGTCATATTTGATTTAAAATTGAAATTAAGCAAAATAAAATGGGTGGAATGAATCTTTGATGATTAGTCCACCCATTTTTTTATTATTTCGGCATACGAATTTGAATAAGCAAGGAAGAGAAGATAGTTACTCCGCCAATAAAGACAATCGCGGTTGTTATACCTAGTGCGTCTGCCATAATTCCTGAAATAAGAGCGCCAATGGCATAACCTAAATCTCGCCAAAGTCGGAAAGTACCAATGCTTTCTGCCCGTTGTTTCGGGCTTGTTGCTTGCGCAATGGTTGATAAAAAAGTAGGATAAACCAAGGCTGTTCCTAGACCAAGCATCGCTGCGAGGAGCAATAAAACGAACATATTTGCTGTGAAAGGTAAATACATAATCGCGATGCCTTGCAGCAACATTCCCCAAACCAACATTGACTTTTTGGAATATACGTCTGCCATTTTACCTGTGAATAATTGACCAATTCCCCAGACTGTCGGGTATGTAGCAGCAATAATCCCCATTTTTTCTTGGTCAAACTGAAGTGAAATCAGAAGAATGGGTAAAAGCCCCCAAATCATGCCATCGTTCAGATTATTGACTAACCCGGCTTGGGTGACGGAACTCAAGGTTTTGTTTTTTAGGGTCGTTTCCCAAAAAACACTTTCTAGCTGGTTCACCTCGTTGGTTGCACTTTCTTTATCTGCAAAAACACGCGTATCTTTTACCCAAAAAACACTTAAAATTAATCCGAAAAGAGAAATACCAATTCCCAAATAAAACGGATAGGGTATCACGCCATACGTATGTGCCAAGTATCCGGTTAAAAAAGCGACAAGACCGACCGCCAAATAGCCGGCAAATTCATTCAATCCCATGGCGAAACCTCTGTCTTTTTCACCTACCAAGTCGATTTTCATGACAACCGTACTACTCCAAGTAAACCCTTGGCTAATACCGAGGAGTACATTTGCCAGAATTACCCAATTCCAACTTGGTGCATATAATAGAAGAAAAGGAATAGGCAGGGCGAGTATCCAGCCAAAAATAAGTAGATTTTTACGTCCAAAACGATTGGCTAATTTGCCTGTATAATAATTTGCTGTGGCTTTTGATAGCCCGAAAGCGGTTATAAACGAAAGAATCGCGGTTTTAGAAGCAATTCCGAAGGTTTCCTCTGCAAATTGTGGAAAAATCGTTCGTTCCATCCCGACCATCCCACCGACAAACGCATTGACGACGACCAATAACACAAACTGTCTCCAGTTTTCTTTTAATCCCAACGTAACTTTCACTTGGCTCATGCCGACCTATTGTTGATTTGGCTGCAAAGTTCGGGGATTTTTAATCGGATTTCTTTTACAAATGATAAATAATTGAGCGCATATTGCTTCTCATCCAATAGTAGCCCATCTATTTGTTCAATAAGTAAAATAGATTTCATTGCTTTCCCTCCCTAATCTCGTCTTCCTTGTTTTCTTCGTACAACTCGATGGGGAGTCCATCGGGGTCTTCAAAAAAAGTAAATTTTCGGTTTGTATATTCATCCACCCGAATTTCTTCTACACGTATTTCGTTTGCCTCCAGGTATTTTTTTCCTTCTTCTACGCACGGCACTGCAAATGCCAAGTGTCGTAAACCCGCTGCTTCTGGCCGTGACGGACGCGCAGGCGGACTCGGAAACGAGAAAAGCTCTATTACGTATTGCTTCCCGATGGCTAAATCTAATTTATACGATTGACGTGCCTCCCGATATACTTCCCGAATGACCTCCAAACCAAGTATTTCCGTATAAAATCGTTTCGATTTTTCGTAGTCTGTACAAATAATCGCGATGTGGTGAACAGCCTGTAACTTGAGCATTTGTTCTGTATTTTATTGATATAAACAAGCTACTAATATGCATCTATTTTCTCAAATTTCTATTTTTCGAATCATTCCAAAACAAAAAATCGCATAAAATGAATAAATCATCTTATGCGATTTACACGTTTTCTTTCTTATTTTTCTCAGGCAAATCCGAAAATCAGTGGAAAAGCAAAGAGAACGAGACCTGCCCAAAGACCATACATTGGAATGAAAAACACAACTGATTTTTCCACTTTTGTAATATCGTTCTGCCCTCTTAAAACACCTAAAATTTGGTAGGCGACCGCAATCAAATGGGTAAATATGAGAACATTACTACCGAAGACTGTCAAACGATTTGGGGTAATTCCGTATTCAAACAAACGAAAAACGATGGCTGACAGTGCCATTCCGTTGGTTAGCAATGTCAGGCAAGCCAAAGCCAATAACACAAATAAATTGATTTTACTTATAGACTGCTTTGTTGCCTCTGATAGAGAAAATACGATAATCGCCATCACTGCCAAAAGTAGGATATTAAACAAAAGAAGAAATTCACGGTCATTGTATAAGCTTTTCTGTGTGTAGATGACAACTACCAAGAAGGTGGTTAAAGTAGCTAAAACAAGTGGGGTAAAAATTTTGGCGATGAGGGGAGATATTTTTCCCACCAATTGTGGATTTTCTTGCACGAAGAAAGTGGCAACCACGGGTAAACCAGCCAAACCCCAAACGGCAATCCGATTAAAATAAAAATCAGCGATATCGAATCCAATCAAGCTAAACAAACCGAGTGTAATACCTGTAAAAACACCACCGGCTAAAAGAATAATTACTGCCATGACGAGTAAATCACCGTTGTAACGTAGAAAAGCCATTTTCGTGTGTGCGTTCGTCATGTTGCCACCTACAAACGTAAAACCAGTTACAACCCATAGAAATATAGGCAAATGCAAACATGCCAATTGAAAGGTATCACTAGCCTGATTTTCGGGTAATAGATTGATATACAATACAGTAACAAGTAAAGCAAGAATCGGGAAAAGGAGCGCGCGGAAGGACATTTCATTTTTTCGGGCGAAGTACAGCATCACCATCGGAAACAGCACATAACTTATATTTCTTTGCAGAAAAAAGTCACTTTCTTGCCCAATGAAGGTAGGGATTTGTGCAATAATTCCGGAAACTAAAATACCAATGAAGACAAATAAAATATCTTTTTGTTGGTATTTAGGTGCGGATGAAGCGGAGAAAGAGAGACGTTCATGCCAAAAAACAGCGAACGGACTGTCAGCCAAAGAAGGATAGACGGCATCAAAAGCGCGTTGAAACGCTGCGGGATTTGTGCGGTACAATTGCTCCAATAAGCGAGGATTATCTATTTCCTTGCTAATAGTTGCTTGCAGTTGTTCCTGCGAATTTTGTTCAGATTTCATTAGTGAGAAAGGGTTAAAAGAGTTATTGAGAAGAACGAATAAGCATTTCGAGTGCGTTGAGATGAGCAGCAAAAGCAGCTTTGCCCTCGAGTGTGACACGGTAGGAAGTATTCGGTTTTTTACCAATAAATTGTTTCGTCACCTCCACGTACGCAAGTTTCTCGAGGGCAGAAAGATGACTTGCTAGGTTTCCGTCAGAGCTTTGGAGTTGGGCTTTAAGCGTACCAAAATCTACTGAATCATTGACAAGTAAAATAGACATAATTCCTAGCCGCACCCTGCTTTCAAAGGCTTTATTTAGGTTTTCTATGTAATTTTTCACTTCTCGTATTTTTGATAGATAGTTAAACCATACACTATGTGTAAAATCCCGAAACCAAGCCCCCAAAGAAGCAGTGCATATTCGATAAAAAATAAAGCAGAAAGCCCTACGGCAATTTCGGTCATTCCTACATAAAAAATATCCTCAATCGTATATTTACTCGCATTTAGAAGGGCTAGACCATAGAAGATCAGGGTAAACGGAAGAATTAAATCAATTTGTTGGCGAACAAGAAAGAAAATACACACGATTCCGCCGACTAAAAGTGGCATAAAAAAATGAATTAAAAACCGCTTGGCTGTTGCATCCCAGAGAAGTAAACTGAACTGTTTTGCCTTGATTCGTGCCCAGATAAAACCCGTAACTAAGGAAGATATCAGTACAAAAATAAAACCTGTAACAAGTGTTGCCAATTTCTCCGAATTTTGACTTACCGAACGGTAATATCCCCCATCTAATAGAGATAAATCAAGGTAAATATATACACTTACTACACATAGAAGCGCGTACATCCCAATAAATATACCTGCTTTGCCACTTAAAGAAAGAAATCGACTCGCACGCTCCATCAAGGCTCTGATTTCCTGAAGGGTTTCCAATTGATTGTGTTGTTCACTCATAATTCAAAAATAAATATAAAGTACTTTGAAATACAAAGTATGTTAAAAAAAAGAAAAGAGACAAATAAATGTCTCTTTTTATTCTTTCAGGAGAACTCATTAATCCGTCTGAGGCAGATTAATAACAACTCAATGCAAACAACGTGACAAGAGGGAGAACGACCAACCCGCTGTAAATCCAGTAGCCATTGCTATAAGGTGGCACTTCGATTAGTTTGGTAATTTCTTTACCAGCTTCCATTTTAACAGGAACATGCGCGTCTAGTTTTTCTTTGAGTCGGCTGCTCTCTGTTGTGTAATGAATGGTGTATTCACCTGCTGGAAGATTATTGACAGTCAAGGACTTCACATTTTTTCGGTTTACAATCAATTGATCATTTATTGTAACGTACGTAAACGGAGTGGGTCTATTGAGTTTGATTGCCACGCTTCCGGTATTCGACGTTTCTGTTTGGTAAGCAACCTGTATGTGTTTTGCACACGAGCTAAACAGAAAAATTCCACTGATTAAAAGAAAAGCCATTTTCGTTTTCATTGATACGTTGGAGGGGGGATAAATTGTTATGTGTAATGCAAATAGAAAAACGTGTTTGGTTTTCTGTTATTTGCCTCAAT
>CAYNRA010000050.1:0-20716 GCA_964399465.1 uncultured Cytophagales bacterium
GTAAGTTCTTGTTGTAGTTGAACTAACCGTGATGTTTGCCCCTGTTTGTCCCGTTGACCAATTCACTACTCCTGTACAACTACTAGCAGTCAATACTATATTTTCATTCGCACATGCGGTTGTTTTTGCCGCTGCAATGATAGGAGCATTCGGACTAACCCCTCTTACAATCGTAACCGTATTTGAACTACCACTTTCACAACCGCCTACTTTACAAGTAGACGTATAATTTGTTGTTGTTTGTGGAGATACCTGAATAGACGAACCTAGTTGGCCATTTGACCAAGTGATAATACCCGCACAATTCGTTGCCGTTAAAATAGCAACATCCGTGGGGTCACAGAGCGTCGTTCTATTTGCTTGAATCGTGGGAGCTAATGGATTACTCACTACAACAGTAATGGAGTTCGATGCAGGGCCAACACAAGTTGGGCTAACTACACAAGAAGCAGTATAAGTAATTGTTGAAGATGGTGTTACAGTTATTGTAGTTCCTGTTTGACCATTCGACCACGTAATCGTTCCGGCACAAGAACCTGAAGCCGTCAACGTTGTAGATTGGCCTGGACAAATGAATGGATTTGAACAAGAAATCAGCAACTGTCCTACATTACATGTTGTACCACCACCCACTGTTATGCTAACTGTATCGTCATCATCTTCTGTAGTACTTTGGTTTCCAGGCGTTGAGTCAGGATCATTTTGATTTACACGTAATACTTCTGCATAATTTGTTAATACTCCTGTTGCCCCTACACCTGCTAAAATCTGAATAGTTTTAACTGTTCCAGCTGGTATCGTACCTAAACCAAAATCTAAACGCTGTCCGCTCTGCTCAACACTCGTTGCACCAGTAGAACCAATAAAAACGACACCAGTTGGAAGAATATCACGGATAAAAACGCCCGTTGCATCACTTGGACCATCATTTCTTACCGTAATCAAATAGGTAACAGTTGTATTCAGTGCAGGGTTAGAGAAATTGACCGTTGTTGTTAAACTTAAATCGGCTAATCCTGTAGGTTGCTGTACAACAGTAACGAGAAAGGCTGCATCATCATCTTCCTTAATTGTAGGTCCGTTGTTTGGAGTAGAATCCGAATCTCTTTGATCTACCCTAGTCACCTGCACAAAATTGATGGGACTTCCGACTGAAGTAGCTCTAGCCACATACGTAAAAGTGGCTGTTTGTCCAACGCCCAATGAAGCAACGGTAGCCCGCAAACGTGTTGTTGACAAAGCAACAAACTGGGAACTAGACACAAATTGTATTTGTGTCGGTAGAATATCTTCTACTTCAATATTTGTAGCTGTAGTAGCTCCATCATTTCGTAAAGTGATCGTATAAGTAATTAAATCGTTTACATTAGCAACCGTCTTATCTGCTGTTTTTATTAAGCTTAAGTCAATTGTTGATGTACAAGATTTTTCTGTAACGACTAAAATCGCAGGATTACTCACGCATCCAGCAGTAGATGTTTCAAATAAGTAATATGTTCCAGCACCTACAGAGGTGGGGGTAGCAACTAAAGCAGAAGTAGGCGAAATACCTACACGCCACTGGAACGAACCACCTGTTGTTGATACTGGGTTTAGTATATTTTGAAGTAAATTTACGCGATCTCCTGAACAAATATCCAATGTAGGTGGACAGCTTGGCGTACTTGGAATAGCATTTACAGTGACTGTAAATGCTTGTCTTGCAGATGTACACTCCGCTGGTTTATTTACCAATTCTGCATAATATACAGTTGTCGTTGAAGGTGAAGCATTAAATACTGCACCACTTGCTGTAGTAGCAACCGGACTGCCACCCGTTGGAGTTAAATACCAATTAATTGAACTCCCATTGGTCGCTGTTCCTATTAACGCTGCCGTCTCCCCTACACAAATGGAAGGTTTTACAGAGGAAACCGTTACAAAATCTGTGCAATTCCCCAAAACAACAGAAATGGGGCAACATCCACCCGCTGGACATGCCCCAATTGTAGTTACAAATGTATATTCACCTATTGATCGAATGGTTAATATTCCGTTTGCATCTACTGACGCACCTGTTGTACTTGCGGTAATAGGTTGATTGTCTTTCAACCAAGTTATTGGTCCTGGTGATGCAAAAGCGGGGTCAATACCTACAACAAAAACATCCCCCGTATTGAATGTCAGTGGAACGGATACACAACTTACAGCGAGGTCGTCTTCGCCTAATCGAGTATTGAGAGGAGTAGAATCAGGATCGGGGTTTGAGCTATTAGAAATTTCAGAAATTACATAATGTACTCCTTGTGTAAGGACACGCGCTGTAAGCGTTAACGTCACCGAGTCATTCGCAGCAATCGTTGGAATGGTCCATTGTCCTATTCCAGTAGAAGTGGTAAATGAAAAGGAAGCAGTAGTTGGGCTCACCGAAACATATTCTAAAGCACCAACTGGTAATTTCACCTGAACACCAGCGGCTGTCACATTCGTTGACGAGCTAAAATTCTTTACTGTCATGGTATATATAACCTGCTGACCTACCACCGGCCTTGTCGTATTTACCTTTTGAAAGAGAGATAAATCAGCCGTTGTTTGAGCAATAATTTGTTGTACTGAGACAAAAAATAGGGACAGTAAAAAGAACAAGGTGGTCATCCTTGTTTTTGTTCGTAAAAGTTTGCTTTGCATACTCTTAGCTTAATTGTTTATAAATGGACACGTTAGGATAAGAAAACTTATTGGGTATCTTGCCCTCCTCATCCCCGCATCTTGTTAAAAAGGGGAACAACTTGAAACCTCAATCAAGCCAAAACTGTGCCAAACAAAAATCTTGTTTGCGCTAGATTTCCAAATAAAGAAATTAGTAGGTCGATAATTACAAGTTGAGGGAGGGTCAAACAATTATAAATTATTGTTTGACCCTCCCTCAAAATATACGTATACTCTACTCAAAAAGATGATTTAACTAGAAATCATGACCTAAAGAAAAATGTAAAACTGGTCTTGAAACGACCTTGTCTTCTATCCCCCATGCATAATCAAATCGGATAAAATAACCTAAAATTGTAGTTCTTGCCCCTACTCCATAACCCATTAAAAAAGGATTTTTAAAGTTTGTAACTTCTGCTCGAAACGGATTCGTACCACCACCAATAATTTCTGTATTTAAACTATTTTGTCTCGAAAATGGCCCTTTTGTACCATTCCAAGCTGCGCCAAAATCATCAAATATAACTAATTGAAGATTTCTCAAGGCATTTGAGACTGCTGCATTTTGAGCCAATAAATCAGCCATAGAAAAACGCAATTCTATATTGGCTAAAACATGATTATGCCCGTACATCTTTCCAAAATTAAATCCACGCAATGACCCTGCAAAATTGTAAAAGGCCAAATCACGTAAATCCAATGGGATACCAATATTTTGGCCTGAATTGGTTTGGACTTGTCTGTTGATCCAGTTTTCTGTTCCCCCTAAAAATGTGTATTTAGGATCTGCCCCTTGTGATAATCCAACCGAGGCCCGCGCTGCCAGCACAACCCCTGGAGCAACTTTTTGATAGCGTCTTAAATCAACCATTAATCGGTCAAATCCTTGGTTTTGTCTGTTCACACTATATTGTCTATCCAAAATCACTTTCATCTTCGTTCCGACTGGAAAATTCACGTAGGGCACTTCCGTATTATCATAAACCCATGCCATAGAAGCACCGAAAAAAGTGGTTTGAAGGATGTCTTTCGTCAAATCGTTGTAATCAACATCTGTAATATTGGCTACACTCAATTTACCCGTTAAGCGCATTTTTTGAGACAAGGGATAAGATGCTTGCGAATAGACGCGCTGATCTAGTACACGACGATTAAAGAACAATGTATTGTTTTCAGGTAAAGAAACCTGTAAAGGTCTGAATAAAAAATGACTCCGAAAATCTACTTGATCCAAAGCAATAGAACGGCGCTCAAAACCGACTCGCCAATCGATTTTCTGTGTCAAATTTTCATAAAATGCTTTGATATCATGGCTTCGAATCGTCGGAGAAACATACAATGATAAGTTAATGATGTGATTTTCTAATAAATCATTCAAAACCAATTGATTTTTCATCCCCAATCTACGGACAGGATCATTCACAAAGGTCGTCACTAAATCTCCTGGAATCAGCATATTTGTAAATGCTTTTGGCGGTCGAACAACCACTTCCTTCGAATCTCCTCCTTCTTTTTTCGTTTCTTGACTTACCTTTGAAGCAACGGGTTGACTCATCTTACCCTTCGTTTGAGCTAAAAACCTTTCTATATTCTTTGCATCAAACGAATAATTATCTGTATCTACCTCTCCCTCTTTTAAGATACCCAAACGCGAGACGGAAGAAGATAATTTTGTCTCTTTGTTTTCCGCTGGTTGAGCTAATTTTACGTCTGGCGGTCCCACTAAATAAAAATTCCTCCACTCTTTTAAAAAAGTCGTGAAGGAAACGCCCAACGTACTTGTTATACTTGATTGCTCTGTCCGGATTATTCGGGTTAAGTTCAATACACTTGATATATTATCTTTCCCGTACCGAACGGCAATATAATTCCAAATCGATGCTCCAATCAATTGAGCATCATCTCCTTCAAGTGTACTTAATTTCTTTTGTTCATTTCTTGCTATCGCAGCAATAACCTGCTCTTTTACCGTTTCATTTGTAAAATCAGTAGCTACATATCCTGAAATTCCTTTCATAAACCACTCTGGTAAGGTCAACATCAAGGAACTTTGTAAAACCTCTTTCAGTGACCCGCCAAAAAGCATATCATATAAAAACAAATCCGTCACTTGCGTCAAAAGCGCTTTGTCAAATGCTTCATCATTTCCTTTAAATGCTATTTGAACTCTAGAGCGTGCGACATTCATGATGCTTCCGTCTAAAGCATTATTGGTCAATAATCCCATGTTGCTTTGTTCCAAATCACGTGGACTTGTATAAATAAACACCTTCATCGCTGAAAAAGGCGTGTATCCTAATATATCTGTGATTCGTTTGTACTCATTTTCAAGCATTTTGGCAGACTTCAAGGCCAAAGGTTCGCCCCCTCTGTAGTAGTTTACCTCAAAATTGGCTGTCCGAACCGTCAACCAGTCAAATCTCTTTGTCTGAATCCTATTGGCACCAAATTCTTCTTCTGTTGCTGAAAAATACCTCTGGGCAGATGCCTCTGTACTCATAAACCCGACGAAAAAGAGAAAGAATAAACGTATTTTTTGCATATCGTATCACGTGTTTGGGTCTTCAATATAACGAGTAATGTCGTTCAATAGTTATTTCTGGATTTAATTCTTTCCCATGCTCCAGATAATCAATAAATTCTTGAATACACCACGGAGCTAAAGAAACCCCTTTTGTACCTAAACCATTGACAATAAATATATTTTCATATTCTGGATGTTTTCCAATAATTGGACGGCGATCTTTCGTAGCTGGACGAACTCCTGCTTGTTGTTGTATAATCTGAAAATCAGCTTCTAAAAAACGTTCTATATTGGTCGTCAAATACGTACGACCATCGGCGGTGGGTTCCCAATCCAACTCATGCCATACATACGTCGCTCCTAGCCGGAAAAGATGATTTCCCAACGGAATCATCCATTTCCCTTGATTCACCATTTTTTCTTCAGGAAATCCATGCACCTTTGCAACCAAGGTTTCTCCCTTCACAGGATTAAATGGCAACCACGAAAAGTACGGGTTATCTTTGGCAAAAAATCCTTCACAAAAAATGATTCGTTTGGCTTTCCACGATTTGTATTGAACGAACTCCTTGGTCATGTTAAAGTCAGAATACGCAAATGTTTCGTCGATTAATGCATCATTCGCTTCCAAGTCTGCTTTCCATGCTTGCAAAAAACAAGGTACGTCTACCCAACCCGATTGCCGCGTAAGGAGCCCACCTATTTTATTTTTTAGTTGGTTGGTATATTCTATTGGTGTCTCGATTACTGAAAGATACGGAGCTAATGCTGGATTTTCCTCCATTATTTTCAAAAACTGTGCCTGCTGTTTTTCGTTAGCAAAAGGCCTAAATATAGGTACTTGATGCAAAAAACGCACAGAAAGCTCTTGTTCTACCTCAGCATAGTACGAAAGAAGATAAGGAAAAATAATATCAGCCAACCATGTTTTAGCCAAGTGTTTGCCCGTTACCGGATTGAACATTCCACCTGCTACTTGAGAAGAAGACGGCAAGGAGGAATTGGAAATCACTTGTATACTTTTTCCTAGTTTTCTTAATTTATGCGAAGTGATACTCCCAGCAAGTCCTTGGCCAACAATCAAATAATCAAGCATTTCTAGAAATTTCTAAGGGTTGAATGGCCCGAACACTGTCTGCCCACAAACAGATTTGTTCTACTTGTTCATCTAGTGTCATGAACGACGTATCCAAAAGTACCGCATCTTCTGCTTGCCTGAGTGGGCTTTCGGCACGCGTAGTATCAATTAAATCTCTTTTTTCTAAATTATCTAAGATTTCTTGTAAACCAAGAATCTCTCCTTTTTCGAGTAATTCTTGTTGTCTTCTTTGTGCACGGATGGAGGGCTCTGCCGTCATGAATACTTTGAGTTCTGCATCTGGAAAAACAACCGTTCCGATATCGCGACCATCCATGACTAATCCTCTGCGTTTTCCCATTTTTCGCTGTTGATCCACCATGGCATGACGGACAGCTCCAATGGCACTGACCTCACTGACTAAATTCGCAATGTATAATTTACGAATTTCCTTCTCTACATTTAACCCATTCAAAAAGGTTTCATTTACTCCATCGTCACTGCGTCGAAATTCAATAGTTACTTGGGAAAGTGCTTTTGCTATCTCTTTCGGATTAGTTAGAGCTACATGATTTTGATGAAAATACAATGTAACCGCTCGGTACATAGCCCCCGTATCAATGTACGTAAATCCGAGTTGGCTAGCCACTAACTTGGCTGTTGAGCTTTTTCCACAACTTGAGTAGCCGTCAATGGCTATGATAATCTTCTGCATATCTTAGTTATTTCTACAAATTAAATGACTTGACAGTCACCTATCACTATTTACTCCACCTTTCTGTAAAGCTTTTTCAATCCAATCCTTTATCTCTTCTTGGTCGTCTGGATGAAACCACTCAAAAACATCTTGGTTCCGAAACCAAGTCAGCTGCCGCTTTGCATACCGACGTGTATTTTGTTGAATAAGCGCAACCATTTCATCATACGAAATCAACTCATCAAAGTACATAAATACTTCTTTATATCCAACCGTTTGCAGCGCATTATGTGTTCGAAAGGGAGAAACAGCCCTTACTTCTTCCAACAAACCTGCCTTCAGCATATCCTCAACTCGTTGATTTATACGCGCATACAACTCTTCTCGTGGTCTATTCAACGCTATTTTTATCCATTCAAAATCTCGATTTATTTTCTTTTTTTGATGAAAATGAGAAAAAGGCAATCCTGTGTATTGTATCATCTCTAATGCGCGAACTACCCTTTGTGCATTTTTAAGATCTACTTTAGCTGCATATTCAGCATCTAATTGAGTAAGCTCATTGGCTAACTTTTCTAGCCCTTCCGCTTCCAGACGTTCCATCAATTCGGTACGAATAGCCAAAGGAACAGGTGGCATTTCGTCTAATCCTTCCACTAATGCCTTGATAAATAAGCCAGACCCTCCAGTTACAATAAGCACATCGTGACGTTCAAATAACTCATTTAGTAACTCCAGAGCTGCGCGTTCGTAATCGCCTGCACCAAATAAATCCTGAATGGAGTGAGAATCAATGAAATAATGGGGAATCCCTTGCTGTTCTTCACGCGTTGGTTTGGCAGTGCCTATCGCCAATTCCCTGTAGAATTGGCGTGAATCACACGAAATAATGACGGTGTTGAACAGCTTGGCTAATTCAATAGCAAGCGTGGTTTTTCCTACGGCTGTCGGGCCTGCTAACAACAAGATAAACTTTTTCCTCGGCACAAAAGATGATTCCATGCAACAAAATTACCATTTTGACCGAAAAAGGCAGTATCCTTACCCTTTTATAGCTAAAAGATTTATCCGTATTTTGCACACGATTATACCTTTTCACCCAACCCTATGTTATTACGCGACCGACTTGTACACGAAGGAAATTTCCTTTTCAAATACCGGGGCTTGTTGCCTATACTCTTTCTTTTCGGTGAATGTGCCTTCTTGATTTTTTCTCCAGAGCGCATCCTAAGCTCCTCTTTTTATCAAATGTCTTATTTAGTAGTAGGTCTTACCGGATTAGCTATTCGTATTTTCGTTGTTGGCTATTCACCCGCCGATACATCTGGTAGAAATACCTTAGAGGGACAAAAAGCAGCGTCTCTCACAACAACAGGTGCCTATTCTCTGGTTAGAAACCCCTTGTATCTAGGCAATTTTTTTCTCTGGTTAAGCATTGTATTATTTACAGAAAATCTTCTTTTTGTACTTGTATTTTCTTGTGTCTATTGGCTTTATTATGAGCGAATTATATTCGCAGAAGAGGCTTTTTTGCAAACTAAATTCAATGAAACTTATATACAATGGGCAGCACAAACACCCGCGTTTATTCCTCTATTTACTGGCTATATTCCACCGACCATACCATTTAGTTGGAAAAAAGTAGTCAAGAAGGAAAAAAACGGCTTAGCTGCTTTATTTAGCTTATTTTTTCTTCTTGACTGCCTCCAAAAGTATTGCTTAAATCCTTCCTTTCAACCCACAGATTCTGTTTGGTCTATCCCTTTTTTTGTGAGTGCTATTTTTTATTTTTTTCTCAAATACATCAAACGTTTCACCCATTTGTTGGAAGAAGACGGCCGTTAATTATTCATTTACATAGACCATTTTTACCAAAGCGGTTTGACTTCCTCCACGCGTGTCAAAATAGGTAATATTGAAAAAATAATGACCGGTTTCCAATCCTTGTACAGAGGTTCCATCCCACTCAATTTCTCCGGATACTCCGAGTAAAATAGCCGCATGTAAACGTTGTACAAATACTCCATCAGCGCGAAGAATATCTATTTGAGCGATACTTCCTGGAACCTCTACATCATAATGCAGCATAATTTTTTGTGGAAATGCAGGATTGGTTCTGGAAAAAACAGGCGAGTCCAGCCACCATGTAACTTTTCTTTCTTGATGTACGGAATCTATTTGCACCTGCTGTGAGTTGGCAAGTCCCGGAGTTGCATACCCAGAAAGGGTCGTAGCTGATAACCAATTCGTTCTATCCAACGAACTTTTTTCCGAGCGTATTTTTTCTAAAGAAACTCCTTTTATATTCTTCAATAAAGGATGATGAAACTCCTCTGAATAACGCACTTCATCTAACATAATACCCTCCGAGGTAAATATACCTAAATAGCCTTCTGTTTGCGGCATAGATGGAAATCGCACCATTTCAATACCCATTTCTATTCTTTTTTGAGGGTAAGGAATCGTACTTTTGACTCTATCTTTGCTTAAAAATACATAGCCATTTGGTGAGATAAGCCAATCTGCAGAAGTTATTTCTTGGCTTTTATCCCATTCATTTTTTGTGTTTTTCTGGGCAAGTGTTATTCCTTTTAGAGAAAGTATTTCATCCGAAGTATTCATGAGCTCTATAAACTTCTCCCCGTTTTCGAATGGATTAAACAAAAGTTCTGAAAATACAATCTCTCCAGCTTTGGGTTCCTGAAAAAAACCAACGACAAAAGATGTATCGAGCATGGGATTCCCTGAACAGTCCATCCAATTTTTCAATTGACAGGTAAAAGCAGTAGACAATGGAATTTCTTGAGTAAGTGTAGCCCGAATGTCCTTTTTAGAAGGAGATACAGACACATTTTTTATCTCAAAATCGCACAGTAGTTCACCTTGATTTATATCCTCTATCTTCTCATTTATATGTAAATAAAGCTGGGTTTCCCCATTTTCAACTTTTGTCCAAGTATAGTTCAGATAAACAGGTGAAGAAGTGTCTGGATTATTTGCTTTGACGGAGTTGGGCTGTCCGGGTGTTCCTCCTTTTGGACTGATAGAAGAGCTCCAATTGGATTTTTCAACGCACGGGTAGCGTTCGTCTATCATTTCCAGAGAATAACCACCTTTCAGATAAGATTCACCCCAATCAGGAGCATATTGAACTTCATGGATGACCTCGTTAGTTTGAGTTTTGACTAATTGAAGCAGAGCGCCTGTATTTGTCAGAGAAAGACGGGATACAGGAACTAGTTGAACTGGAAATTTTTCAAAAAGTGGAATAAAGTTAGCGCGCACAAGAATAGCATACTGTTTATTAGGGATATAAATGGGAGGTAATGGTACACGCGTTGACTGATAGATAAAAGTGAAATCACTCAATAAAATAGGGGTGTCCGATGCATTGAAAATCTCCACATATTCTACTTCTGGGAGTCCTCTGGAAGGGGTTGGGTCAGGCATGACCTCGGTGATAAGAAGAGAAGAAAAAGATTGCGCGTAGGTACTATACGTCAAGTTATTGAGGGCTAAAATGCAAAAAATAATCCGTATCATGTTTCATGGTTTTAAAAGTCAAGAAACCAAAGATAGGGATTATTTTTTAAGAAAAAACAGATGAATATATTGAAAATCTAAACAGATTAGATTACTTCGGGTGTCAAATCAGAGGCAATAGAAGGAGTTGATTTTCCCTCTTTTTTGCTTTTCTTTTTTCCTTTAGTTGCTGCTTTTTTTTCAGCTTTGGCTGCCTCTTTTTCAGCTTTCTTCTTTGCTTTCACCAGCTTTTTTGCCAAATTTTTGGCCGTTTGAGCAACGAGTTTAGCTATTTTTTTACTCGGTAGAGACTCTCCCATTTTTTCATTCACAGATTGGGTGATTTGGTCGGCAATCTCTTTTACGTCGGCTTTCATACAGATTCTTTATTTGTGATCAATTTAACAATTTGACAACAAATAATTAACAATAAATTTACATTGACAAAAATTCTGTGTTAAGTTTTTATCAAATTTTACACATGAATTAGATAACTCTCTCATTTACAAACCTTTGCAATCATAGAAACGAAATGACAAGAAAGACACGTTCACAAAACTTATTTGTGTCGATCTGTTTACTCTGGAAGAAGCTGTATATTTACATGCTTAAACAAAGTACATTAAGTGGTAGGAAAACCCAAAATGTACATCAATAAAGATCATCCTTGGCAGGCATTGATTAAAACCATGCAGGCAAACAAGAATAAAAGGATAAAACCATCTAGATTTTCGGTAAGAGTCTTTTTCATAAAAATAAATCTTGTTTTGGAACTTGATACAAAATTAAAACAAAAGGTTGGAATTTATAAACACACTCCATAAAAATAATGCAAAAAAAAAGTATGTCTGAGCTCGAAAGAGTTGATGTGGATACATTTAAAGAATTAGAAAAAAATGCATTCTGTATCGTACTAGACAATATTAGAAGCATGAATAATGTTGGCTCTGTTTTTAGAACTGCAGACGCCTTCTTAGCTGAAAAAATATATCTATGTGGCATAACAGCGACTCCCCCACATCGTGATATTGAAAAAACAGCCCTTGGCGCAACAGAAAGTGTGTCTTGGGAATATGCCAAAGATACTACCTCCCTCGTTCGTCAACTCCAAGAGACAGGCTGGATTGTCTTGGCAGTTGAACAAGTAAAAAAAAGTACCAAATTGCACGAATTTCAACCAATATCTGGCACTAAGTATGCCTTTATTTTAGGCAATGAGGTTTTTGGTGTGAGTGATGAAGTAATGGAGGTTGTAAACGATGCGTTGGAAATTCCACAGTTCGGCACAAAACATTCACTCAACATCTCTGTGACAACAGGAATCATATGTTGGGATTTTGTATCAAAAACACGACTTTTGTCCTCAAATACGCACTAAAAAAAACAGCTCATGACACCGCAAGAACGTATTGTTTTTTTGACAAATCAATTGAATCATTACTCACATCTGTACTATCAAGAGGCCACCTCTTTGATTTCGGATGAAGAGTTTGACTTTTTGCTCAAAGAATTGGAAGAGCTTGAGCAGAAATACCCTGCGTACAAACAACCGGATTCTCCTACACATCGCGTAGGAGGAACTGTCACCAAAGAATTTGAAACCGTCGAGCATACGTACCCAATGCTTTCGCTTTCAAATACATACAATGAACAAGAATTAATTGAGTGGGATGAGCGCGTCCAAAAAGGTTTAAACGGCGCCCCCTATTCGTATATTTGTGAGATTAAATTTGACGGAATTTCCTTGTCCATGACATACGAAAACGGACTATTTCAACGTGGATTGACTCGTGGAGATGGGCAACGCGGAGATGACATCAGTGCAAATGTAAAAACCATCAAATCTCTTCCATTGAGACTACAAAATCATCTTCCTTTGGCACAAATTGCTTCTTTTGAAGTCCGTGGAGAAGGATTTCTACCAACAGACGTTTTCGATCGATTGAACCAAGAGCGGGAACTCCAAGGAGAAAGCCCACTTGCCAATCCACGAAATGCAGCGGCTGGAACGTTTAAAATGCAAGATTCTAGTATCGTAGCTTCTCGGCAATTAGACTGTTACATTTACCAGTTTATGAGTGAAACATCCATATTTACCACGCACGAAGAAAGTCTCATAGCCTTGAAAGAGAGCGGATTTCATGTTTCCCCTACTTGGCAACGCGCAAATTCAATTCAAGAGGTGATTCAATATATTCACGATTGGTCTGAGAAAAGACATCAATTACCTTGCATAACAGATGGGATTGTTATCAAAGTCAATGAATACGCAAATCGAGAAGAATTGGGTTTCACGGCCAAAAGTCCGCGTTGGGCGATTGCTTACAAATACAAAGCAGAGTCAAAATCGACTCAATTGCTGGGCGTTAGCTATCAAGTGGGGCGTACAGGTGCGGTTACACCCGTCGCGGAGTTAGCGCCCGTAGAACTTTCTATGACGACCGTTCGGCGTGCCACATTACACAACGCCGATGAAATTCAGCGTCTTGGCTTAGCATTGGGAGATGAAGTTTTTGTAGAAAAAGCTGGGGAAATCATTCCTAAAATCACAGGAGTTGCACGCCGTAGCCAGACGGAAAATCGCCAACCAATTCATTTTCCAACAACCTGTCCAGCCTGTGGTTCTACGTTGGTACGTACAGAAGGAGAAGCCGCCTTTTACTGCCTCAATGAAAAACAATGTCCGCCGCAAATAAAGGGCAGAATAGAACATTTTATTCAGCGTAAAGCTATGAATATTGATAGTTTGGGAGAAGGAAAAATTGAAATTCTACTGGAAAACAACCTAATTCAAAATGTAGCTGACCTTTATACGCTCCACTTTGATAATTTGCTACATCTTGAAAAAGTACATATTGACGAACAGACGGGCAAAGAGCGCAAAGTAAGCTTTAAAGAAAAAACCGTACAAAATATTTTAACAGGTATTGAAAACTCCAAGCAACAACCCTTTGAAAAGGTACTTTATGGGCTAGGTATTCGGTTTGTTGGCGAAACAACAGCAAATAAGTTAGCTCATTATTTCAAGACAATTGACGCACTTGCAGCGGCAACTCTAGACGCACTTTTACAAGTGCCTGATGTGGGAGAAAAAGTAGCCCAAAGTATTCTTGCTTATTTTGAAGATGAAACATCCATTCAATTGATTCAGCGCTTGAAAGAAGCAGGTGTCCAAATGGAGACCAATGCTATTCACAAAGAAAAAGAAAGCGATATATTGGGACGACTGACTTTTTTATATACGGGTACATTCCAAGCATTTTCACGCCAAGAGTTAGAAGAAAAAATCGAAGGAAATGGAGGAAAAATAGTTTCGGGAGTTTCAAAAAAATTGACTTATTTATTGGTCGGACAAGAACCTGGTCCTTCTAAAATTGCAAAGGCTGAGAAGCTCGGTGTTCAGATGCTAGACGAAAGTGCCTTCTTGGCATTGCTCGAATCAGGTAAAAAAGAAACCGAATAAAACTCGTAGATGCAAACGAAAAAATAAAAAGACAAACCGAATTTACTCGTATATTTGTAACCCAAAATACATACGTAAAACGTCTGCATGATGACAACAAAACACCCCTTGGGAGGATTAGGAACCGCACTAGTAACTCCTTTTCATGATGATTTATCGATTGATTTCGATGCACTCTCCCGCCTGATACACTTTGTCAGTGAAGGGTCTGATTATCTGGTTGTTAATGGAACAACAGGTGAGTCAGCCACAACCACAAATGCAGAAAAAAAGCAACTTCTTGCCTTTGTAAAGGAAAATAATCCAAAAAATTTACCCCTCGTTTATGGAGCTGGAGGTAACAACACAAGTGCCGTCATTGCACATATCCAAGAAACGGATCTAACAGGTGTGTTCGCTATCTTGTCTGTGTGCCCATACTACAATAAACCTTCTCAAGCAGGTGTTATTGCCCACTTTCAAGCCATTGCAGATGCCTCACCCGTTCCCGTCATTATTTACAATGTACCCGGAAGAACAGTCACTACCATTGACTCTGAGTCTGTCCGAATACTAGCACAGCACCCGAATATCATTGGGCTCAAAGATGCTTCGTGCAGCATGGAAGAAGCTATTAAATTAACCAAAGTTGTACCTTCAGACTTCCTTCTTTTGTCTGGAGACGATAATCTGGTCACACCCCAAATTAGTCTTGGTTACAAAGGCGTAATTTCGGTCATTGGTAATGGTTTTCCTGTTGATTTCGCCGATATGGTACATACAGCCCTTTCGGGTGATTTCAACAAAGCAGCCGATTTACAGACACGTTTTCTTGATTTTGACACCCTACTTTATGTAGAATCTAATCCTGTGGGAATAAAAAAAGTTTTGGAAATTCGGGGTATTTGCCAAGCAACGGTTCGTTTACCCTTGGTAGAAGCAACCCCTGAACTTGGGGAAAAACTACTGCATTCTATGAAAAAAGAAGGTTTTCTTTGAGCTAAACGAATTTAAGCACTTAAATAACGGATTAATTTTTGCGAAAGGGGAAATTACGCTACCTTTCGCAAAAACTTCTGTTTAATCAAGTTTACTTTTTTCTATTTTGCCCCCATGCGTATTCTTCTACTTCTATTTTTATTTGTTTTCTCATCCAATCATTCGGAAGCACAATTTCCGTTTGAAAGAAGTATAATGGAACGCTTGCAACAAACAAAATCGACTGAACTCGACCCGTTTTTTCAATTAACAACTGATATTACCTACCCCATTGCTTTGGCGACCCCGCTAAGTCTTGTAAGTATAGGTCTCTTACGTAACCGACCTGAATTAACTCAGAAAGGATTGGTTTCTGCGGTTGGCTTGCTCGGCGCAGCGGGTATTTCTTATATAGGAAAAGAAAGTATCCAGCGCGATAGACCGTTTATTCAACAACCAAATCTAGTACCGTATCGCCCTGAGACTGGTTATTCTATGCCGTCAGGTACGACCACAGCTGCTTTTGCTTGGGCTGCGGGAGTCAGTACCGCTTTTCCGAAATGGTATGTTGCTGTTCCTGCTTTTGCCGTTGCTTCAACGATTGGTTACTCGCGCGTTCATTTAGCTGCACATTACCCTTCAGATGTTCTCATCGGAGCACTTGTCGGGACAAGTTCCGTCTATATTACTCATTTTCTACAAAGAAAACTAAGCAAGAAATAACAAGATTCGTCTTAAATTCGTATTATATAATTCATTCATCGATTTCTTTCCACCGTTAACCTATATATTGTATGGCAGATGCTAACGAAAATAAATTAAAACTTATCCAAGCCACAATGGATAAACTAGACAAAGCATACGGCAAAGGTACTGTTATGCGTCTAAGTGATACCAAAGTGATGGATATTCCAACAATTTCAACAGGCTCTCTTGGGCTCGATCTTGCGCTTGGAATCAATGGTTTCCCAAAAGGAAGAATCGTTGAAATTTATGGCCCAGAATCTTCTGGAAAAACAACTATTGCCATGCAAGTTATTGCAGAAGCACAAAAAATGGGAGGCATTGCCGCATTCGTAGATGCCGAACACGCATTCGATAGAACGTATGCTGAAAACCTAGGAATTGATACAAGTAGCCTCCTGATTTCTCAACCTGATTACGGTGAACAAGCACTCGAAATCGCCGAACATCTCATTAGCTCAGGAGCGATTGACGTTTGCGTCATTGACTCCGTAGCAGCGCTCGTTCCCAAAGCCGAACTAGAAGGCGATATGGGAGATAGCAAAATGGGACTTCAAGCAAGATTGATGTCGCAAGCGCTTCGTAAACTGACAGGAACCATCAACAAAACAGGCTGTTGCTGTATTTTTATCAACCAGTTACGCGATAAAATTGGAGTAATGTTCGGAAGCCCAGAAACAACCACAGGTGGAAATGCCCTGAAGTTTTATTCGTCTGTTCGAATTGATATTCGTCGTATCGGACAAATCAAGGACGGCGACCAAATTCTTGGTAATAGAACCCGTGTGAAGGTTGTAAAAAACAAAATGGCACCTCCTTTCAGAGTCGTTGAGTTTGATATTATGTATGGTCAAGGTGTGTCTAAAGCGGGTGAAATTCTAGATCTAGCCGTGGATTTGAATATCATCAAAAAATCAGGTTCTTGGTTCTCCTATGGTGAAAACCGCTTGGGTCAAGGTCGTGATACGGTGAAACAAATCATCAAAGATAATCCTGAACTGATGGAAGAGCTTGAAGCAAAAATCAAGACAACCGTTGCTGGAAATGCTGACGCTTTACTCGATAAAGTTGCTGGAGATCAAGATGGAGTGCTTGATTAATCTACGCATACAATAAAATTAGCCAGGTAGTAAAATATTACCTGGCTTTCTTTTTTACCCATTGACAAACAACGTTTTATGTGGAAAAAAATAATTCTTTCTCTCTCTTTCCTATTTCTTCTGGGGCTATTTATTTACAGAGAAGTCTTACTTTATGGTTTCCGCCAAGCAAACGGACAGTTTCGTATTTTGTGGGAGGCTATTCCTATTGAAGAAAAATTAAACGATGCTTCCTTTCCTGACTCGCTCAAGCAAAAAATTCACCTCATTCAAGAAATCAAACAATTTGCAGTTGACTCGCTTGGTTTATCTCCATCCGATAGTTACACTTCTTATTTTGAACAAAATGGAAAACCCATTCTTTGGGTCATTACCGCCTGCCCCACTTATTCATTAGAACCCCAAACATGGAATTTTCCTCTGCTAGGCACATTTAGTTACAAAGGTTTTTTTGAAGAAAAATTAGCCAATGAAGCGATTGCTTCTCTGCAAAAAGAACAAATGGACACCCGAAAATCAGAAGTTTCTGCCTGGAGTACACTTGGTTATTTAAACGACCCTATTTTGAGTAGTATGCTGACACGGTCAGAAGCAAGCTTAGCCTCTTTGATTATTCATGAAATGACACACGGGACTGTTTTCCGGAAAAATGATTTGGCTTTTAATGAAAATCTTGCTGATTTTATCGGAGATTATGGCGCAGAACGATATTTAGTAGCCAAGTATGGAGCAGATAATCCATTGTTTAAAGCCTATCAACAGCAACTTATTGACCAAGAGCGATATGCACAGCACATTCAAAGAGGCTCCCGTTTGTTGGATAGTTTATATCATGCGGAGGACTTCAAAAAACGAACAGATAGTCAGAAAAAGAAACAGAAAGAAGACTATATCCTGCAAATTGTCCAAACGATAGATACGCTCCATATTGGTGGTATTACACCAAAACGAAAGATAAAACAACTTCCAAATAACGCCTATTTTGCTGCATTTGCTACGTACCAAAGCAAACAAAACGAATTTGAAAAAGAGTTTAAGGAGAAATTCAAAGGTGATTTTAGGGCATATATGACCTATCTTAAGAACGAATATCCACGACATCGATGGTGGTAATAAAAAAAGCAGCCGATAACAGCTGCTTTTTTCTATTTATAAAAGGAAACTACTTGTCAATCAAGCAACTACAGGAACAGATTCTGACTGTTTCCATTTTGACGGAACAAGTGCGTAAACACCAAATAAAATAAGTGAATAAGCCACTGTGCCCATCGCAAAATTTTTGGCAAATGGAGCGCCTTGCGCGTATGCTTCAAGCAAACCAACCATGTCTTTTGATAACACCAAACCTGAAGAAATACTTGTTCCACCGGCTACCCAATAGATAAAATCAAGAACACCCCAATGTACCAGGGTAGCTAAACCACTACTTAAAAGAATGCCTCCAACTTTCTGAGAGGAAGCGAAGAAATGTCCAAGAACAATGATAGCGGCAACAACGAGATACGTCCAATAGAAAGAGTCGTACATAATTCCATACTGACCTTCAAAAACCCATACATTGATTAAAATATCGGAGAGAATTAAAAAGGAAAATGGCATAATAAACGATTTCCAGCGAAGGCCCAACTGTGCTCCAGCAAATAGAGCAAGCGCACCAACCGGAGAGAAGTTCGCTAAATCAGGGGCAAATCGGGCAATAAATACACGAGAAAAGGCAGCAAAGAGGAGGAATAAACCAATAATTATTACTCGAGGAGTGATGTGTTTAAATAGAAACATGGAGTAGCTAAAATTATATTTTATACAAAGTAAACCATTATCAAGCAGACAATCAACACTTAGATACATTAAAAATGTTCAGAGAAAGTAGTACTATTTTTAGAAATTCACTTAATTTCAAGCAAATGTATTGACTTTTTAGTTTAAAAGAGGTCTCGTTCCCTTTTTTAGTTCCAGAACGTCAGACAAGAACATCACCAACCCAAGTACGGTTAACCCAACTATTGACATGATTAAAAAACCACATCTTCTATGGCTATGCATTGGCATGGCGTATTTTGAATCAACAGCACAAATGCCCCTTATGTATCCAACAACTCCCGAAAAACCTGTGGTCGATTCTTACTTCGGCACATCTGTTTCCGACCCATATCGCTGGCTCGAAGACGACCGTTCTGCAGAGACAACTGCCTGGGTGAAAGCTCAAAACAAAGTTACTTTTGCGTATTTGAACCAACTTCCTCAAAAGGAAAAAATCAAAAAACGATTGGAATCTATCTGGAATTACGAACGTATTTCCGCGCCTTTTACAGAAGGAGAATATACCTACTTTTACAAAAATAACGGTCTTCAAAATCAATCCGTTTTATACCAAAGAGCAAAAGATGGGACAGAAATTGTCTTTCTAGACCCCAATACATTTGCAGCAGACGGTAGTACCTCTTTGGCACAAGTGGCGTTCTCAAAAGATGGCTCACTCGTCGCTTACTCTATTTCGGAAGCAGGCAGTGACTGGAATAAAATCATTGTTTTAGACACCAAAACACGCAAACCTTTGGAAACGCATCTCGTGGATGTGAAGTTTAGTGGCATCGCTTGGGTAGGAAATTCCGGTTTCTATTATTCTAGCTACGACAAACCAACCGGAAGTGAGTTATCCGCTAAAACAGATCAGCACAAATTGTACTTTCACCGTATTGGTACTGCTCAGAAAGAAGACAAACTCATCTTTGGTGCAGAACAAAAACGCCGCTATGTCGGTGGAAATGTTACAGAAGACGAACGTTTTTTGGTCATTTCAGCTGCCAATTCTACCTCTGGAAATGAATTGTACATTCAAGACTTATCACAACCAAACTCTCCTATCCTACCTATCGTAACAAATATGGATAGTGATAATTATATACTTGATAATCAGGGAGATAAATTATTTATTGTAACAGATTACAAAGCCCCAAATAAGCGCATTGTCACGACTACATTCCAAGCATTAGCGCGTGAAAATTGGGTCGATTTTTTACCCGAAACAGAGCATGTATTAGAACCAAGTACTGGAAGCGGTTATATTTTCGCTCATTATATGATTGATGCTATCTCACAGGTAAAACAATATGATTATTCCGGTAAATTAATACGAGATATTACTCTTCCTGGTATTGGCTCTGTGAATGGATTTAGTGGAAAGAGAACCCAAAAAGAACTGTATTTTTCTTTCACGAATTACACCACAGCTGGAAGCATCTACTCGTTTCAGCCCGTAACAGGCGAACAAAAAGAATTTATCAAACCAAAAATTGACTTTGCCTCGGAGCAATACGAAAGCAAGCAAGTTTTTTATACTTCCAAAGATGGCACACGTGTTCCTATGATTATCACTTACAAGAAGGGAACAGTCTTGAATGGCAAAAATCCGACGATATTGTATGGTTACGGTGGATTTAATGTCAGTTTATCTCCTTCGTTCAGTATTCCGAATGCCGTTTGGATGGAAAACGGGGGCGTTTATGCCGTAGCTAATTTACGTGGTGGCGGTGAGTACGGAAAAAAATGGCACGATGCAGGTACGCAGCGCAAGAAACAAAATGTCTTTGATGACTTCATTGCAGCGGCAGAATTTTTGATTCGGGAGAAATATACGTCAAAAGACTATCTCGCCATTCGAGGAGGTTCTAACGGAGGTTTGTTGGTTGGAGCAGCCATGACACAGCGACCAGACTTATTCCAAGTTGCTTTACCAGCAGTTGGTGTTTTAGATATGTTGCGCTACCATACGTTTACGGCGGGTGCAGGTTGGGCGTATGACTACGGAACGGCACAAGATAGCCCAGAAATGTTTGCCTATCTGAAAGGATACTCGCCTGTTCACAATGTTAAAAAGGGAATTTCTTACCCAGCGACTCTCATCACGACAGGAGATCACGATGACCGCGTGGTGCCAGCGCAT
>CAYNRA010000051.1:0-17504 GCA_964399465.1 uncultured Cytophagales bacterium
AGAATGGCTATTTTTTGTTGTTCAAATTGTTGAATGATTGAAGCAATGATTTGCTCTTCAGTCATTTTAATCATTTTCTCACCACTTACATGACTATATGCATCTGCTACTCTAGCAAACAATAAACGCATGAAATCGTAAATTTCGGTGATGGTGCCTACAGTTGAACGGGGGTTTTTATTGACTGTTTTTTGTTCAATGGAAATTACAGGAGAAAGCCCATTGATTTTATCTACGTCCGGGCGTTCCATATTCCCGATAAAACTTCGCGCATACGCAGAAAAACTTTCCATGTAACGGCGCTGTCCTTCCGCATAAATGGTATCAAATGCCAAAGAAGATTTTCCACTCCCACTGATGCCCGTGATGACAACAAGCTGGTTGCGGGGTATCGTGGCATCGATGTTTTTGAGGTTATGTTCTCGTGCGCCGAAGACCTCAATGAGCTCTTTTTGAACGATGGATTCGGTTTGTTTTTTTGTCACAGTAGAAATTATTTACCTGTAAAATAGGACATGATGATTTATTGCAAGGCTCTTCTATAAAGCTGAATGGTGTTCTCAAAACCCAAATAAAGCGCGTCACAAATCAAGGCATGCCCAATCGAAACCTCTAGTAAGCCGGGAATGTTTTGATAAAAATAAGCGAGATTATGCAAGTTTAAATCGTGTCCTGCATTAATTCCTAACTCCAGTTCGTTTGCTTTTTTTGCTGCAAGTTGATAAGCACGGATGGCTTCCGCTGGATTGGTCGGAAAATCATGTGCATATTGTTCTGTATAAAGTTCGATTCGGTCTGTTCCTGTTGCTTTTGCGCCTTCTATCATTCGTTCATCTGCATCCACGAAAATAGACACACGAATGCCAGCTTCTTGAAATAGAGCGACCAAGTCTGTTAGCAGAGACTGGTGTTTGATAGTGTCCCAGCCAGCATTGGAGGTGATATTTTGTAAGGCATCAGGCACAAGCGTAACTTGTGTGGGTGTATTCGCTAGAACGAGTTCGATGAATTTTTTTTCGGTCGGATTTCCCTCGATATTGAACTCAGTTGTCACCACTTCTTTCAAATCAAAAACATCTCTGTACGTGATGTGTCGCTCGTCTGGGCGTGGATGAACCGTTATTCCTTGCGCCCCGAAGTTTTCAGCGTCAATCGCTGCTTGAACAACATTGGGCATATTCCCCCCTCTTGAATTGCGCAAAGTGGCAATTTTATTGATATTAACGGATAACTTCGCCATACTTTTTTTGTCTAATTAATTAGGCAAAGGTACAAGGAACTCACTCGATTTCGAAAATACGTGAACGAAAACATTGCACGAATTGCGTATTTAAGGATTGTCAACGTAAAAAAAAGGAAAGCTACTGTTTTTTGATAGGTTGGAAATTAATTCGGTGCTTTTTTACGATATTTGTAACCTTGTTTTCAATTACATTTTGTCTTTCAATTCTGATTTACTGAATACGGAAGATACCATTTTTAAAATTGCTTAGTTATGCCTTTAAAATCCATTATCGACGCAGATATCAAAGCGGCTATGTTGGCAAGAGACCAAGTTCGGTTGCTTGCCTTGAGAGATATTAAAAAAATGATTCTACTTGAAGAAACCAAAGCAGGTGGAACAGGTGAAATTTCTGAAGCGGACGAAATGCGCATCTTGCAAAAAGCAGTAAAACAACGCAAAGATTCAGCTGAGATTTACGTCGCACAAAATAGACCGGATTTATTAGCGAAAGAAGAAGCGGAAATTGCGGTAATCGAAGCATATTTGCCCAAAGCAATGTCTGAGGAAGAGTTGGAAACAGCTATCGCAGCGATTATTGGGGAGGTTGGTGCTACAAGTCCCGCTGATATGGGCAAAGTGATGGGTGTTGCCACCAAATCGCTGGCTGGTAAAACAGATGGGAAAGCCATTTCAGCTATGGTAAAAACGCTTCTTGCTCGTTAATTACTACCAATCCAATTTATTGTTTTACCCCGTGTGTGTCATACGGGGTATTTTTATCAAATTCCCATGAATACGCTCGACTTACTTCTTTTGATTCCCATCGTTTACGGTGGTTTTAAGGGTTACAAACAAGGACTTTTGATTGAAATTGTAGGGATTTTAGCCTTTGTACTCGCAATGGTCATCGGTTTTAAGTTCCTGAATTTTGGTATGGATACGCTCGCACCGCACATCGGTGAGCGTTTTGCACGCCGTATTTTACCGTACATTAGTTTTGCCGTTATCTTTTTCCCAACCATATATCTTATCAAACAAGTAGGATTTTCCATGCGTTCGGCACTGCGATACACGCTTCTCGGCTCTTTTGATAGCTTGGCTGGTTGTATTGTGGGTGGATTTACCTGGTTGATGGGAATGAGTACAAGCCTTTGGTTGCTCAAAACAATTGGCATCGGTTTGCCTGAAAAATATACATTTGACTCGCTGCTGCACGAACCCGTCGCACAGGTTTCTCCTCTGGTCATTGCCTATGTATCCGACTGGATTCCGATTGGTGGGAATTTAATCAAAGAATGGTTGATGTAAAGTAGAGATTAGGCTAAAAATCTGTAACTTTGGTTGAGGTACTTTTTGTTCCTTTTCATCAACCTACTAACCAATGCATACGATTTTTTCTACCCCTAGATTGGCAGAACTTCTGCCCGCTATTGATACGTTCGTACGAAATGAATTAATTCCGCTCGAATCCAACGAAACCCTTTTTGGCTCTTTTCGGGCTTTAGAACCCACACTCCACGCCCTTCGTGAGAAAGTAAAACAAGCCGGTTGGTGGGGACTTGCTCTCCCCAAATCGCTTGGTGGTCACGGACTTACTCTCTGCGAATTTGGACAAATCAGTGCATGTCTCGCACAATCTCCTTTCGGCCATTTTGTGTTCAACACGCAAGCTCCCGACATCGGAAATATGGAGTTATTACATCACCATGCTGCTGATTTACTCAAAGAAAAATACCTGAATCCGCTCATACAGGGGCAAATACGTAGTTGCTTTTCGATGACAGAACCAGAATTTGCAGGTTCAAATCCTGTTGAAATGGGAACAACGGCTGTCATTGATGGAGACGATTACGTCATAAATGGACACAAATGGTACACGTCTTCGGCAGATGGTGCTGCGTTTGCAATTGTCATGGCTGTTACAAATCCGGATGCGCTTCCGCACCAACGTGCCAGCCAAATTTTAGTGCCTCTGGATACGCCCGGGTTTGAACTCGTCCGGAATATCCCTGTAATGGGACATGCAGGCGATAGTTGGGCAAGTCATGCGGAGGTTCGTTATACAAATGTACGCGTACCACGCTCTAACCGAATCGGGGAGGAGGGAAGTGGCTTTCGTTTGGCACAAGAAAGATTGGGCCCAGGGCGTATTCACCATTGTATGCGATTCATCGGAATTGCAGAAAGAAGTTTTGATTTAATGTGTCAATATGCACTGAAACGGGAAGTTCGCACAGGTCAAAAATTAGCAGATATGCAAATGATTCAATCTTTTATCGCTAAAAGTAGAGCCGAGATTGACGCTGCCCGATTATATGTATTAAATACAGCATATACCATCGACCAACAAGGTGTTACAGCTGCAAGACATCAAATTTCAGCCATTAAATTTTATGCTGCTAATGCAATGCTTCAAGTCGTAGATAGAGCAATTCAAGTACATGGAGGAGCCGGTTTGGTTGGGGATAATGTGCTCGCATATTGGTATGCACACGAACGGGCTGCACGTATTTACGATGGGGCAGACGAGGTGCACCAAGCTTCGTTGGCTAAAAGTATTCTAAAAAAATACCAATCAAAATGAGTCTAGAAAATAGATCCAAATCAACGCGTCCTGGAGACGAACTACCCGTTGATAAACTCAATGCGTGGTGTATTCAAGAAAGAATTACCCAAAAAGAACTGAAATCTGTTCGGCAATTTGGTGGCGGATATTCCAATTTGACGTATGAAATACAAACAGAAGAAGAGGCATACATTTTGCGAAAACCACCCAAAGGAGCTGAAAAAATCAAGGGTGGGCACGATATGGCACGTGAATATCGTGTGTTAAAAGCACTTGAAAAAGCCTCTTTCCCGTTCATTCCTTCACCGATTGCTCTTTGTGAAGACAAAGAAGTGCTGGGCGTACCCTTTTATGTCATGAAGAAGGTCGATGGAATTATCTATCGGGCAGAACAAGTGAACTACCTACAAGAAAATCTCTCGGAAATTCCTTTCCAAACAATGTCTTTGGCTTTGTGTGATGCATTGGTTGCGTTGCATTCGGTCAATATCCATGAAACGGGTTTGATTGATTTAGGTAAACCAGATGGATACGTGACGAGGCAAGTAGAAGGTTGGACGAAACGTTATCTGGCTGCTCAAACTTCTTCTATTCCTTCTTTTAATTTTGTAAATGACTGGTTATTAGGTCATATTCCAATTTCTGGTATACCAACATTAATTCATAATGACTTTAAATACGACAATGTCGTATTTGCTGCAGCCGGTTCTGCGGAGGTCAAAGCGATTTTAGATTGGGAAATGACGACCGTCGGAGACCCGCTCATGGATGTAGGTACGGCACTCTCGTATTGGTCTGAGGAAAATGACGGCGCTTTTGAGAAAAGTTTTAATGTTACCTGGCTTCCTGGAAATTGCACGCGTGCCGATTTTGTAGCGCGATATGCCCAAAAAAGTGGGAGGTATTTGGATGGTATATTATTCTATTATGTATTTGGTCTTTTTAAAAATGCAGTCGTTATCCAACAAATATTCGCAAGATATAAAGCCGGACTTTCAACCGACTCGCGTTTTGCTCATTTGGATAAGGGAGTTGAAAGATTGCTTCAAAAAGCACAAAAAAGCATTGAAACAGGTAAGATGTGTTGAGAGAAATAGATATTTTATTTATTTTCTATCACTATTTTTTCAAAGGGATAGATTTGTAAAGTGAAAGGGTTTTACACTAAAAAAAGTTTTATATGGGATTAAATAAACTATTTGAAGGAACAACTCGTAACTAAGGTGTTCGGAAACGAATTTAATTTTTCACATTAAAATTGTCCCAAAAAATGAAAAACATCTTAGCAATGGCACTTGTAGTGTCGTCTATCCTATTTGCTTCTTGCGAAAAAGAAGAAATGAATGCAAATGAAGTAGCTTTCACAGCTACATTAAGTGGCTCTGAGGAAGTACCTGCTTTTAACACGATGGCGTCTGGTACATTGAACGGTACGTTCAATACAGAGACAAAGATTCTTGCTTTTACTGTAAATTATACAGGAATGACTCCGGTAGCTTGGCATTTACACAAAGCAGCGAAAGGTTCAAACGGTCCAGTCGTTTTTGATTTAGGGACATCGTTTACATCACCTTATATGTGGCAAACAACAGCCTTAACAGCAGAACAAGAAGCAGATTTAATGGCAGGAATGTACTACCTCAACATTCACTCAGCATTATCACCCTCTGGTGAAATTCGTGGTCAGTTGATGAAAAAATAAGGAAGTCAATTACTGATTTTTTTAGACTGTACTTTTGAGTATCTTGCTCAGGAGTACAGTTTTTTTATTTAACCAAGATGAACAATGAAACGTCCACTCATTCTTTTATTTATATGTATCTCTTTGCTAAGCGAAGTAGGATGTGTCTCTACGACTTCTACCGGAACCACGACAGCAGCTGCAAGCTCACTCGAAGTAGAGGCGAGAAAACAAACAAATCAACTAAAGACGTTACTGAATCTCTCAGAGGCACAAGCAGATAAGGTATATCTAGCAACTTTAACACACCTTAAAACAACAAGCCGTTTGCGACAAATGGGTGATTTGTCTAAAATTTCTGCGGCGGATGAAGGGTATCGCCAAGAATTAGCTAAAATATTGACGAATGAACAATGGGTACAATACCAAATTTCGAAAGGAAATGGATAATAAAAAACGGCCTTCTCTCTCAGAAAGAAGGCCGCTAAGCAAAACTATTTTTTTATTAAACGCCTGCTAAAGCTGCATTCATAGAACGAACAGCTGCTGCTGATTTTTCAAATAATTCTTTTTCTTCGTTGCTCAAGCGTAGGTTGATGATTTTTTCCCATCCAGTACGACCGATCACAACTGGTACACCGATACAGATGTCTTTTTGTCCGTATTCTCCGTTTAAATAGACAGAAGAAGGAATGATTTTCTTCTCATCACGAAGGATAGCTTCAACGATTTGACCAACTGCTGCGCCAGGTGCATACCAAGCGGATGTTCCCAATAGACCAGTTAATGTAGCCCCACCTACCATTGTCTTTTGTGCTACTTCAGCCAATGCTTCTTGGCTTACAAAACGAGAAACCGGAATACCGTTCCAAGTTGCCAAACGGGTCAATGGAATCATCGTTGTATCACCGTGACCACCAATAACCATACCGTGAAGATCATTTTGAGATACATTCATGGCTTCGCCTAATCTATATCTGAAACGTGCAGAATCCAAAGCACCACCCATACCAATGATGCGTTTTTTTGGTACACCTAATTCTTGTGCTACTTGATAGGCAAGATACGTCATGGTATCCATCGGGTTCGAAACAATCAAGAATACGGCTTTCGGTGAAACTGCCAAAGCGTTAGTCATTACCGTGCGTACAATCCCTGCATTGATTCCAATTAATTCTTCGCGCGTCATACCTGGTTTTCGAGGAATACCAGATGTGATAACTACGACATCAGACTTGGCTGTACGAGCGTAATCGTTCGTTACACCTACAATTTTTGTATCAAAGCCCTCAATAGACGCCGTTTGCATCAAGTCCATTGCTTTTCCCTCTGCGAAACCTTCTTTGATATCTAAAATGACAACTTCCGATGCGATTTCTTTTCTCGCAATGTTATCTGCTGAGGTTGCCCCAACTGCGCCAGCACCAACTACGGTTACTTTCATATACGTACTTATTTGAATAATAATAAAATAATTGACTATTTTCACACAATCGAAATCTATCTACCCCGTTTCAGAGTTACATAGACTTCTCCCCAAAATTATTGTACAAAAACGGTACAATCAAGTGATTTAAGCCTTATTTATGGTATTTTTCTAAAAAACTATATCAACTAACCAAATTATATATCTCTTTCCGAATCATGAACCCAAGTAAATCTTCTGCTTCGCGTTTGGTCAAAACAATCATTGCCTCCCGTTTTTATCGTGTTCTCCTCGGAAAAGCAGGAAATCTGGTACAAAATACAACCTCATTAGTTCGATTTTTGCCTGATATAAAGAAAAAAGTGGCACAAAAAGGTCTTCGTGGAATTTCTCAGGACGTAAAGGAAAATATAACTTGGCTCCTCAAACTTCTCAAAGCATACGCCACACGAGAATATACAGATATCCCCGCGCAAAAAGTCATTTATATTTTGGCTTCAGTACTTTATTTTATTCTTCCCATAGACATTTTCCCAGATTTTCTACCCCTCATTGGTCTTACAGATGATATCGCTTTGCTCGGTTTTATTTGGAAAAATATGGAAGAAGAAATTGTAAAATTCAAAGAATGGAAGCAAGCCCAAACGCCGAGTTAGTCGTCAAAAAATGCTCATAAGGCTTTTTTCGCTCTTTTACCCTTTTGTTCTTATATATATTTTACTAAATTTGTCTAAACATTAACGCACGCACTGAAATGATTACTCTAGCAACACTATTATTTTTAGGCAATTTAGGAGGAACTGAAATATTCGTCATCGTTTTCGTTATCCTATTGTTTTTTGGTGCTAAAAAATTACCTGAACTCGCTCGTGGTTTAGGCAAAGGTATCAAAGAGTTTAAAGATGCAACCAAAGACGTAAAAGACAATATCGAAAAGGCTGCTAACGGAGAAAATTGATAAAACTTCTTTCAGTTAATTTGAAACAACAGTGCGTTAAATCATGCTCACTGTTGTTTTTTTATGTATTCCTTCCTACTTTTTACTTTTATGAATTACCCTACGTATAGTCAACTTCGAAAAGACCTTTTTGCTCAAAAAATTTCTTCCAAAGATGTTGTTCTTGCTCACCTTTCCCAAATTGACGCACACAACACAAGTCTAAATGTGTTCTTGGAAGTTTACCGTGAAGAAGCACTTCAGAGAGCAGAGGAAATCGACGAAAAAATAAAAAATAACACGGCTGGACGTTTGGCTGGTCTAGTTGTTGGTCTAAAAGATGTTCTCGCCTACGAAAATCATAGTTTACAGTCTGGAAGTGCCATCTTGGAGGGTTTTAAGTCTCAATTTACGGCTACAGCTGTGCAAAGATTATTGGATGAAGATGCCATAATTATCGGCCGACAAAACTGTGATGAGTTTGCTATGGGATCCTCCAATGAAAGTTCTGCTTTTGGTCCCACACGTAACTTTGCAGATAGTTCCCGTGTTCCTGGTGGTTCATCTGGCGCTTCTGCGGTGGCGGTTCAAGCCAATATGTGCCAAGTTTCCATCGGTTCCGATACAGGAGGATCCGTTCGTCAACCCGCTGCATTTTGTGGGGTCGTTGGCTTAAAACCTACCTATGGACGAATTTCACGCTGGGGATTAGCTGCATATGGTTCCTCTTTTGATTGCATCGGACCCATCACGAAATCTGTTGAAGATGCTGCGCTTCTCCTTTCTATCATGGCAGGGCCAGATCAATTTGATAGTACGGTTTCTTCGATTCAAGCACCTCAATCTGACATTCCGAATAACTCGACCAAAAAATGGAAAATCGGGTATTTCAAAGAAGCTGTTGATAATGATGGCTTAGCGGACGATGTTCGAGTAGCAACCCAGCAAATTTTTGATTCGCTTCAAGCGGAAGGACATGAAATAATCCCCTTCGATTTCCCGTTACTTAAGTATATTTTACCTACCTACTATATTTTAACGACGGCGGAAGCAAGCTCAAATTTGGCGCGTTACGATGGTGTCCGATATGGTTATAGGACTTCAACCGCGTCTTCTTTGGTCGATTTGTACAAGAAAACACGCGCGGAAGGGTTTGGGAAAGAAGTGAAAAAGCGGATTATGCTGGGCACGTTTGTATTGAGCGCAGATTATTACGATGCCTATTATACAAAAGCCCAAAAAGTAAGACGTATTCTCAAAGAGCAAATTGATGCAATTCTGAAAGAAGTCGATTGCATCATTTCACCAACAACTCCGACGGTGGCGTTCCCGATTGGACAAAAAATGGATGATGCGTTACAAATGTATTTAGCAGATATTTATACCGTTCAGGCAAATGTTACAGGACATCCTGCTATTTCTGTTCCAATTGGTATAAACGAAGAAGGACTACCTATTGGGATTCAATTTATAGGGGAAATGTTTGACGAATTGACCCTCCTAGAGATGGCTCAAAAAATTGAAAGGAATACAAAAAAATGAGAAAATTATTTTTTCCATCAAGCCCTATCGGAGCGACAGATCGGTAGAGCTTTTTCCGTGAAGTCCCATCTGATCGATATGTGAATGGGAAATTTATTTTTAATGACAAAAATAAATTTTTGATAAAATTCTAATTTGCAGAAGAAAATACGTCAAAAATGTTGATTTTAGCTTGATTTCAAAGGAATCTTGCCCTATTTTTGAGAAACCGACACTTTATCCGTTGTCATAAGTGCTCACTTTAAAAAATATTAAACCTTATGCATCACGTGCGTCTAGTCACTGGCATTATTTGCCTTACAACCTTAAGTAATACATTACTTGCCCAAACAAAAGTTGTAGAAGAAACGATATTGGCACAAAGTGCACAAATAGAGGAGGTAAGGTCAAGGATTCAATCCTCCGTTGATGAAAGAGATGGAAAATCTTATACGGTAATTATAGAGAATGATTCTGTTTACGAGGCGCGCTTACAGGCAATCGAGAATGTCATGCCTATGACGTACAATGACAATGTACAAACATTTATTGACTTTTTTATGATTCGCCGGCCTAGTTTCACAAAGTCAATGTTGGAAAAAAAAGAGTTCTATTTCCCCATATTTGAGAAATACTTGGCAAAGTACAATATGCCAGATGAATTAAAGTATCTGTCACTGTTGGAGTCAGGTCTTAATCCGAAGGCTGTTTCAAGAGCGAAAGCAGTTGGACTTTGGCAGTTCATGACAGTCACTGGACGAGAACAAGGTCTCGAAATAAATGAGCATATTGATGAACGAATGCACATCGAGAAATCGACAGACGCTGCTTGTCGTTATTTGAGTACACTCTATAAAATGTTTGGAGATTGGGATTTGGCATTGGCTGCTTATAACTCAGGCCCAGGCACGATACGGAGAGCAATGAAGCAATCTGGAAAGACAGATTATTGGGAGATTCATAACTATATCCCCAAAGATACGCGTGTGTACGTGCCTCAGTTTATTGCAATTGCATACATGATGAATTATGCGGATCTGCACGGTATTTATCCTGAAAAATTACTTTGTCCTGTACCTACAGAGCCGCTTTATATTGACGGTTATTTTGATTTAACTGTATTCAGTGAATTATCAGGTGTGGAAAAAGATGAATTAGCATTTTTAAATCCACATATTAAAACGACAAAACTTCCAGCAAACACGTGTGATTTCGTTATACATGTTCCAAAAGAAAAAATAGACGTCATTCTTCAAAATAGTGTGGCCATTTTTGACTCTGCAGGGAAAGCGCCTTTCGTTCCTGAAGTTCTTTTGGCTAAGGAAGAAGAAGCAGATATTCCTGCTGAAACAGAAACTATCGTCAAAACGATTACAGTCCGTCATAAAGTACGACGTGGTGAATTTTTAAATAAAATCGCTGCAAGATATAATGTCTCTACCAGTGAAATCAAGCAATGGAATCGTATGAAATCTTCCAAAGTGATGGTAGGTGAGGTATTAACCATTAAGCAACAGAAAACCATCGTCAAATCTGTCGCTCCTCAATTAGCAGTGAAAAAGCAAATGCAAGAACCTGTTGAAAGAACGCCATCTTATCACACCGTTCAACCAGGAGATACACTTTGGAATATTTCACAGAGATACAATGGTTTATCTATCGACCAACTGAAAAGATTGAATAATTTAAATGGTAATACTTTAAAAGTTGGACAAAAGCTAAAAATCGCATCTTCTTGATTTCTCAAAAATAAAAAAAGGGGCTGTTTTCTAAAACAACCCCTTTTTTTTATGCCTTACTTTGTTGTAAGTGTCTAAGCCAATTGTGGTAAAGTTGTTGATAACTTTGGGATAAATTCGGTTCTGGTTGATAGATTTTTAAAAGCGAGAGAGTTTCGAGTGCTTCCCCCAAATTTGCAAATTGGCCACTTCCTACACCCGCAGCCAAAGCCGCACCTTTCGCGCCGTCTGTATCGTAAAGCTCAATAGCTGTTTGGGTGATATTTGTGAGAATCTCACAAAATACCTCGCTTAAAAATAGATTTGCTTTGCCGGCACGTATTACTTTGGGTTGTACACCTTGCGCCTGCATGAGTTCAAAACCATATTGAAACGAACACGCAATGCCTTCTTGTACAGCTCTTGAAATATGTGCTAATGAATGCCGATTCAAGTCAATTCCATGAATTTGAACATCTGTTTTTTTGTTTTCCAACACACGTTCTATGCCATTACCAAAGGGAAGAATAGTGATACCGTCTGACCCGATAGGCGCTTGGGCAGCTCGTTGGTTAAGTTCGGGATAGCTCAAATGACTTGCGAAATTCTCCTTAATCCAACGATTTAATATTCCTGTTCCATTGATGCATAGCAAGATCCCAATTCGTGTTTGCTCTGCGGTATGATTGACATGCGCAAAGGAATTGACGCGGGAAAGTGGGTCATACGAAATTTGGTCACTGACCGCATAAATAACTCCAGAAGTTCCTGCTGTTGCTGCGATTTCTCCAGGTTCAGTTACACGCAAAGAAAGTGCGTTGTTGGGTTGGTCGCCAGCTTTGTATGTAACGGGTGTTCCAACGGGAATCCCCAGTTCTTTTGCAATTTCCGCCGTGACTCGACCATGAACTGAAAACACAGGTTGAATATCTGGAAGAATTGAGGATGGAAATCCAAAGTAACGAAGGAGATCTTCAGAAACTTGATTTGCTTGAAAATCCCAAAATATTCCTTCAGAAAGGGCAGAAGAAGTCGTAGTTAGCTTATTGGTCAAACGAAAGCCAATAAAGTCACCAGGAAGCATCATTTTGTGTGCTCTTTCATAGACTTCGGGTTCATTCTGTTTTACCCAAGCAAGTTTTGAAGCGGTAAAATTACCTGGTGAATTGAGCAGACTTGATAAAATCTGTGTGCCTCCTAATCCTTGAAATGCCTCTTCTCCGATAGTTGCTGCACGGCTATCACACCAAATAATGGAAGGTCTCAGTACATTTCCTTCTTTGTCAAGCAACACGAGACCATGCATTTGGTAGGCAATGCCGATGGCAGAAATGTCTTTTTTGTCAAATCCTTCGGGCAAAACAAGTTGTTGAATTGCCTCCTTTACATGTTGCCACCATTGGTCGGGTGATTGCTCTGCCCATCCTGCTTCGGGTGCATCAATGCCCACCTCTTCAGGTGGATACTGAATACTGGAGAGTGTCTGCTTAGTTTGTACGCAAACAGCGGATACTTTGATGGATGATGTACCTAAATCTATGCCAAGTAAAACCATTTTTTATTCATTTATATACTAATTGAAAGACAATTTAGCCTTTTTTGAATAATAAATGTAAAAAAGACACTTAAAAAATCATTCTTTGGCAAATAGTAAACACACCGCATGTGCCTCTAAACCTTCTTTTCTACCCACAAATCCCATGGTTTCAGAGGTTGTAGCTTTGATGGAGATACAATTGGTTTCTATTTGGAGAACTTCTGCGATAGCAGCACGCATTTGAGGAACATACGGACCGATTTTCGGTGCTTCTAAAATGAGTGTACTGTCGATATTTCCGACGACATATCCTTCTTGTTGAATTAATTCATTGACTTTTTCAAGTAAAATTTTACTGTCAATACCTTTCCATCTTGGGTCTGTATTTTTAAAGTGTTTGCCAATGTCACCTAGTGCCAATGCGCCCAAAAGTGCGTCACAGATGGCATGTAAAAGTACATCTGCATCAGAATGCCCAACTGAGCCTACTTCGTGAGGTATCTGTATGCCGCCTAAACTAAGTGCGTATCCTTCCGCCAATTGGTGAACATCGTACCCGTGTCCAATTTTAATTTTCATATCGAATTTGTAAATTTTCTGATTCGTAAAAGTACTTTGATTCTTGTTCTAATTGAGTAAAAATAGAAAAATCACGTTTAAATTCATGTATATTTTGTAATTCCACAACGATTGTAACGCTTAGACTGTTTAGCTTTGTACGAGAATAACGATAATCCAATTGCATGATTAGCTACGAATATTTTGAATTAGACAACGGTCTTCGCGTTTTTGTTCATGAAGACCACACAACACCAATGGCAGCTTTCAATATCTGTTATAATGTTGGCTCGCGGGATGAAAATCCGGATAAAACAGGTTTTGCCCATCTCTTTGAACACCTCATGTTTGGTGGTTCTTTGCATATTCCTTCGTACGATGAACCCTTGCAACAGGTTGGTGCTGAGAACAATGCGTTTACTTCTCCTGATATTACCAATTATTATATTACGGTTCCTGCCGTAAATATTGAAACAGCTTTCTGGTTAGAATCAGACAGAATGCTGAGTTTGTCTTTTGACCCCAAAGTCTTGGAAGTACAGCAAAAAGTGGTGATTGAAGAGTTTAAACAACGGTATTTGAACCAACCTTACGGAGATGTTTGGCTGAGGTTACGTCCATTGGCTTATCAAAAACATCCTTATAAATGGGCAACGATTGGAAAAGATATTTCACACATTGAAAATGCGACCATGGACGATGTAAAATCCTTTTTCTTTACGCATTATGCGCCAAATAATGCCATTTTGGTTGTTGCAGGAGATGTACAGATAAGTCAAGTAAAGGAATTAACGCAAAAATGGTTTGGAGATATTCCCCGTCGGGAAGTACCTGTGAGAGATTTGCCTAAAGAAGAGAAACAAACTTCTGCCCGCTACGAGACAGTAGAAGCGGCAGTCCCGATGGATGCAATCTATAAGGCATACCATTGCCCAGGAAGATACGAGAAAGGATACCATGAAGTTGATGTTTTGAGTGATATGCTTGGTCGTGGAAAATCTTCGCGCCTGTATCAAAAATTAGTCAAAGAAAAAGGAATTTTTACACATATTGGAAGTTACTGCACAGGTTCGCTTGACCCTGGTTTATTGGTCATTAGTGGAAATATTCACGAAGGATTTACCCTCGAGGAGGCAGATGCAGCGATTGAAGAAGTGGTTGAGAATGTTAAAAAAGAAGGATTTGAGGCATTTGAGATTGAAAAAATGAAAATGCAAGCGGAAACAGCTATTGTTTACAGTGAAATCGACTTATTAAATCGTGCCATGAATCTTGCTTTTGCCGCCAATGCGGGGAATCCAGATTGGTGTAACCAAGAATTGGAAAAAATCCAAGCTATTGAGTTATCGGGTGTGTTGAAAGCAGCACAAGAAGTTCTTCGGAAGGAAAACTGTTCTACTTTGCTTTATAAGTCCGTCGCAAAAGAACAATTTAGTGAAGTGGGCTGATGAAGTACCTTCGTATATGCAATTCAATCGGTTACTAAATGAATGCGTTGTATTGATTCTATACTTTCATAAATGAATCGTTGGATTTTACTTTGTTTTAGGAGTCATTGGGTAGGAATACGGTTCTTTATAAATTCAGCCTATTTTTAAAAATAGATACTAAAGATTAATTTGATACCGTATTCCCCCAAGTAGATGTGTTTATATCTGGATGATACAAGATATAGAGTAATTACGTCCATCAGAAGGCCATATTCCTACACCTGGATAAAATAGTGGTCTTTTCGTAAAATACTGTTTATTGGCAACGTTGTTCAAACTAGATTTGAAAGTAACGTGATTTGAAATTTTCAAGCTACTATTAAAATCGAGTAATCCATAACTAGGCACAAGCCCAACAGCTCCATTCGCAGTAGGGATAACCGTATTAAGTGCATCAGCAAAAGTCTTGGAGGTAAAACTATACAGTGCAGAAAACCCCACTTTTTTATGTTGGATAGCGATAGAGTTTCTTGAAATAATTTGGGGCACACTCTCTATTCTATTTCCTGCTATGGAAATGTTTTCATTTCCAGACTTAATAATCCCATTTGTATATTTTCCGTCCATGATAGTAGTTGATGTAAACACAGTTATCCGAGCTTGCTTCAAAATATGCCAATTTACTTGTACAAATGCTTCAATACCTTTTGTATGAGAATTACCTATGTTTGTTCTATAGGTATTCATATTTCCATCTCCATCTGATTGGAGTAGAGTGCCAAACCTATTATTATATTGAAGAGCAAAGGCCGTTAAGTCCCAAGTTAATTCCTTATAGTTCCCTCTTGTACCCAGTTCTGCATTATATCCTTTGGCATCGCTTAAGTTTGGATCAACGCGTTCGTACGCATCAGTTGGAACTAAGTCCTTGAAAATCATTGGTCTGTATGTCTGAGATATCCCACCGTAAAACTCATATCCATCATTTATTTTATAAGAAAAAGAGCTACCGAATAATAAATAATTTCGCTCTAGTTTGAATGGTAATTTATCGATTGGATAATACACCATTTTACCGCGTAATTGACTAAATCCATTTTCAAATCTTGCTCCCGAATTCAGCGAAAATTTGCTGGAAACTTGTAACGAGTTTTCTAGATAGATAGATAAATTTTTTGATTTCAAATAGATATCTCTTCCCCAATCGGGACTAGATAATGTGAGGTCGAAGTCACTTCCTGTTGTTCCTTTTCCTTGTTGTCTTCTATGTAACTGATTATGCATCCCTTGTGCTCCGAAAGATATATGGCTCGTGTGCTTTCCTAGTTTGTATTTTTGCAAAAGTCGAAATTCATGGGTAAAACTTCTAAACAAATCTATATCTATTTGTCTATTGCTATATTCTTTCGTTAGTAAATGAATCGTGTCTAGTACTGTCGCTGGTTTATCAAACAAAATAGAGTTTCTTTTTCCAATGACTGCCGAACTAATCCATTCAATTGTAAGTAAATCGTTTAATTTCCAATAAAAATGGATAGAAGGGATTTGGATGGCTGGATTAAAATAGTTTCTTGAACGAGTGGCTTGAGTTGGGTCAGAATGAAACATTGAATCAGTAAGTGGCCCAGGTAATCTATAAAGATAAAAAGACCTCGCCCATTCTGCTTTTATAGAAATAGTAGGTCGAAACGCGTAAGTTAGCTGAATACTTTGGGCGTTGTAGTTGGTATGTTCATTTTGTCTGTAACCATCGCGTGACTTCTGAGTTGCATATGCATAATAAGTAAATTTACCAAGTTTGCCACTGATGGCACTGTAAGTGCTTAATAGATTGAAAGAACCCACTGTATGATAACTTTCTAGGCTCAATTTCTTCTCTGTGTTTGCCTTTTTAGTTACATAGTTCAGCATTCCCCCGAATTGTGCTCCATATTGTAGAGAGCCTGTCCCCCTAACTAGTTCAATTCGTTCAACACTTTCCAATGGAATACTATAATGGCTGGCTGGGTACGCATACATATCGGAGTTCGTCAGTATTCCATTTGTACGAATATTGAATTCCCACCCTCTATGTGGATCGAGTCCTCTGGTTGAAATATTCATCTGGTTTCCAGCTCCATCCATGTCATATACAAAAACCCCTGGAACTTTTGCGAATATCTGGCGTCCTATTTTGTCTGTAATGTTGCCATCTAATGATTTCAACGAGACTACTTCTGTTTTCTTACCACTAAATAGATATGTGCCTGATACGGGTTGTAGTCTATCAATTCGGTTGTGTATTTCCATACCATGCACCGTAATCTCATTCAGTTGATTAATTTTAGATGAATCCAGTTTTATTTGTCCATAATTTGTAAAAGTCACTAGTATAAGGAATAGAAAATGCAGATTTTTCATTTTGATTTAATTTTTTAAAACATACGAGAGAGAATGATTCTGGTACAATCATTTTCCTTTTAATTAGGAAAATTTGCTTTTAACTTGATTTTCTGAGTTACTGTAAGGTATCCACATTTTCGCACTATTATTTTACAAAACCTTTGTTTACCAGACAATCACACTGTAAACAGTGAATGCTGGTGGACTGGATTTATACGAAAAGAGGAAGAAATGATTGATTGTATGAAGTATCTGCCTTTGAGAAATCTCAGGCAGATACTAATTTGAACTAGCGTATATATTTTTCAATCGCTTTTTCTGCGATGCGTTTGCCATGAATAAGCCCCATTTCACAGTCAACCCGAAAATGGATTAATCCGTAAATTCGTGAAACAGAGGCTTCATCTGCCTTGTCACGAAATAGTTGAGCGTCCTTCGGGAAAAGATGACTGAGTATTTCAGCAGCTGTACTGGAAAACGTGGAATGCCCTGAGGTATATGAAGGGAAATTAGGTACTCCGAC
>CAYNRA010000051.1:17514-20497 GCA_964399465.1 uncultured Cytophagales bacterium
TCCCACTTGGTTACATCACTTCCATCAGCATCAGCTTCTTTTGCCTGTTCATCAAATTTGCTGGCTTGGTCTGGAAAAATACTTGACAATACCGTTGCCGCTGCTGCTGAAAAAGTTGAGTGTCCTGATGTGTAAGAGGGGAAGTTTGGTAAACCTACTGATGTTTTTACGCCAAATTGTTGGGGTCTGGGTGTACAATAAAAATACTTCGTTTCCCAACAGGCAACAGCTGCATCCATCAGAGCCGTACTTACGAGTGCTAGATAATCGGTTGTTCGAATAGCGCTGAGTTTTTCATTTTGAGACGTCTCGCTTGTAAGCCGATGCCAATGCCCAGGTGGCGTATAACTTCCAGCGCCATCTGCCCAAAAATTAGCAATTCTTGCTTGTTCTCTCGTTTGATTTTTTTCGATGAATTTTAATTCTTCCCATTCTTTCTGAAATTGTTGTTCGCCATATTTAGGTGGAAGAACCGGACGAAGAGCAGGAATATCGTCTTTTGAAAGATGCCATGTACGCACTTGCCCATAATTAGGCAACATGGGAGGTCTAGCAGGAATTTCTTGACTTTTCCAGAGAGGAGAAATACCTAAAAGTGTAGCTTTTGCTTGTTGACCTGTAAATACAGATTGATCATTTGCCTTTGCCATTCCATCTGTTTTAGCGAATTCAATTAATCTTTCCGCAACTTTTTGACCCATACTTTTTCCCGCTTTGATAGCGAAAGATGTACTTTCTCCAGATAAGTAAATAGCTCGTTCGTTTTCTGCAAGTAAACCATCAATAAATTCTACTTCACCCGGAAAAAAGTATTTGAGAAGCTGTGCAGATGTTTGAGCAAGTAGGGCTTCATGCGAGGGGTAGGCAGGTAGATTTTCGTGTTGAATTCCTTTTTTAGCAATAGAAGAATTTAATTCATAAGGCCTTTTATGTTTGAATTGATACTTCTTTTGCCAAGCAGCAAGAAGTCCATCGTATTGAGCTACAGATAAATAGGCAAACATGCGTGCGGCATAGGGCGGGTTAGCAAAAGGGAATTTAGGGTCGCGTAATGGATTTGTAGGATCTGGGTTTGGGTAAATTCCTGCTGCATTTGCTGCTGGTGCATAATTGTATTTGGCTGCTAACTCCCGTGCAATATGATTCCATTTTTGCAAAGAAACGCCTGCCCACTCATCTATTAGTCTATTGTCTTCTTCGCTCGCCGATTTTTGAGCAGTTAGGATAGCGTCTAAATCAGCTAAGTAAGCAGGCGATGCTTGCGCTGGAGGTAGTTCAATGTTGATTTCGGAGGAGGAAATCAAATAGGGTTTTTTATACTGAAAAACAGAATCTGATGGTAACCAATCTTGGTTTACTTCCGTTGAAATATCTTCTTGTTCACAAGCTACAAATAAGTAGGAGACAAAAATTAAACAGCTGTAAATTACTATTTTATAGTTTATATTTCGTGTATATGATTGCATTGATTTATTATTTTTTGGTTGAAAATTGGTACAAGATACCTGTTTGTAACCCCGTGCTACGTGCATTATTTCTTCCGGTGAGTGTCTGATTCATTGTTAAAATGACACCTAGATTTTTGGGTTGATATTTAAGAAAACCATGTACGTAGACTCCCGAACGTTTGTTGGTTAAGGCGGGCATGCCGTTTCTGGCGATGTCGTCTCCTGTCGGACAAAAGAAACTTTCAGCACCAACTTCTGCCTGAAATCCGTTTTTATATCTTCCTATTTTTACACCCAAATCTATGATATCTGGTACTTGAACTTGTGAACTGTAAATCAGTTGGTCTCCTAGTAAATAGGCATTTCTATCCAGTCGGGAAATTCCGTTTCGCTGAAATCCACTGTATCCCGTTGCATAAAAAGACCGAACGGAATGTGTCAATAGGAATCTAGTTGTTAAAAAAGCACAACCTGCTCCAATGGACATAGGTTGGAACTCAGCATTGTATTGATGTGTCGGTAGGCCACCACCAACTATTCCAATTAGTTGTGTGTTTTTTCTCTTGCTAATCAAGTACTTGATGTGCGCTTGTACATCTTGCCAGCCAGATTGTCCCATCAAGTTGCCCGCACTATTTTGAGTCGAAACATAGGGAAGATGAGCGATTAAATTTAGTCTGTCTGAGACGCCGATTGCCGCCATTTGGTGAAAAGCGGTTCGTTTGTGTGTACCGATATTCGGATTATCTCGGTATAAACTTCCTTCCCAATAGGTGTTCCACTGCATGGATTCAACACTAGAAAGGAGGCAAATTTGCTTTTTGGGCATGAAAAGGTGATCTTTTGCTGTTTGAGCTGTGCAAAAGAGTGTAGTTGAGAGCCAAAGCAAGGCAATCAACTTTATAGAAAAAGATGATGTCATGATTTATTTGTGATTTATTTGAAAAAATGAGTCTGTAATCAAATAAATCGCGGAGGAGGGGAGGGTAGTTGAGCTGCTAACGCAAGCAATGAAGAGTCAGTAGAATGAAATTTGAATGGAGAAAATTCCACCCAAAACCAATGTGTATATTGAATAGGAACAACACAAAAGTAATCAGAAAAAAAGCTAGAAAGTTGTCGAAAAGGATTAAATGGATCGTTTGAATTTTCTTCATCGAGGGTAATTAGCTGCCCAAGTATTTGAAAAATTTCTTGTTTAGTCGGATTGATTTTAACAGATGTATTTTGCAATTTATCACCTGTAAATACAGATTTGAGAACCTTATAATAATCTCCTTGATATACAAAAATTAGTTCTTTAAGTGAGTTTTCATTGGCTAGGTGACTTGCATAAGGGATATGAAAAGGAATTTCTACATGGAGTGTATCACCAGCCAAGTGATACGAAATTTGTTCAGTTTGGTCAACTTTTGCTTCGTTTGTATCATCTACAGTATCAATCAGCGCATCTCGCAGCGCATGCAAGAGGAGCAAAGAGAAGATACTAAGTAGAATAAACTTTTTCAAAATAGACTTATTTTGGGCAAAAATAG
>CAYNRA010000052.1:0-20191 GCA_964399465.1 uncultured Cytophagales bacterium
TCTTTTGCACCGTGATGTATGAGCAAGGTCCAAAATACAAATTCAATGGGTTTATCTTTCCATTGCTCAAATAGAAAGTCCTTGTCTTGAATCGGAAGTTGGGGAGGATATGCATGCCAATGAATATCGAGTACCTCTTGATTTTTGGAATAACTAATTTCGTATTGAAACTTGGATTGCAACATATACGAAATCGTTTTATGTGTATTTACTATCCGAAATGGAGAAGGTTGGTGAATCAATGGTTTATAGCCTAGATGCTCAAAAATAGCAAGCACATGTGGCATATCTATTGGATTAAAGAGTAAATCAATATCTCCAGACTCGCGTGGTAGGTAAGGTGGATAAAGTAAATTTTCTATAACCTGACCTTTGAAGGGCAGCACAGCTATCTTTTTGGTTTCAAAGATGGTAATAAGATGGGCTAGTGTCTGCTGAAATCGTAAGTGTAATTTGCGTTGATTTCTTGTAAAATCAGCTATTTTGTCTCTAAACGTTTCTGAAAACAAGAAAGGGTATTCTTCTAACAGTGCATAAATGATAGGTCGAATAGCATGAAAAGTACTCAGTTTGTCCAGCGCATCTTCGGAAAGAGAAGAAAATGAGGCGATGTTCAGTTTTGTATCGTGCAATTGGTGACGAAGCAACGTAAGCAAGAAATGGACTTCTGTTTTCATGAATTTATTCTTTTAAATACCTCCAAATAGGTATAAAGTGGTCGAATGGCCGTTCTCCAATTATAATTTCAGTTTGATATTCTATCCATGCGTGGGCTTCAAACATATTTTTTTCGTTTTTCTGAACACCAATGACAAAACAAACATCTTTGTTTTCATCAAGTAAAGACCAAAAGATTAAGGCTTGGATAAGACATAGATTTGCACTTGGAAATAAACTTTGACAATGTAAAATACATTTCAGTATAAGACGCGCGGAATAGCTTTTCGAACCTGGAAATGATGTCTTCTTTAGGACATTTATCCAATATCTAAATGGAGTAATTTGTGTGATCAGTAACCAGAAACTGAGCCAAACAAGTACATACATTACACAAGATTGTTCGTCTTTATTTAAAGAACGCCATTTATGATATTTTCTCAATGAGTTTATCATGAAGTAGTTGCGTAATGGTTTCATGAATATCTTCTAAAAGAACATTGGAGGGGACATCAAAAATTGAAAGTAGAGAGATGTGAATATCAAGAATGGAGACAGCGTCCTTGGCAAGTAAAAGCCAAATCTCGGTAGCTACTTCGTTGAGTTCAAAATATGTTCCTCTCTTGGTGTCCAGAAGTACGCAGTCTGTAAGAAGTTTAGCATACGATACATGTGTATATGCCTGGAAAGTGTCTGTTTTTTTCATAGCTAACTGATTTTCGTTTCATGTTTCAACGAAGATAAGAAAATTATAGAATGGAAAAAAATATCTTCGTTTAGTAAAGGATAATGCCTGAAATTGGCTGCAAATAAATGTAGAATGTATTTACAAAATGTGGAAAAAATATAGCTGATTTAGCTAAGTGATATTGATCTATCTTATAGTTAGACAGTTAAGGTATGTATTTCATGGAAAGAGGAGGTAGTGAATTTTTACTCAACTACAATTGATAAGTCCTTTTGTGATGAGATAGGGTAGAATAATATAAAGTATTACTCCTTTTATTAAAAAAAAGAAGAAACCAGCCCATCCCATTTTTTTGAGCCATTGGATAAGAATTTCTTTTCTAGTCATATCATCCAAACCAGATTTGTGTTAAAATGGTTTTTTACCTTTCTTTCTCATCCCCCCCTGAAACGTGAATCTCAGAGGGGGAATAAGCTTATTTGAGATGTGTTTCTAAGTAATTAAAGTAGGTTTGATACAGTAAGATATAGCTTTCTGTGCTGTAAGAAACAGCGTGATTTCCAGGAGGATAAATGCGTAAATCGATGTCTTTTCCTGCATCTGTGAATGCTTTTACTGCTTGGAATGTATTGATAACGTGTACGTTATCATCCATGGTAGAATGCACAAGTAGTATTTTACCTTTCAAATTTTTTGCATTTTTAGTCACAACTTGACTTGCATATTTATCTGCATTCTGTGGGAGAAGTCCCATATATCTTTCTGTGTAGATATTGTCATACAAACGCCAGTCTGTAACAGGCGCACCCACTAACCCAACACGAAAAGCACCTGGATGATTTACCATCGTGTAGCTACTCATAAATCCACCGTAACTATGCCCTTGAATAGCTCTTTTTTCAGCATTTATCCAAGAATATGTACGTGAAAGATAGTTTGCAGCCTCTACAAAGTCTTGAGATTCTACTTTTCCTAATTGTTCATACACCGCCTGCATAAATGCTTGCCCGTATCCACCACTTCCTCGGTTATTTACACTAGCCACAACATAGCCATTTTGCGCAAGCCATTGTTCCCATGCACTGCTACTCCATTGGTTATAAACAGATTGTGAGCCTGGTCCGCCATAAATAGTAAGCACCAATGGATACTTTTTGGTTGCATCGAATCCAACCGGTTTGACGACATAGATGTCTATTTTTTGCCCGTCAGTTGTCGTAAATTGGTGCAGTTCACGTTGAGCATACGGAATTGTCTTGACAAATTCGCCCACACTGGCATTGGTTTCAAATGTATGAACTGTTACGCCTTTGTCATTTTTAAGTTGTACAACCTTAGGCGTTGTAATGGAGGAATACGTATCTACAAAATATCGACCGCTTGGTGAAACATTCACTTGATGAAGTCCCTTTTCTGGAGTTAAATGGAGTTTGTTTTTACCCGACGTTTGAATGCTATATAAATGTCTTTCTAACGGCGTATTTTCTGTGGATGTAAACAGCAACGCATCATTTTTTGCATGATACGCTTGCAAACTCATTACATCCCAATTACCACTAGTTAATTGTCTGATAACCTGACCTTTGTAATCATATACGTAAATGTGTTGATGTCCTGAACGTCCTGAAATCCAGTAAAATTCTTGCTTTTGAGGCGGAAAAAGCATGAAATCATTGGAGTTGGCAAAGAAGTCGAAAACATCAACCCATCCTTTCTCATCTTTTTCTTCAAATATCTTCTGTGTGGAACCATCTTGTGCTTTGGTAAAGTAAACCGTCAAGTGATTTTGTGCACGATTGAGATGCTGAATTGCCAATTGCCCAGTTTGAGATGTCCAGTAAATACGCGGTACATAACCATCTTGCAAATCAAAATTTGCCCATTGAACTTTGTTTTGCTGTTGCAAATCAATCATACCAATTTTTACTTGAATATTCGGGTCGCCTACGCGTGGATACGGAATTTGGTCGAAGGTTGGATGTGCAGCCTGAAAGTCAGAGAGCTGATACATAGGTACTTGGCTTTCATCCGAGTGCCAAAAAGCAATATAACGGCTATCTGGTGACCAAACCCATGCTTGCACTAAGCCAAATTCTTCTTCGTATGCCCAACCAAAACGACCATTATAAATAGCTTTACCTGCATCGTTAGTGAGTTGTACCTCTTTCAATGTCGCCAACTCGCGAAGGAATAAATCGCCGCCCCGTTCATACACGATTTTTTGTCCATCCGGAGATAATTGGGCTGTTCGTGCACCAGAAGCTAAAAGAGTCAATTTTTTGTCGGCCAGACTGTATAAATAATAATCAGCATCCCCAGAATAGCGCCAAACTGGCTTGAAATTCGTTTGAAAAAGGAGGTATTTACCATCTGCTGACCATTGAAAACTCTGGTATTGAAATGGGGTAGAGGAGTTGGGAAAAGTCAGTCCGTCTGACGAAAAAATAGCACTCGTTTGTTGGTTTGATGGATTAAACCGAACGATACTTCCGGGTTTATCGATATATGAAAACGTTTCTCCATCGGGCAACCAATTGATGCTCTGTGGTCCTGATTTTCCGGCTAATTTACTGCCCGATAATAGGGCTTCGCGTAGGTTTGAAAAGGGTTTTTGCTGTGCAAAACTAGACACAGAAAAAACGGCAAATACGCATAAAACAATGATTTTTTTCATTTAGGGTATTTCTTAATAGATTTGTTGACTTGTAAAAATAAATAAACAGAATGAATTTTGGGTAATTCTACTCATTTTCCTTCTTTTCTTAGCTAAAATAATGAATTGTACAATTTCAAAACTCTTTATCTATCCGATAAAATCGTTGGCTGGCGTTGCATTGACGGAAGCATTCGTGACACCCAAAGGGCTTGCTCACGATAGACGTTGGATGCTTGTGGATGATTCAGGTGAATTTATGACACAACGAACAGTGAAAGAAATGGTCTTTTTCCGGATAGAACAAGCAGAATCAGCTTGGAGAGTGGTTCATATTCCTTCCCAAAGTGCTTGTTTGGTTCCATTTGTTCCTGAAACTACGGAGTCTTTTACTGCAAGGGTTTGGGAGGATGAAGTTCAAGTTATTCGGGTTTCAAAAGCGCTGGACGCTTGGTTTTCCGAACGTCTAGGTGTCGCTTGTAGTTTGGTTTACCAGCCCGAAGCGGGTGTTCGGCGGATTGATCCCGATTTTCAGGTTACAGGTAAAGAGGAAACGAGTTTATCAGATGGATATCCAATTCTTGGTATTAGTGAGGCTAGTCTAGTAAATATTTCGGAGCGAATTGGAGAAGAAATGAACGTACATCGTTTTCGACCTAATATCGTTTTTTCAGGAATTGATGCGTATGAGGAAGATTCCATGGGATTGATGCACGTAGGAGGTGCTCGTTTACAGGGAGTTAAGCCATGTGCTCGATGCGTATTAACAACTGTTGATCCTATTTCTGGTGAGCGAGGAAAAGAACCTCTCCAAACGTTGGCTACGTTTCGGCAGAGCGGACGTAAAATCCTTTTTGGTCAAAATATAGTTGTTCTTGCAAGTGGTTTAATTCGCGTGGGTGACGTAGTTAAAGTAATATCACAAATGAAGTGAAGGAATAGGCAGTAGCAAACACTTGGCTTGCTGACTACCTATTGTAAAGGAGGAGGAATTTACATTCGAAAACTAATTTTCAATAACCTTGCCAAACTCTTATTAATAGAGGAAATGCTTTTTCATTCTTAGAATAATTAGGCATATTTTTGTGAATGAGTGCGTAAGTGATATTCCTTGATTTACGCAGACTGTTAAAGTAAATAAATAGATATTTTTAGATTATTTTTATTTATTAGGTATGACAACGGTGAATTGTCAAAAATTATCCCTATTGTTACAGATTTCGACTCCATTTTCGCTCAAATTTCCAGTTTTTTTTGCGAAGTAAACGCGGAAAGTATCCATGTGCTTGTTTGGTACTTTTCATGGAATAATACAAATCATCATCGGTTAAAACAAGGGATATATCTCCTACAGCATCAGACAGAATCAAATCACTAAACGAAAAGGGTGAGAATTGAACTTGTTCATCCTTTTGAACCAATGCACTTGCCAAAGTATTTTGAGGATATTGCTGACTAAACTTATATTCGTTGTTGGTAACTTCCAAAACAAATGCCAAAAATGCCTTTAAAAGTTTGGGGCCTTCGTTTTTACTTTGCTCCACTTGAAGTTCCGTAGGCCAAATGCTAGCTACCACATGTAATTGCTTTTTGGCACGAGTAATAGCAACATTTAAGCGCTTCTCTCCACCCAAAACGCTCAAACTTCCAAAATGATTCGCCATTTTCTGTCGTGTGTTGGGTGCATAACCAATTGAAAAAATGACCACATCAAATTCGTCTCCTTGTACGTTTTCAATGTTTTTCACACGTACAAAAGAGGAAGGATAACCCAATTGGTCTATTTTTTTTTCGATTATTTGAGCTTGTGCATGATTGAAAGTAATCACACCAATATTTTGAGACCGATTTTCTAGCCATTTTTCTTCAACGAGACGTTGTACTTCCTCTGCTTCCCTTTCATTTTGATTATTTACCCAAAGCCCTGGTACTTTGTGATAAAATACTGTTTTCTCTTGGGTCTTAAATAATGTATAATCTGGTATTAACTCAAGTTTGTTGTCGTAAAAATGTTGATTTGAAAATTGAATGAGTTCAATGGATTGACTTCTGTAATGCCCGTTTAATTGTAATTTTGGAAACAAGAATGAAGCTGCATCTAACAAGGATTCTACTTCAAGAAATACATTGTCTTCTGTGTCATGTTCGATACGAGTTTGGTATAAATCAAAAGGAGGAAGCTGTTTCGGATCGCCAGTTATAACCGTCTGTTTTCCACGAAGTAGCAACGGAAGTCCCTGTTCAACAGGACATTGAGAGGCTTCGTCAAAAATAACGAGATCAAAAAGTGGTTGTCCGTCTTGGATTGGGAAGAGCCCCGCCGCCACTTCGGGTGTTGCTAACCAACAAGGTATGAGTTTCAATATATCATCTGAAAACACATCCATTAATTTTCTCAAAGGCCATGTTTTTCTCTTTTTAACAACCTGATGACCTAATTCACGGTAACTAACTAAGTTATTTAGTCGGTTTTTTTCTAAGTCTAAGCAACATTGTTCCCGTAAAGCCAATCGAATTTTATCTTGACTAACTGTCTCCTTCGTCTCAATTAATGTCTGTAACTCATCTTCCAAAAAGTCTATTTTTTTAGAAGTAACTCCCTGTAAAATAGGAACTTGTGTTTCTATACGCGTAATCCAAAAATGAACCCAACTTTGGTGTAAATGTTTTACCCATTCACTTGGTTCAGCGACCTTACTAACCATGTCAAGAAGCTCGGATTCACTTCGTTTCCATGTTTTTGAGATACGATGTAGCTCAGCGACCCAAGGAAGATAGAGGGAAATAACCCCTTTTATTTCACCAACAGGCATGTGTTCCAAATGCATTATTTGGTCTTCAGACAAAAGATAGCTTGCTTTTTTTACCTCCTCCCATTCATTTTTTCTTTCTAAAACCTGATTTCCCCACGTCTCCATAGAAGCTAGTGTTGGAAAGGTGGAAGCTAATGAGCGAATAGACAAAAATTCATCCGATTGTAACTGTTTTTTACTTTGTACACGAATTTTATCTGCCTCTAGAAGGGCTAGAAAATCTGACTCAAACCTAGGTTCAAATGTAGTAAAAGTTGATGTAATTTCTTGATATAGAGTATGGTATAGCTGAGTTGCCTCAAGGTGTTGATTCAATTTTCTTAAGTCTTCCGTTGTCCAATTTTGAGGAAGCCACTCGTTGAGGAGCAAATAGTCTGAACGATGAATCCACGAAAAAATAAATTTTCCAAAGATTAAACGGGTTCTTTTTTCTGCTTTTTTGAGTGCTTTTTGCACTAAATACAATTCTTTCTGAGCGCATATTTGCCCATATTTTTCTAATACAGATGCCTGTTTAGTGAAAGTCAAAAAAGAACGAATTTTTTTCTTGAATTCATGGCTAATCAGTGGTTTATCCTTTTGTATAGCTAAAAACAGATATTCTCTGAGTCGATTATCTGCGGATAGAATTGTTTCTATCCAAGTTTCAAACAAGGTAGGTAAATTCTTATCAAAATGAATATTTTTTTGAAGGACAGAATCTTTGAATTGTTTAAATGCGTTACTGTATGCATCAATTTGTTGTATTAATTCTTTTTCTGTGTTTTTTGTCCAATCAGTTGGTTCATTTTTATATAGATTTCGAAAGAATGACGCGTGTTTATTCTCGCTATCTATCTGATTTCGAAAAAAAACAAAAGCCCGAATTTTTTCTAAAAAAAGAGAAAAATCATCTGCCCGAAATTCAGAAAAGAGTAGAGAGTCAAGTACTAAACCAGCTGAATCTTGCCTTGCTAGGTACAATTCTTTGATTGATTTACCACAAAATGAAGTATCAAAAAGGGTAGATTTGAATAACGAAAGTTCAGCTTCAATTTGTTGAATACGGCGGCTTGTCCAAGTAAACTGTTTGTCAAGAGCCAAAATATCTAATTGGTTATTGGTCTTTTCGTATTCTGAAATTTGGTTGATTTGAAATTGTAACTTATTGAAAATATGTATTTTATCTGTATGTATGTCATGAATTTGTGCTGTAAAAGGAGTTAACCCAATTTGTGATAAACGAGAAGTTACAGTATCAAGTGCGGCTTTTTTCTGACAAACGACCAATACTTTTTTCCCTCTGCTTGTAAAATCCGTAATTAAGTTACTGATAAGCTGAGATTTCCCGCTACCTGGAGGGCCAATTACGACGAGGGACTTCCCTTTTTTTACTTCTTGAATGGTTTCTTCTTGAGATGCATCGACAGGAAATCCCAAAAATAGAGACTCCTCTGATAGCTTTTCTGATGACGGAATCGCATGCATCTGGAAATAGTTTTCCAATGATGATTGTGTTTCTTTTTGTTCTAATAAATGCGCATAATCTGCAGCTAGAAAAGAAGAGTGATGTGGGAAAAATCCAAGAATGGCTTCAGGAAAAAGTTGTAAAACGCCCAAATCAAACGTTTGCTTTAATTCCTCCATTGATTTGTGCTCAAAAAACTGAAGTTGCATCTCAAAGAGTGTACGATTGAAGTTTAATTCAAGTACTGAATCTTTGAGGAACTCGTATAGTTTCGTCAAAAAAGGGAGTATTTCTGTTGGAAAATCATCAAAATTCGTTTCAAGGATTGCGTCTAATGGACCGATTTGGTTGCGATAGGCATATGCCAAAATAAAATCTCGATTAAAGCGCAAACTAGAATCAGGTTTTCGTGAAAGAAACCATTGATTATTTTCCTTTTCTATTTGTACAGGGAGGAGTAAAAGTGGGGCGCGTACGACTGTTCCATCCATAAATTTACCTGTCACAAACGGAAAACCAATGTGTAAATCATGAGTGCCTCGTTCTTCTAAGATAATTTGATGTGTTTTTAAGATGGTTTTTAGTTGTTCACTTACTGTATTTGCCCGACCATCTCTCGGGTCTAGAAGGGTGGTTAATGCAATTTTTTTTGTGCTTAAAAGGATGGTTTCTAAGATAAAAAAAGACGGTTTCTTATTCACGAAGTGAAAAGAATGTAGGTCTATAAACAAGCGTTTCGTGACTTGAGGAAGTACCAAAGATTTATTCTTTGTACTAATATTTGCCAATCGTTGATAAAACTTCCTTAAGATATTTTCCATGTATCAGATAACCATTAAATTACAACCTCGCACATCTGAGTGGTCAAATCTTCCAAGAATACGAAAGCTTTGATAGTCAGATGAGTAGGTTCCTAAATCTTGTGTTTCAATGAAGCTGCAAGAATCAATGTTTCCTAAGTCAATGACATTTATTCCACCTGTTTTAGAACGTTTTCTCTCCTTAATTTCACGTTCGCCAATCGCAAAATTGGGTAAATAAGTAAAAGGGTCATTGACTTCCCTCAGCAAGATGCGCATACTGGGAGCTGACTGAAAAAGCCCATGACCTTGGGAGTAACCTTGGGAGAGTAGCTCCGTCATGCCATATTCAGAGTGAATAACTGAAATTCCCCATTTTTGCGTTAAAATTCGATGTACATCTTCTCGAATAAGCTCTTTTCTGCGTCCTTTCATTCCACCTGTTTCCATGATAACAAGTGTATCGGAATAATCTGCCAGCCAAGACAAATCAAGGTTCGATTCTGCCAAATCGAGTAAAGCAAAGGTCACTCCAATAAGTAAAACTTTCTTATTTGCTTTTTTTTGTTCTATAAGTGCATCGCGCAGATGATGTAAAAGAGCATGTGTATCGTGTAAATAAAAGCCAGACTTTTGAGAATATGACTTGTAGATAAAACTTTGAACCATATATACCAAGGACGAGTTATTTCGTTCGAGGTAGGAGGGGAGTAGAGCCAGAATATGGTAGTCAGTAATTGAACCGTAGAATTGCTCAAATATTTTAAGACTCAATGCTTCGTAAAAAGGTAAGTCTGCAACAAAATGTTGGCTAGTTTTTTGCCCTGTTGTGCCACTGCTTTCAAATATGTGCTGTGGAAGAGCATCGCCGCTGACAATCGTATGATATTTGAAAAAATCGATGGGTAAGCAAGGAATTTTATCAATTCGTTTCATCTTTGTAGGCTGAACTCGCAAATGTTGCAGGTACTCCTTGTATATTAGGTTGTTGGAAGCTTGATAATGGAAAATTTCGAGCGCCAATTCCTCAAATTGATGAGAAGAAGTGGTCGAATTTAATTGAAGTACAGCAGATTTGAGTTCGTCTCTAAATAACATATTTTATGTTTCAAGTACGTTTGATAAAGAAATCAAAGATTAAGAAGAAAGAATACTATGAACAAAATTAAAAGAATATTGGATAGAAATAAGCGGAAAAAATGGGGAATACTTGGATTCGTGAGCTATTTTGTGTGTCTCCAAAGTTGTTACCAAGAGCCAGAGTTTTCGCTTGTCCCTGAAATAACCTATCGCTCCATAGAAAAAGAAATTCGAGTGGATCAATTTACTGGTGCAAATAAAGATTCGGTTATTATTACACTTGATTTTCGCGATGGTGACGGTGATTTAGGCCTAAATGAAACAGAAAAAGCAGCAGCTGAACTACGTGGTGACTACAATTATGTAGTTCGCGTATTCCGTAAGCGAAGAGGCGTTTTTCAAGAGTTTAGTCCAGGTATTCCGTACTCAGGGTATTTTCCACAACTCCGTACTGATGGTCGTCTGGGCCCTATTGAGGGTGTTTTAAGCTATTCTATTGATTTTCCCCACCCATTTACCCCACGACGTGATTCCTTGAAATTTGAAATCTATATTAAAGACTTGGCAGGTAATGTGAGTAATACAGTAGAAACAGATGTGATCGTATTAAATGATCTTGTGATTGCCAACTAAGAAACCGTTTGAGTTTATTTGTCATGTAATAGTAATAAAACTGCGCAAAGCGTTTTTCAAAAGTCTTTAAAAACTAGATTTATTTGGTTTGCCTAGGCAACATACGCAAATAAAGAATCGTATAACATGATAATTCTGTCTTAGAAATATTTCAAGCCAGACTTTAAAATATGTTAAACATTAACTTTACAAAAATGAAAAAATCATTGAATGTATTTTTTGCGTGTGTACTTGTTTCTACGATAGGATTTGCTCAAACCGACAGTTTAAAACAATCTTTATTTTCTAGTAAGATCAACAAAATTGGAATTGTAGGGTCACTTTACGGACAATATGCAGGTTTAAACTCAGGTTTTATGCCTTCTGGTGGTGGTTCATTGTCTTTATTATTTAACGAAAAAATTGGAATGGGATTTGGTGGATATGAGTTTTATAATCCTAATTTAACAGTTGGTGATACTAAGACACGTGCACGTGTAAATGGGTTGATTTTTGAGTATATTCTAAATTCCCAAAAAATGGTACACTTCAGTTTTCCATTGTTACTTGGAGTAGGAAGTGCAAGTACAGAGATTGTAAGTAGTACGTCAAAATTGTACCATGATGGTCATCGAGGAGATTATAACGGAAGAGGAGAATATAGTTCTCGTGGGCATTTTGGAGTGATTCAACCTGGAATAAATCTTGAGGTAAATGTGCTGAGAAATGTTGTTCTATTTGGTGGTGCAAACTACAGATTCGCCCTAAACAGTAGCTCAAGTACTTTAAGCAATAAAGATTTATCGGGTCTTGGAGTACAAGCTGGAATTAAGCTAGGAATGTTTGGTTTGCCTGTATCAAAACTCACATTCAAAAAAGAGAAACTGTCGTCAGAGATGTAATTTAATAATGTAAGTTAAAAAGGCTGTCTATTATAGGCAGCCTTTTTTGTTTTTATGGATTCCGTAATTCGTATACATTAGGTGATTTATGAAATATAAACCGTTTTTTTGATGCTACTTTTATATAAAAGCCAGGCATTAGAATATGATTTAAAGTAATTTTAAGGAAGAATAATCCGGAAAGTTGTACCCTTATCAATTTCAGTTTCATAAACAAATAATTGCCCCCCGTGATAGGTTTCAATGATTCTTTTGGCTAAAGTTAAGCCCAAACCCCAACCTCTTTTTTTGGTGCTGAACCCTGGCTGGAAAATTTTCCGAACGTTCAGTTTGCTAATTCCCTTTCCTGTGTCTTTAAAGTCGATAACGATTTTGTTTCTAGAATTGGTAGAAATGAAAATATCTAGTTTTCCAACGCCAGCCATGGCATCTACAGCATTTTTACAGAGGTTTTCAATGACCCATTCAAAGAGAGGTTTGTTCAACTCAGTCGTTCTATCTGAATCTTTGAGTAGGTTATGCACTGTTATGATGACTTTTGTAGAAAGGCGTTTCCCTAAATATCTAACGGCATGATCAAGAACTGGGAAAATGATTTCTGGTTTTAATTGAGGAACAGAACCAATATTGGAGAAACGAGTCGTTATTGTATCTAACCGATGAATATCTTTTTCTATTTCATCGCCAATGGATTGGTCAAAGTCAGGAGATGAACGAAGTACTTCTACCCAAGCCATAAGTGCGGAGATAGGTGTACCAAGCTGGTGGGCTGTTTCCTTGGCTAGTCCAATCCAGACTCTATTTTGTTCTGCTCTTCTAGCTGAACTGTATGCAATGTAGGCGAGTGAGCCAAAAATGCAAAAAGTAACCAATAAAATATAAGGGAAATAACGAAGTTGTCGAACAATAGTGGAGTTGCTATAATAGACATAGCCAACGCTGTTATTAAAATTGAAAGAAAGTGGAGGATGCTCTTCGTTCATTTCACTGATTTTAGCATAGAGCAAGCGTTCTTTTTGGTTTTCGGTCAAAGTTGAATCGTTCAGTTCAGGGATATTGGCATAACTACTCGGATAACCGTCTAAGACTAAGATACTCGGAACCGTTTCATTGGCCATTAAAATCTCTTGAACGAATGTGTAATCACAGTCACTTTCCAATTCTTTTTCAATAAAAAAGCGGATACTTTCTGCGTACAATTTGGCATACTTTGTTTCTCTGTCTTCCAGAGATTGGCCAATTTCTCGGAAATAGTATAAAACAAAGCCACCCATAGCCAATAACAGAACGATCAGAACGATTCGCCAGCCAGATAATTGACCATACAAATTAAAAAAAACTTGATTTTTTGCCATGAAATAGGAAACTTTTTAGGTTTACAAACCCTTTTTGGAAATATGCTTATTTACTGGTGAGACTTTTTTGGTTTAACATCAAAATAAGTAATTTTGTATTTTTAAAGGATATTTTGTTAAATAAAAAGAACTATTTAGAAGTTTTCTAAATTAGCAACTGTGATAAAAGTCATAATCATGTATGATTTTTGAGCCGTATATTTGGGGAATATATTTGGTAAGTTACAAATGAATAATCAATTTAAGGTTGTTTCGATTTCTTATAAACTTGCCCCGTTAGATGTTCGGGAGCAAATTGCTTTAGACGAAGCAGCGTGTAAGGCTTTACTAAGCCAAGCGCATGAAGTCTTCGATTTGAATGAGATGTTATTGGTTTCTACGTGTAATCGGACAGAAATCTATTATATTGGAGAGGAGGAGCTTGGTGAAAATCTAATTAAATTACTTGCTGTAGAGAAAGGTATTTCTTCCGAGCAGATTAGACCTTATTTCGAGTTTATTACAGAACATGATGCAGCGGTTCGGTATCTTTTCGAAGTAGCACTCGGTTTACAATCGCAAGTTATCGGTGATTTGCAGATTCCGAATCAGATAAAACATGCCTATCAATGGTCAGCTGATACTCAAATGGCGGGCCCTTTTTTACATCGTCTTTTACATACTATATTTTATGTAAACAAGCGAATTGTTCAAGAAACAGCCTACCGTGACGGAGCCGCATCGACATCTTATGCAGCGGTTGATACAATCGAAACATTTTTGCCCTTGTTGAGTAATCCAAAAACATTGGTGATTGGTTTGGGTGAAATTGGTGAAGATGTCTGTAAAACACTTTCTGAAAAAGGGTATAAGCAAATTACCATTACGAATAGATCTAAAGAAAAATCTGAATTGGCTGCCTCAAAATATGGCTTTACTGTTGCAGATTACGCGCAAGTAGAAGAAGAGATTTTGTCAGCAGACATTATTATTTCATCCATACGTCGTGATGAGCCACTGATTACCGCAGCATTGCTGAAACGCCGCCCGCTAGGTGGAGTTCAATATTTGATTGATTTGTCAGTTCCTCGTAGTATTGCATTAGATGTAGAGCAAGTAGCTGGAACTGTTTTGTACGACTTGGATGAGATTCAAAAGCGCGCAAACGAGGCATTAGAAAAAAGACATGCTGCTATTCCGGAGGTACACAAAATTATCGATGAAGCACTCGTAGAGTTCAACGATTGGTCGCGTGAAATGATTGTTTCTCCCACCATTCACAAATTGAAGAATGCGTTGGAACAAATTCGAAAAGAAGAAATGGCGCGTTATATGAAGACTTTAAATGAGTCCGAATTGCAAAAAGTAGAAAAAATAACGAGTAGTATGATGCAAAAAATCATCAAATTGCCTGTTTTGCAATTGAAAGCAGCATGCAAACGAGGGGAAGCTGAGACACTCATTGATGTCTTAAATGACCTTTTCAATCTAGAACAGCAACCTGATGTAATCAAGCATTAAATTAGATTCGAAATCAAAACACAAAGGGCTACCAACTGGTAGCCCTTTTTTTGCGAAAATTCGCCATTAATACTTAAGTTATAAATTATGGTATTTTTTCAATATTCGTATAAATATTCTAATAAATTGTATAAATAATTTGTAAGGAAAAAATATAAAATATACTTTTATGGCGACAAATGTCTATACAAGATATATGTATGGATTATTGTATCTTTCTCACTATTTATTTATTTATCATAACCTAATACGAAATGAAAAAAATCTACTTCGTCCCTATTCGGGGGGTATTAGCGTTTGCGTTGTTATGGATTTTATCCATTACAGCCTTCGCGCAAAAATCAGTCACTGGTACAGTTTCAGATCCAGGCGGGAGTGGTATTCCTGGTGTTAGTGTTGCTGTAAAAGGTAGCACACGCGGAACCGTTACGGATGGCTCCGGTAAGTTTTCTATTGAAGCTGATGCAAATTCAAGACTTGTATTTAGTTCAATTGGCTATGTAGTTCGTGAAGTAGCTGTCGGTTCACAATCTGTTATCAACGTAACTTTAGAGGAAGACATTAGTTCTTTGGAAGAAGTAGTTGTAACAGGTTATACCTCCGAGAAAAAGAAAGATATCATCGGTTCTGTAGGTATTGTTAATACAAAAACCACCTTGCAGCAACCAAGTGCAAACATTGGTAATATGCTACAAGGTCGTGTGGCTGGGGTAACTGTCAGTGGTACTGGTGCACCTGGTGCAGCGGCCAAAGTGCGTATTCGTGGTTTTACCTCATTTGGTAATAACGATCCATTGTATGTGATTGACGGTGTACCAACGGACAACGCCAACGCCTTAAACCCACAAGACGTTGAGTCAATTCAAGTATTGAAAGACCCAGTTTCAGCATCTATCTATGGTTCAAGAGCAGCCAATGGGGTAGTTGTTGTAACCACAAAACAAGGTAAGTCTGGTAAAACAAACGTATCATATGATGGCTATTATGGTGTACAACGTATTCCAAGCTCATCTTTGCCTGAAATGTTAAATACACAAGAATATTATGAATTCTTGCAAAAAGCTGCGGCAGGAGCGGGTGTGCCTTTCAATCACCCAGTTTTCCAAAACGGTATTCCACGTTATTTAGTAACGGGTATGGACGTAACTCAACGTCCTGGAGATGCTACGAATCCTAATTTTGCAAGATATAATTTCGATCCGTATAGCTTCGAAAATACATATCAAATTGCAGAAACTTCTCCTGGTACTGACTGGTTTAGATCTTCACTTCAAGATGCAGCTGTTCAAAGTCATCAATTGACTGCAACAGGTGGTACTGATAAAGGCTCATATTCATTCGGTTTTAACCATTTTAATACAGAAGGTGTATTCAAAAATACAGGTTTGAACAGAACAACGGTTCGTGCAAATACAAATTTCAAACCGACTAAATGGTTAACGATTGGTGAAAACATGCAGGTAGCCTTCTCTAGCCAATATGGTTCAGGTGGCAATCCATTCGATTTCTCTGGTGGTCTTGATTTCAGTAATGAAGGACAAAACCCTTGGTATTTAGCACACAGAGCGGCTCCTTTCTATCCATTAGCTGACATCAACGGAAACGTTGTAGGTACATCTATCGGTGGGGGTGGACAAACATTGACACCAAATGCTGTTCTTGCTAGAAACAAAGACAACCGCTATGCAGGTCTAAATGTATTTGGTAATGTATATGCTTCGGTACAATTGTATAAAGATTTGATTGCATCAACTTCATTTGGTGTTGATCAACGCTTCGGAAATGGGTATAGCTTTACATTCATTACGCCTGAGAAAGCAGAGCCAACAAGAAATAATGCGTACAGTGAATATTTCTTCAGCGGCGGTTCTTGGACATGGACAAACAGCTTGCAGTACAAAATAGACATCAATGAAAACAATTCATTGAAAATGTTTGCTGCTTCTGAGGCTATTTATGAGCAGTTCCGTACCTTATCTGCTTCACGTACGGATTATGACTTCAACGATCCTTCGTTCTGGTCAATCAATACAGGTAAAAACTTGCCACAAAACAGTGGTGCACCATCGACTCCTAGAACACTTTACTCATTGATGGCGAAAGCTGAGTATAACTTGATGGATAAATACTTATTCAGTGCAACGGTTCGTCGTGATGCAGCTTCGGTATTCGGTCCTGAGAGCCGTGTGGGTGTATTCCCAGCATTTGGGGTTGCTTGGAGAATTTCGGAAGAAGCATTCATGAAAGATTTCCCATCGATTACAGATTTGAAACTTCGTGGAGGTTGGGGACAAATGGGTAGCCAGAGAAACGTAAACCCAACCAATGCTTATTCATTCTTTGGAGCTTCATTAAATAGCACTGCATACGATATTACAGGTGGAAATGGCTTGCCGCAGATTGGTTATAGACCACAAGTAGTAGGTAACCCAGGTACGAAGTGGGAAGCAGCTGAAATGGTTAACATCGGTTTAGATGGTACATTTAAAAATGGTAAAATTGACTTCTCTGTAGAGTATTTCAATAATACAACGAAAGATTTGTTGGTAGATAGACAACTTAATGGTTTGGAGCCAAATGTTGGTCAGCCGAAAATCAACGTAGGTACAATGAATAACAAAGGGGTTGATTTGAGCTTAGGAACTCGTGGTAAAATCAAATCTGATTTGAACTACAACGTAAATATGACTTTCACTCATTACAGAAATGAGGCGGTTAAAATTGATGCGGATGGTAGCTCGTTCTTGTTATTTGGTGCAGGACGTTTAGGTAACGTACAAAGAATTGAAGCAGGTCAACCACTTGCGTCATTCTGGGGTTGGGTAGTAGATGGTATCTTCCAAACACAAAGTGAGGTAGATGCACACGCGGATATGCCTTATAAAAGAGTTGGTTCATGGAAAATCAAGGATATGAACAACGATGGTGTAATCAATGGTGATGACCAAACATTCATCGGTAATCCTATCCCTAAATTCCAAATTGGTTCTGACATTGGTTTCAGTTATAAAAACCTTGATTTCCAAACATTCTTATTCTGGAATTATGGAAACGACATTTATAACTACACGAAATGGAGCACACACTTGAGAGGTTTCGTAGGTGGTTACAACAAAGCTGTATTAACTGATAGCTGGACACCATCAAATCCAAATGCTACTTTACCAGTATTGAATGCGAATGACACATATTCAGGTGCGATTTCAACTTCCTATTATGTAGAAAGTGGCTCATTCTTACGGGCAAGACAAGCACAAATTGGCTATACTTTCCCTCAAAGTGTTATCTCTAAATTGGGCGTTAGCAGAGCAAGAATGTATGTTCAGGCTCAAAACCTATTCACTATTACAAACTATAGTGGTCCAGATCCAGACATTGGTATCTTGGGTAACAGTGAGTTACAAATGGGTATTGATCAGTTAAGAACTCCTTCACCAAGAACAATCATGGTGGGATTAAACCTAGGTCTATAACAACTAATTCGTAAAAACATCTTTAGAAAAAATGAAAAAAAGTTATAAATTAATAGTAAGTACGCTTGTTCTAAGTACAAGTATTGCTTTCTCTTGTAGCGATGATTTCTTGAATCGTGCCCCATTGGGTGCGATTTCAGAAGAAGCTATCGCGAATGAAAAAGGGGTTGATGGTTCTTTGATTGTTGCTTACAGAGCAATGCAAGGAAACCAAATCGCCGCTTGGTACACCTCTCCAAACAACTGGCTGTGGGGTGGTATTCGTTCGGATGATGCCTATAAAGGTTCTGAAGCACTTGATCAAGCTACGGAAATCAACCCAGTTGAGCGTTTTGAAGTATTGCCTTCAAGCCCGTCAGTTTCAAATAAGTGGAGAGCAATTTTTGACGGTATCGGAATGGCAAATATCGTTATTCGTCAAGCTGAAAAAGCAGCAGATATGTCTGCAGAGAAGAAAGCGGCTGTTGTAGCACAAGCTCGCTTTATCCGTGGATTCTTGCATTTTGAAGCGAAAAGATTGTTTAATAACGTTCCTTACGTAGATGAAAAAGCAATCTCTACAGATGATTACAGAAGTTTGAAAAATGACCAAAGCATCTGGCCACAAATTGAAGCTGACTTGCAGTTTGCAGCTGATAACCTACCTTCTACTCAACCACAGATTGGTCGTGTGAATAAGTGGGCTGCCTTGGCTTTCTTGGGTAAAGCTGCTCTGTACCAAGGAAATCACACAAAAGCAAAAGCTGCTTTTGATCAAGTGATTGCCAACGGTGTAACAAGTGGTGGTCAAAAATATGGTCTTGAGTCTGAGTTCGCCAATGTATTTAAAGGCGATTATGAGAACGGTAAAGAGGTTATCTTTGGTATTCAGTACACTGTAGGAGATGGTACTGGTGGTGCAAACAGCAACAAAGAAATGGAGTTGACAAACCCACACAATGACGGTCCAGTTGGATGTTGTGGATTCTATCAACCATCTCAGTCGCTTGTTAACGCGTTCAAAACACAAGGTGGTTTACCTTTAATTGATACCTATAATGCATCCGATGTAAAGAGCCACGAGTCTAGTCCATCTGCTTTCCCAGATCGTGGTGAATTTGACCCAAGATTGGATTATACTGTAGGTCGTGTAGGTGTTCAATACAAAGACTATGGTATCGCGCAAGGTACTTGGGTAAGACAATTAGCAAATGGTGGTCCTTGGTTGCCAAACAAACATATCCAATGGAAATCTGAAGTAGGTAAATACTTTGTCCCAGGATCATGGGGTCAAGGTCAATTAGGTAAAAACCAAATCTTGATGCGCTACGCAGACCTTCTTTTGATGGCTGCTGAATGTGAAGTGGAAGTTGGTTCCCTAGAGAAAGCAAAAGAATATGTGAATATGGTGCGTAACAGAGCAGCTGGTTCTACTTTTGTGACAGGTCCGAACGGGCAACCTGAAGCAAACTACAGTGTTAAAGCTTACGAAGGCACTTGGTCTAACAAAGACGAAGCTAGAAAAGCAGTTCGCTTTGAAAGATATATCGAGCTTGCCATGGAAGGTCATCGTTTCTTTGATTTGGTTCGTTGGGGAGTAGCTGCACAAACAGTGAACTCGTTCATGGCGAAAGAAAGAAATGTAAGAACACACTTAGTTGGTTCACAGTTCAAAGCAGGAAAAGATGAATATCTACCAATTCCTGAGTTCGCTGTCAATCAAAGTGGTGGCTCTATCAAACAAAATCCTGGATATTAATTCCAAGGTTTTTGAGTCCAAAAGAAAGGGGTGGAGTGGTAAACTCCATCCCTTTCTCTATTTTTGAGCAACAATATTAGTCGTTCTGTATCTATGAAGAAATATCCACTCATTCTATTTTTACTTCTTGCATTGGCTTCCTGTCAAAAGAAAAAATCAGTATTTACCCGGCTATCACCTGAGCAAACGGGTGTTCATTTTGTGAATCAAATCTCAGAAAGTGACTCCGTGAATATTCTTGTCCATGACTACGTTTACAACGGCGGAGGTGTTGGTATCGCTGATTTTAATAACGATGGTCTTCAGGATATTTTCTTCAGCGCCAACCAGTCTGGAAATAAACTGTACTTGAACAAAGGAAATATGGCTTTTGAAGATATCTCGGACAAAGCTGGTATTGTAGGTAAAGGTACGTGGAATACTGCCGTAACTGTCGTGGATATTAACCAAGATGGCTGGCTGGATGTGTATGT
>CAYNRA010000053.1:0-20101 GCA_964399465.1 uncultured Cytophagales bacterium
TAAATCTGCTGGCTTGCTTTTTGGGTAAATAACCGTCAAATGGGGCTCAAAAGCCGTATGTTGTGTGGATATATGTTCTAAGGATATATGTTCTAATTAAGCAGGTCTTCCTACTTGAATATTCAAAATAAGTTTTACTTCGTCGCTTACGACAACGCCACCTGCTTCTGTAACGGCATCCCAAGATAAACCGAATGCTTTGCGGCTTACTTTACCTGAAAGTTCAAAGCCAGCCTTCATGTTACCGTAGAAATCGCCCATTTGTCCACCATAATTCGCGATTAACTCCACAGATTGTGTAGTTCCGCGCATGGTTAAGTCTCCTACAACTACATACGTTTCGTCGTCTTTTTTCGTGAATGAAGTTGACTTAAAAAGTAATTTCGGGTGATTTTCTGCATCAAAAAAGTCAGCAGACTTTAAGTGTCCATCTCTTTGCTCATTACCTGTAGAGATAGAGTCAATATCTGCGGAAAAAGTAGCTACTGCACCCTCAAAATCTGTGTCGTTCGTAGTTTCAATGGTTCCTTCATATACACCAAAGTCACCAGTTACGGTTGAAATCATCAAGTGTTTTACCTTAAATTGTACTTCTGAGTGCGATGCGTCGATTGTCCAAATTGCCATAGTTACGTTTGTTTAAATTATTATATGTATATACATTTAATGTTTGTACACATATAACGGAGATGAGTGAAAAAAAGTTTACATTCAATAGAAAAAAGTATGTGTTGTCGATTTACTAGAAGAGATATTGGTAAAATTTAAAAAATTACCAACCTTTTTCTTCAAACAACCGTTAGAGAAAAGGAGGACGCGGAGAATCCGAGCGTCGAATGAATTAAATCATACGCACCGTTCCGTATTCCCTGTAAGTTTCTTAAATTTGGGGGATTGGGGTGCTTTCTAAAGTTCCAACGTAAACAATTTTAATTTATAATTAACCCGTATGATAACAGACGAACAACTCATGCAGTCGGAACCATTATTAATGGATGACCCAAGCCGATTTGTCATCTTCCCGATTAAGCATAACGACATTTGGCAGTTTTACAAAAAAGCAGAAGCATCTTTCTGGACAGCAGAGGAGATTGATTTGTCACAAGATATCAAAGATTGGGAGAACCTAAATCCAGGTGAAAGACATTTTATCTCCCACGTTTTGGCCTTTTTTGCTGCTTCTGACGGTATCGTGAACGAAAATCTTGCCGTGGACTTCATTTCCAAAGTCCAATATGCAGAAGCCAAATGCTTCTATGGTTTCCAAATTATGATTGAGAATATCCATGCTGAAACCTATTCTCTGCTCATCGATACCTACATCAAAGACCCTGTTGAGAGAGACAAAATGCTTCATGCCGTTGAACATATTGACTGTGTTCGTAAGAAAGCGGATTGGGCGATGCGCTGGATTGACCAAGGAAATTTCATCGAACGTCTCATCGCTTTTGCAGCCGTTGAAGGTATCTTTTTCTCGGGCTCATTCTGTTCCATCTTCTGGTTGAAAAAACGGGGTTTGATGCCCGGCTTGACTTTCTCAAACGAATTGATTTCACGCGATGAAGGCTTGCACCGTGATTTTGCTTGTCTGCTTTACACAGACCATATCAAAAACAAAATGCAGGAAGCAGATTTATACGCCATCATCAAAGATGCCGTAGAAATTGAAAAAGAATTCGTAACAGATGCACTTCCGGTTTCACTAATTGGGATGAATGCCGAACTGATGTGCCAATACATTGAGTTCGTTGCAGACCATTTACTTGAATCTTTGAACTTGCAAAAAGTGTATAATGCAACCAATCCGTTTGATTTCATGGATATGATTTCGCTTCAAGGAAAAACCAACTTCTTTGAAAAACGCGTGGGTGAATACCAAAAAGCGGGGGTTATGTCGGACAAAGAATCCATGTCTTTCTCTTTAGACGAAGATTTTTGATTGGTTTCAAACTACGCACAAAAAACGCCGGATTATCGTATCTGGCGTTTTTTTGTTTTAATTTGCCTAGCATTTTCTTCCATTTTAGTAGCCATTTAATACTTTTGCGAGATGAGCTCATTTTTTGATACCAAAATTGAATTTCTGAAAGGCGTTGGTCCCCAAAAAGCCTCTCTTCTCGGCGAAGAACTGAGTATTTTTACGTACGGAGATTTGCTTGAACACTACCCTTTCCGTCATGAAGATAGAACTCAATTTCATCGAATTTGTGAACTGAATGACCAACTTCCTGCTGCACAAATCAAAGGACGTTTGCGAAGTTTAGAAAAAATAGGCGAAGGGAAAAAACAACGTCTAGTCGGTGATTTCACAGATGGGACGGGGACATTGACGCTGACGTGGTTTCAAGCAATTACTTGGCTAGAAAAAAGCTTAAAGCCTGGTAATGAATACATTGTTTATGGAAAACCAACTCTTTTTGGAGGTAGTTTCCAGATTACACATCCTGAAATGGATGTACTCACACCAGCAAACGAAAACAAGGGATATTTCCAAGCGATTTATCCACTGACCGAAAAGCTCAAGCGAAAATACGTTGACAGCAAGCAAATCGGGAAATGGACGCGCACCCTTCTGGACTTAGCGCTTCCGCATATTAAAGAAACACTTCCTTCAGATTTGGTGGAGCGGTTCCGCCTTATTTCAAAGAAAGAAGCTGTTTTTTTCATCCATCATCCTCCCCACTTTGAGGCACTTCGGCAAGCAAATCGTCGTCTGAAATTCGAAGAATTATTTTATAATCAACTTCGACTTATTTCACAGAAACTTCTCCGCCGAGAAGAATATCCGGGACAGATTTTTAATGAAACCGAACTTTTGCGCTCATTTGTTCAAGAACATCTTGCCTTTGAACTGACCAATGCACAAAAACGCGTGATGAAAGAAATTCGCAGCGATTTTGTTTCGGGTAAACAAATGAATCGACTTCTGCAAGGTGATGTAGGGAGTGGGAAAACTGTTGTTGGATTTATGGCGATGTTGCTGGCGATAAACAGTAAAACCCAAGCATGTTTGATGGCACCTACCGAAATTTTGGCGAATCAACATTACGAAGGCATCAAAAAATGGGGGGATACCATGGGGCTCAACATTGTGAAATTAACAGGCTCCACGAAGAAAAAAGAGCGGACAGTCATTCACGAAGGATTGCAAAATGGGGAAATACATATTATTGTAGGCACACACGCATTATTGGAAGATGTGGTACAATTCAAAGATTTAGGCTTGTGTGTGATAGACGAACAGCACCGCTTTGGAGTGGCACAAAGAGCGAAGTTATGGGAGAAAAACAAAAGGATTCATCCACATATATTGGTTATGACCGCAACGCCCATTCCGCGAACATTGGCTATGACGTTATATGGCGACTTGGATATTTCCATTATTGATGAATTACCCAAAGGTAGAAAACCCATTCAAACGGTGCATCGTTATGACAGTGACCGGCTCCGCGTTTTTGAGTTTTTAAGGTCTGAAATAGCGAAAAAAAGACAAGTATATATTGTATATCCGCTCATCGAGGAGTCAGAGCAAATGGATTTTAAGAACCTTATGGACGGCTATGAAAGTATTTCACGCGCTTTTCCGACGTGTGCTTTGAGTATTGTACACGGGAAAATGAAAGCAGCGGAAAAAGACTATGAAATGCAGCGGTTTAAAAAAGGAGAAACCGAGATAATGGTTGCAACAACCGTCATTGAGGTGGGTGTTGACGTTCCGAATGCGTCTGTAATGGTCATAGAAAATGCCGAACGTTTCGGACTATCCCAGTTGCACCAGTTACGTGGGCGGGTTGGTCGTGGCGCAGAACAATCGTATTGTATTTTGATGTCAGACGTAAAATTGAGCAAAGATACCCGCAAACGACTCGAAACGATGGTGGCAACCAATAACGGATTTGAGATTGCGGAGGTGGACTTACAGCTCCGGGGCCCTGGAGATATGGCAGGTACGCAACAAAGTGGTTTGGTTGATTTACGCATCGCGGATTTGGCGAAAGATAGCGAGATATTAAAATACGCACGCGAAGCAGCCATGAAAATCTTGGAGGAAGACCCAGATTTGGAGCAAACTGTCCATTTACCCATCAAAAATCATCTTGCTAATCTCAAGACCAATGAGAATAACTGGAGTCGAATTAGCTAATATTCATTAAAAAATAAAGTAGTAGGAAAGAGATTGAGACCGAGTTTATTTCTTACCAGCCACCACTTTTTGATAGACAGCCATGGTTTCTTTAGCTACCTTTTCAGGAGAGAAGTCTTGTGCTCTTTTAGTACCGTTTTGAATAAGTTGCTGGCGTAATGCTTCCTCTTGATAGACCCGTTCCATCTGGTTTGCCATGGAAATACTGGAGTCGGGTTCAAAATAAAGAGCAGCTTGTTGAGCAACTTCGGGAAAACAAGACGCATTACTTAGTAAGACGGGACATTGGCAAGCGAACGCTTCTAAAATTGGAATTCCAAAACCCTCGTACAAAGATGGATAGACAAAGGCGATGGCATTTTGATACAAACGGTACAAAATTTCATCATTGATATCATAGAAATGTACAAAATTCTGAATCTTCAAACGATTCATTTCTTCTTTTTCCGCTTTCGAAAACATCCCTCCACCGGCACAAATAAGCTGAATTTCAGGGTATTTTGTATGTACTTTCTGGAAGGCTTCAAGGAAAAGAGGGAAATTTTTATAGTCATTTCTTGCACCTACGTACAAAAAGTAGTGTTTGGGAGTCTGAATGATAAAATCAGGACTGGGCGCAATTTTGCCAAAATTTGTTGCGTGATAAACGACGGTAATTTTTTCAGGATTTACTTGATAAATCTCTACCAAATCATTTTTTGTGCAGTGCGAAACCGCAATAATAGCCGATGCACGATTGAGAAGCTTTTTTTTACTTTCTGTACCGATATGATCTACATGTGCGTATTTTTCACCAAATTTCTCTTTAATTAAATCGTGATACGTCAATACAAGCGGTTTATTACCTATGATGGGCAAGAAATACGGATGGAAAAAAGTCGCATGAAATACATCGTATTGTCTTCCCAAAATATGTAAACCGCTAACAACTCGATTAATTTGAGAAAAAAGTAAGTTAGAGAGCCGTTCATTCCCAAGTGTAGGAATAGGGGTAACTTGAAAGTCCTTATCTGACTGAATATACTGATTATTCGAGAAGAGAACGGAAGAGTATGCCTCAATATTTTGATTCCGGAAGGTACGCATCAAACCGTAGAAGTAGCGAGCAACGCCGCCAAATTTTTTACCCGTAAAAGCTTGATGATCGTATAGAATTCTCATAGTAGAAGAGTAGGATGTAGCGGGTTCGAACCGCTGACCTTCGCCCTGTCAAGGCGACGCTCTGAACCAGCTGAGCTAACATCCTTTATTTAGATGGTTTTTTATGCCTGAATTCTACGGACTGCAAAATTAAGCATGAGATTTAATTTTCCTATTATCTGTCTGCATATATTTTTTGTGACGGGATACGGGTCAATAAAGCGAAGCCAATCACGAAAAGAATTAAGAGAAATAACACTGAGTTACGCATTTCACCTGTGAGTTGAATGATTCCTCCGAAAATAAGTGTACCCAATGCCGTTGCCAATTTTTCAACGATATCATAAAAACCAAAAAAAGAAGCTGTTTGTGTGGTATCGTCCGGAATCAACTTGGCAAAAGTAGACCGCGAAAGTGACTGGATTCCGCCCATAATCAGCCCAACGACGGCAGCAATTACATAGAACTGTTCGGCAGTTGTAGTAAAATACGCTCCAAGGGGAACTAGAGCCCATAGAAAAATCTCAATACGTAAAGCAATTGTATTCCCGTACTTATTAGACAATTTTGAAGCCAAATAAGAACCTGGAATTGCGACCAACTGGATGAGTAATAACGTGATGATAAGTCCTTGTTTAGGAATCGCCAATTCCTTGTCTGCAAATAAAGTGGCTACATAAATCACGGTCATAACACCCATATCATAAATGAAGAAAGCTACCAAAAAACGTTTGAGTAGAACCCTTTCTTTGAGTTGAGAATATACCTTCTTTAATTCGGTGAAACTGTTTTTAATCCAAGCTGACTGATAAGGATTTGCAACATCTTTGGGAAGGAAATAGAAAGGAATCTGCGCAAAGGCAATCCACCAGATGCCCACAGTTAAGAAGGAAATTCGGGCAGTTAAGCCGGAAGCCGAGTCAGCCTCTGTCAATCCAAAAAGTGTGGGCTGCATGATGAGCAATAGATTGAAGATTAACAATAAAACACTTCCAACATAACCGAAGGCGAATCCTCTTGCACTGAGTTGGTCGTATTTATCTTCAGTTGCAATTTCAGGCAAGTAGGAATTATAAAAAACGATACTTCCACCCCACCCGATGATGGATAAACCAAATGCGATGATGGAAGAATTGATATTATTCTTTGTAAAAAAGAAAAAATAAGCACAACTCAAAGCGCCCAAATAGCAAAAAAATTGCATAAAAAGCTTCTTACGTCCACTATAATCTGCCATGGCAGTTAAGAGGGGATTGAGAAGTACTAGAAAGAATGTAGCGAATGAAATAGTATAAGAGTAGAGAACTGAATTGGTAATAGAAAGCCCAAAAAAAGAAATAACATCTCCCCCGTCTTCATTGACGGCAGTCGAGAGAAAATACATGGGAAAAACGACGGTAGTAATGACTAAATTATGAACAGAATTAGCCCAATCGTACATGCACCACGCATTGAGCACCTTTTTTTGATTTTTTTCAAACATATTTAGTTAGGGTAGTTGCTGTCCTTCTTTTTAAAAAGAAAATGCAATATGAAACTATTTTCGAATAAATGCAAAATTACGGGTCTGATCAGGCCTGCTACCCAAATTTAGTTTAACACAATTTTATTTTAAACTTTAACACAGTGCAGTGAGAAAGATTAATCGACATCAAAAAATATGAATATATGACAAACGACTTTTGGGAAAGTGTAAAAAAACAGTTAAATCCTTATAAAATGCTTGGAGAAAAAACATTTTTCCAACTATCTAGCAAAGAATTTTTCATACAATTAAATGAATAAAGTAACAGTATTGATAGAATTATAAAGCGTTTATCTAGAAATACGCTATTAAGTTGGACAGATTTCTTGGCAAGAAATGGGTGAAAGGATGGAAATATTTATTTGATTAAATTGATTTATTTATTGACTGAAAACAATCTCAAAAAAGAAATTTTAATCCAAAATGAAGTACACATGGTTACTGACAACTTACCCACAATTTTTACCATATTGGACAAATTGTGTTTATGACAAAACTCATTTGTAAGTAGGAACGGACTTCTCGCTCAATACGTAGCGGAAAATCAAAGGAATACAATACGGAAATTCATGAAATCTAAAAATACTTGATCTTTTCCGAGATAAAGAGGTATCAACTTTCGTAAATTTCAGAGCCAAATGAGCGTTTACTTATTTTATTTTACTATTTTTCACTACAGCATAATTAGATTTGACTTTCGATTGATAGGTGTTAATAATTCTGTTATTTGTGTTCGTGCATGTCTATTTTTTAAAATAATTTTGGATAAAAAGAAATGAATAATCCGATCATACATTCAAAATCAGTAGCAGAAATTTGTGCAATTTTTGGCTTAGCTGAACCAACACACCCTTTAATAACCATTCTCGATACTCAAAAAATCGCTTATGGCGAAGAAACTGTTGGCAAAAAATTTACTTCTGACTTATATCTTATTGCGTTGAAAGACGTAAGTTGTGGGATTGATTACGGCAGAAACAACTACGATTTTGATAGTGGTGTTTTAATTTTTACAGCGCCAATGCAAGTAATAACTGTCAAAAAACCACAAGAACTAAATCAAGTTAAAGGTTGGATGCTCTATTTTCATCCAGACCTACTTAAAAATTCAAGTCTTGATTCAAAAATTGATTCATACAGCTTCTTTAACTATGATGTTCACGAGGCACTTCATCTTTCTGAAAATGAACAAAATACGCTCCATCAAATTGTTCAACTTATTCAGACTGAATTAAACGAGAAGATAGATAATCATAGTCAGCAAGTATTGGTATCTAATATAGAATTGTTACTGAATTATAGTAAACGATTTTACGAAAGACAATTTAATACACGTTCAGCCAGAAATACGGATATTATCGCAAAAGTTGAATCTTTACTCAAAAAATATTATGCAGAAAACCAATTGACAGAAAAAGGGAAACCTACTATACACTATTTAGCAGATCACTGTCATTTATCGGCCAGTTATTTGAGCGACCTACTCGTAAAAGAGACAGGACGCTCCGCTAAAGAACACATTAACGATTATATTATTAATCAAGCAAAACTTTTACTCCTCAACTCCACTGATTCAGTGAGTGGGATAGCTTACTCCCTAGGATACAATTATCCACATTATTTCGGTAGATTATTCAAGCAAAAAACAGGAAAAACACCTCAAGAATACAGAACACTGAAATAAAATTGTATTTGGAGAGATCTTCAAACTAGAAAAAGGGCACATTTTCGATGTATGCGCTTTTAATTGATGATAAATACAAGTTCGATAAGGTATTTCAGTTACCTAAATTATGCTTTGTTAACTTGAAAAAGCATTGGTATTTTGAAGAAACGAAAACTATTCTATTTTAATCCATGCGCATACTAACCTCCTGATAATTTGACAAATCTGTCCATTTATTAATTATTTAGCCATGCTAATCGCTCAATTTGAATACTCTGATTTAAAATTGGGGGCCGATTAAACTATTTTGATCCAACTAGACACAAAGTTTTGATAAAAATGGACTAAGTTTTTAACGCATCATTGATCTAATTTTTAATACCAGAAAACTATTCATTTCAGCTATTTGTGTTTAATACTCCCTATTTCGTGTTACTTCACGCTTTCAGCTTTTAAGATATTTGTTACTTCAAATGACAAAACTAAAATGATTAAAAATATCACGATATGTATTGTTACAAAAAAGTGAAAAGGTACTCCTTCCGAATTACTATTCAAAAGATCTTTTACACTACGAATGAAATCCTCAAATTAGGGCATTCATGATTGTTTGTCACCTCCTAAAAAAGGAGTAACTATTTTTAGGAGATGAAAACCTTATAAAAACAATCTGAAAGTAATGTATTAAAAAAATTATACCCTACTATGAGCTTCTTGAAAGCGATTTACGCTACAAATGGTAAAAAATTACTTATACTAAATACAAAATACAATGAAAGAGAAAGAGAATAAAGTTTCACGGAAAAATGCATTGAGAAAAGGTGTAATGGCACTTTTAGGAGTATCCACACTGCCTTTATCGGCTATGACTAGAACATCCAAAAATAAAGACATAACTACTACTTCAGAATACAAGGGAAAAACAGCTTTCATTACCGGTGGTGCTAGGGGCATAGGGCTTGCTACAGCCGAAATGTTTGCCTCCGAAGGAGCTAATGTGGTATTATTTGATATTGCCAATGATAAAATTGAAGGCATCGGTTATTCTGTTTCAAGTAAACAAGATTTGGAAAATGCAAAAGCAAAAATTGAGGCACTAGGAGTAAAGTGTCTTGCGATTAGAGGTGATGTTCGAGACAAAAAATCATTAGATGACGCCGTAGAGCAAGCCATTTCAAAGTTCCAATCCATTGATTTTGCTATTGTAAATGCAGGTGTAACACAAATAGGGAACCTAACAGAATTTAATGAACAAGAAATTGCAGCAATTTTGGATATCAACGTGGCAGGAGTAATAAAAACTACGCAAGCAGTCATTCCTCAAATGAGGAAACAAAAGTCAGGTAGAATCGTGTTTATTAGTTCGATTTTAGGCCGGAAAGGAAATAAAGATTGGCCTGTTTATACAGCAAGTAAATGGGCTGTCATTGGCTTTGCTAAAAGCGCTGCGCATTTACTTGGTAAAGATAATATTACATGCAACATAATTTGCCCAGGGTTGGTAAATACCAAGTTAGTCAATAATTCATTCATACTTGAACGATGGCTTCCGCAATCACCTAAATGGGAATCTGTAAATGAATGGGTAAAGTCAAATAGTCCTATCCCTATGGGTGCTTATGAGCCTTCTGCCATTGCAGAAATTGTAAAAATGTTTTGTAGCCAGCGTATGTTCAATATCACAGGAGAAGTATTTGATATAAATCAAGGTGAATCTGCTGAATCATACGCCTAAGAAATTCTTAAAATCATATACTGAATAGAGTAATGAAAAAAACAATATTTATTACAGGAGCAAGTAGTGGAATCGGGAAAGCGACTGCTATTCATTTTCAACAGAATGGATGGAATGTAATTGCTACCATGCGTTCACCTGAAAAGGAATCAGAATTAACTAGATTAGAGAATGTATTGATTCAAAAGGTAGATGTACTCGATGTGGCATCCATAAAAGAAAGTATCAACAACGGTATTTCTAAGTTTGGCAAAATTGATGCTCTTTTAAATAATGCCGGTTATGGTGCGTACGGTCCATTGGAATCATTTCCTCGGGAAAATATTTTAAGACAATTCCATACCAATGTCATTGGACTAATCGATGTAACCCAAACGATGATACCACATTTTAGAAAAAATAAAAGTGGTGTCATAGTCAATATATCCTCTATTGGCGGTCAAATGACTTTTGCATTGGGTTCTCTTTATCATGGAACAAAGTTTGCAGTTGAGGGAATATCAGAATCATTGCATTATGAGATGCAAGAAATAGGTGTAAAAGTCAAAATTGTAGAACCAGGATTCATCGCGACTGATTTCGGTGGTCGTTCTTTTGACTTTCAGGCGGGGGATATTGATGCATATCAGGCGCTTATTGCATCTCTCATGAAACAATGGCAAAACCCTGATAACATAGTTTCACCACCTAGCTTGGTTGCGGAAGTAATTTTTGAGGCAGTCACTGATGGAACTACTCAATTAAGGTATCGGGCTGGAGAAGACGCTGAGATACTACTTGATAATCGCAAGAAAATGACGGATTCTGAATTTTTTGAAATGATGAACAAGCAATTAGAAAAATAAGTGTTTGGAATCTGACGAAAGAATACATCACGTATATCTGAAAAGTGTCGTAAGCAGTAGCTGAAGTCTCAGCAACTCTGGGTATAAACATGCGGTGGTTCCTTTACTTACCTGAAATTTAAGTCAAATAATTACGTAATGCTACTGAATTCCGTTTTGAACTTGTTTGAGCAAGTTCCTTGCACGAAGTTGGTACAGATGTCCGTCCGTTTGGCTTACTTTTCGGAGTTTTTCCATGGCTAAATTTGTTTCTTCTAAGCGAATTAAAGCTAAAATTACATACCATTCTCCATAAGGTCTAAGTTCGTCAAAACGACTTTCTGTAGTTTTTTCAAAAAGTGCAAGGGCTTGGTTGGCTTCTCCTTTTTCCAATAAGTCTACTCCCTTAAAGAAAGCAGTTGTTTCTGTCTCCCAAAGTTGTAAAAGACCAGGATTCATTCCCATTTTTTCTTGAGAGAACGGAGAAGAAGGACGTGGGTTCGCATCAAAATTCTGTTCAAAGAGTGTTTTAAGCGGTGATTTATTTGCCTTCGGTTTTTTCTTTATGTCTGCTGCCACGTTTCTTTCTTCTGACAAAACTGGGGCGGCTACTGTATCCCGCTTTTCTTCCGTTTTTTGGGCCAACGGCACTGAAGATGGGGATTCCGTAGGTTTTACGAATACAAACAAAGCCGCACCTGCAACAAATAAGATACTTGCCGCAGCTAACCAAGGTTTCCAAGAGGACTTTTTGGGTTTCAGGGGTAAAATGACTGTTTGGGGAGCTTCATATTCCAGATTGCCCAAAGTTTTTAACTCAGCATGAATGGCTTCAAAGCGTTTTTTATTCATCAAAACTCTCAAACCCGTCTTGATTCGTTGCTGATTAGTCAATTCTTCAGCTAATGCGACATCGTCGCGCAGACGTGCCTCAAATTGGGCTCGTTCTTGTGGACTACCTTCTCCACGTAGATACGCATGTATTTGTTCAAATGCTGATTCGTCAAGTTCTGTCATGGGAAAAAGAATAAAAAAGTAAAAATTGAATAGTCATTTCCTTTACCTGTAATTCTATGAATTAATACGAAACGATATAAAACCTTACTAGACAAGTTCAAATTTCTTCTTGAGATAGGTGGCACATTTAAACCTTTTTACGGTTGCTGATGCCTCTGTTAAACCCAACGCCTCTCCAATTTGGCGCAAAGACCAGTCTTCTACATAAAACCACGTGAGTACTTGCCGGCAGTCTTCCTTCAATAAATTCATCGCCTTTTGGAGTTTCGTGAAAATCCACGTTCGTTCTTCCTCCTCGTACGCTTCCTCTCCAAATATACTTAGACTATTCAATTCTTTATTATTTGGTTCGATGTCCTCTAAAAAAGCTGCTTCAAACCAAGGAAGTGCAACTTCACCTCGCTTTACTTTACGTTCTACTGATTTTTTCCATTGATTGACGTAAATTCGATAGAAGTACGTTGTAATTTTCACATTTTCTTGAAACTCGTAGCTCCCGTTTCGAACTTTCTCGATGAAGATGGCCAAACATTCTTGCAGGAGATCTTCGGCTTCCTCTTGATTTGCCCCTTTCCTTTTGGCGTATGGCAAGCACATTTGATACGTCTGCACGTATAAACATTGAAAAGCTGCTTCTCGCTCTACTCGTAAATCTTGGTAAAAAAGCAACTCATTTCCTAGATAGGGTTGGCAAATAGTAGAATTTGTCATAGAAAAAATACAGGTAAATGTCTTATTTGCAATACGATACAGAAATAACTTGATTTATAAAGGAGATACAATTCGAAGTCCAGTAAAACGTCCTTTTGACTCCGGGTCTTTTGATGCACGTGATGAAACACGCATCTTGGAAGGGATATTACCCCAAGCACCACCTCGGTACACCTTAGTTGTACCGATTAATTCACCGATAGGATTAGACTCTTCCTTTGCAGAGTACCAATTGTACCAATCTTGACACCATTCGGATACGTTTCCTGTCATGTCATACAAACCAAGAGAATTTGGCTTGAAACTACCCACGGGTAGTGTCTTTTCTCTATTAATTCCTTCTTTTGAATAGGCTTTTTTGTAGGACATATTCCCATTAAAATTAGCTTCTTGCGGGCTTAAAATATCCTTTCCATTACCAAAGCGTGTTCGATTATTCACACCTCCACCAGCGGCAAACTCCCACTCAGCTTCAGTGGGTAATCTATAACCATCCGCATATGCATTGATTTCTACACGCAAGCCATCTCGCTTGTACACGCGTTGTTTTCCAATTAAATCGCTTAATTTATTGCAAAAATCAACTGCATCGTACCAGCTAATGTTTTCAACTGGGCAATTGGAACAATTTGAGAAATAACTTGGATTGTTGCCCATGACAGCTTCCCATTGCGCTTGTTTTATTTCATATTTGCTCATCCAAAAACCATCCAATGTAACCGTTCTTGCTTTTTCATCTGACTCCCCCTCTCCTTTTACATCACCCATCTGAAACGTTCCTCCTGGAATGAACACCATGTCTGAAAAAGGTAAATCAGTAAATTTTGTATTTGAATTACCTTTTGACTTTGCCTTCTCTTCTTCTTTTACTGCCCACTCCGAAAATATACTGGGTTCTCCAACTATTTCCAATTCCTCCTGCCTAATTGGTATTTCTACATTTGTCACTACATTATTTGTCGTGACAAATACAAAATCTCCCGTCAATTCATCGTACCTACCTGGTATCTGTGCCTTATTTGAAAGTGTGCTAACTCCTTTTGTTGTTCTGTCTAAAATTCCACGAATACCTAGATTGGGTATGACTATATACTTTAAAAGTTCGGATGTAAATAACCCATTTCTCCCTAGTTGGTTGTCATCTGCGGTACTCCCAGCACGCGTCGAAAATGCTACAAAACTACCAGGAGGATTATTGGGTATACTCAATCCTTTTGCCACGATACTTTTTGATGAATTAGGGAACGGATTATCCCGACAGGCATCAATGAACGCCAAGGAAACGTCCAAATTTGCCCCCTCCATCTTCGCCATTGTTCGGCCTAATTTAACACATGAATATTCAATCTCTGGGGCGGCTTTCACATCAGCATCAATTGGTACTAAATAATTTTCGCCAGCATACTGCACTCCGTGGCCGCTGAAATAGAATAGACCGACATCGTATTTTTGAAGCCTATTTCCAAATTCATCAATGGCTCGCAAAAAATCGTTTTGTGTCAGGTTTTTCTTCAATATAACCTCAAAACCCAAACTTTGAAGAGCTGTGGCCATGTCATCTGCATCATTCACTGGGTTATTTAAACGCGAAATATATCTATAGTCTTTGTTACCAATAACCAATGCGAGCCGCCGCTCTGTCCCTTCAGGAGCAATACCTTGGACAGGCTTCATCCCTTTATTTTGTGCCGAGACAGGAGATATCGCCCACAAACAAATGAAGAAGAAACCAATACAAGAAGGACGAAGAGTAAAATTTATTTTCATATTTTCGATACAGAAAAATTAATTCATTTTTCAAAAAACACGAATTGCGCTGTCCTTGATTTCCACAAGAACAGCGCAAAAAATACACAAATTATTTCTTATTTGTGGACAATCCGAACAAGCATAGGAACGATAGTTCCTGATGGATTTCCCTTCACTTCAAACGCTACTTGGTTCGGTTGATAGGAAATACTTGCTGGAGCAATGACTTGATTCCCCACAGCTGCCATTACCTTTTGTGCAAAATTACCAGGTGCATTTTTGATACGAGATGAAACTTCTTCTATGTTCAATTCTTTCTCTGAAACCAATACCAAAAAGTAATCTGTACCCACTTGTGTGTCCATTGTAAAGGAGCGATCTGCTGCTGGCAACATGACACTTGCATTCTGTGGAACTATCGCACTTACGTTTTGACTTGTCTCCCCTTGGTACGGGAATAATTTAGTCACACGGTTAATTTCATCTGAACCAATAATATATACATACGCTTGTTTTGAGTTATTAATACTCATTTTGAAGCGAGTTCCTGAATTGTACGGCGAAGTCATTTGATACGTTACTAAATCTGCTTGTGTGTCAAGCGTCACGTCCAGACCGCGATACGTTGGAACAATGGCAACCGGCATTGGCGCATTTGTACTTGCCAACTGGAAAGACATATCTGATTTTAAAGCCAAAGCTGTTGGTTGTGGAGACGGATTACTAACGGGATACACCTGAAAGGCGTATCGAGTGAAACGGGCTAAATCATTGTAACGCGCCCATGTATAACCGTTTGTTCCCCAGTCTTTTCCCCAACTATTCGCCACCAAAAAAGCACCACCATACTTGGTATCATCGTAAGCAACAATCGTCATGGCATGGCCACCAAGAGCCGTTTCTGGACTTTCACCGGGTGCAGGCTGCCATAAATCAGTTGCAGAGAAAAACGACCGAGGCAAAAGCATCCCGAATGGAACTGCTTGCTCTCCTTCGGCTAATGCCTCTTTTATTTTAAGGACTTTTACCTCAGACGGTGTTTGAACAATGTCAAAAAGTGTACTAAAATCCTGGATTTTGTACTGAGCTGCCTCCGCATCATGTCTTGCAAAATTTGGGTCACATGCAGAAGGCATACTACTCAACAAAGCAGCTCCTTTGTTACGAAGTAGATAGAGAGCATCCGGAATTGTTGCACCGTCTTGGCAGTCGTAATCATTCTGTCCTTTGATTTGCTCGTAAATGTAAAAGGGAGAAAAACGATACGGAGCAATGCTTGAAGGAGTAGTTAAGCGTCTTTTTTGCGCTTCCATACCTGTACGCATGAGTGCAACGGCTTGACCAACACACGTTCCGTTATCGCCTTGGTCTAAGACATCGGGCATAAACTGAACCAATGTTTTGGAGGAAGGGAGAATGCCACGAAACATGATATTTTGTGGTTTTCTTGGTGCTTTTAGATATTGGCTATCATCTATACGCATCCCTAATTTTTTGGAGTAGTCTTTTTTCTGAGCTACAGTTGGCTGAACGCCTGTCCAGATAGTAAGTAGGACAAGAAAGCGAAAAATATTATTTAAAAATTTCATATGATTATAGAATTAGAATAGGTATTTGGACTAACTATGTTTTACTTTTCGTTGATAACCAATTCAATGATTTTCCAAAATTCTTGAGCAGGAATAGATCCCGTAACAGGCATTCTTGGGCCTACACTGACCGTTCCGACGGGGATTCCGTTCTCAAATCTTTTGGCATCTGCAATCGTCGTTACGCGACAGAAATAGCTATCTCGCGTATTTGACCTAAAATCGTCAAATTTGGCGTAAGTACCACTTACAATTTCGTAAAATCCTCTATTTTTTGCTGCCCGGCTTAGAAAAGCTTTTTTAGCCATACGAAGTGACTGGCCATCGCGTGTATTGACAGTTACGAAGCCACTTTCATCAAAAAGGAGCTCAAAATCACGTTTCATTTTTTCTAGTTCTCCCTCTGTCGCACCAAAAGAAGCTCGTTTTGCATATTCTAAAACCGTAGCTTGCTTCTTATCAGGCAGCCAAAGTAACATATTGGAATTATTAGAAGGTACTATCTTAGGATCTTCTTTTTTAGGTTCATAGACAGTTGGCTCTGGATTCTCGTAGTTAGGAACCAAAGGAATTGATTTTCCATCTTGCGACTGAATTGCTTGGATTTTTGCATACTTTACAGAACGCTTTGAGTCCATATAAACCAAGACGAATAAATCAATATCTTTCTTAAAATCTACGACGATTTGTCCGTTTATTTTACCTTTAATTTTAGCAGGCAAACTAATGCGGTATTGATACACAAAGCGTTTTTCGTCTTCACTGTCGGTCAATGCTTGAATGATAATCTCCTCTGTATCAAGCAGGTATTCAAACTCATTTTTGTATAGTCCTGCAGCTAAACGAAGAAATTGTGTCGCACGAAGTACAGGACTTTCTGCCAAATTAAGTACTTCTTTGGGTGCTTTGATGTTGTCAGGCGTGATGTGATTAATGACTGACGACGAGTCTGTTAGAAAGAATAATTGGGCAAATTCATTGCTAACAGTTGAGTTTGGGTCTCTGTATAAATTGGGCACTAATTCATTTAATTCTTTCTCGTAGCTTTTCAAAAGCTTAAAAATAGCGCGTTCGTGGGAGTTAGGCACTTTATTGGCGAAAGTCCCGTAAAGTGGAGTAATGAATAAAATCATTAGCAAGAGAGCCACTTTGTTTGCATTGCTTTGCATAATTCTATTGATTTAAAGTAAAAAATTGGGTCAAAGAAAATATCAAAAAACCTTTTGATGTACATAAATACGCCAAGGCATCATTACCTTATCAGTTCAAAAAGAATATTTTACTCTTTTTTTAATTCTTCCTCTTTTTCCATTCCTTTTTGATAGTATAGATTTGTCACCAACCATCCTGAATTTTCAGATATACGAATAAATTCACTCAGTTGGATTTTCCACCCACATTGCGTGTCGATGAACAAAGTGGGTGGCAATATACTCTCAACCTGTACTTTTTTTTCTCGAAGTAAAGTCTCTAAGCGACGTAAATCAGGTTGCTTATTCCCATTTGACGGGGCTAATCGCGCTATCGTTAGGCTATCCGTTAGGAAAGAAAAAAGAGCCAAAAAAGACAAGTCATGTGCATTTGGAGGTAAGTAAAGTCTTTTGGATAATGTATCAATCGATGAGTCGACAGAGTCTGAATGCAGGATTTTGGGTAAACTCGCTTGAGTTACCTCCCAAAAAGTAGCCCCATCCGCGCGATATGCTTTTTCCAAGTTCACGACCAATGTATCGACTTTTTGCGCCGATTTATACCTAAAAAGAACAGGAACGCTTGCTTGCATTTGTGGTTTTTCAGGAATATAAATCGGTTTTTCTCCACAACTTTCAGCGATGAAGCGCGCTATTTTTTCTTTGTATTCCCCATTTTCACTAGGTAACAAACGCGCATCGTATTCATCAAATAAAGAACGAATGTAAACTTGGCGTGGAAAAAGTTGGCGTGTTGAATCATTAAAAGCCAAACCGCCAGGCATTGTTTGATAATTGAATCTCGAAATCCATTCGCTGACATGTTTGACTTGCCAAGCCATCCACGGTTCGTTTGCTTGGCGCGTAACTTTCTGTTTTGAAGGCGATTGCGCACAAACAATTTGGCAAAAAAGAAGGGCAAAGAGAAAAATCCATTTCTTCATAAATCAAGGAGTAAACAGTAAAGTAAAGGCATTTGGGACATGAATTAAACATATTGACTTTTCACCTTCGTGCTTCCTTTGTCGTAATTTGTAATTGCCTTTCTACCACCGAAATACCTGCATTTTTAAAGGCGCGTGCCGTCGATATTTTCTTGATTTCTGCTAATGGATTCTGAATGATTTTATACCCATCCACATCTTGTGTACGGAGACCATCAAAAGCTTCTGTGGAAGCGTAGGCGATTAAAAACTCCGCACCAAAAGGCTCCCAACAGATAAAATCTTGTGGAATTTCAATCCATCGGTTCAATTCGTATTCATCAATTTTAAAATCACTGTCACGCAGCAACACCATTTGTCCATCAGCCATACGATACACAAGACGAACGTAGCACGGTTTATTGGCACGAACAGCCACACGCATGGTGTCATTCCGTTCATAGACAAGACTGTTCATTCCTCGGTTTGTTGCCAAGAAAAATTGCAATGTATTCGCATTGGCAGGAGGAACAGACACTGTATTTAATTCTGACTTGACATTCTTTACATCTTGGATAATTGCTGGCGCAATAGAAGGAGGATTGAGCGCATTGGGGTCAATATTTTTAGGAAGAAGGCGGTCAGAGGCGGGTTGACTTAAAATACGCTGGTCAGCACTTTCAAGTAAAGCAAAGAACTCTACAAAATTGCCTTTTATCTGGTAACTTCCTTTGATTTTCGTTTCTTCTTGTAAACTTCGAGATGGAGACGTGATTTGCAGCGTAGGATTCAGACGAAGTAATTCTGCTTGAAAAGCAGTTGTTGTTTTGAGAGAAAACTCATCAACAACGCCTTGTTGTTCATAGGTAAAGGCAGTCAATTGAACCTTTTGAAGTCCTTGTTTCTTGATTTCGGTATTCAATTGAGCAGCAATATTTGCGAGTGTTTCATTGAGTGTTTTGTAGTCAAGCGGAGACGTTCCATCGTCTAAAATAAATGCATTTTTGAGTCCGGTCATATCCTCGTCGATGAAAGCAATTTTGCAACCAGCACGGCTATTTCCTAGCGCGTTCAAATAGACACCAATTCGGCAAGGTTTATTGCTAAGCTCCACGTATTCTCCATTTCTGCGTACGCCACTGACGCTTTTTTTAGCATAAACTTCAATCAAATAGCCATTTTGTGTATTCCGGATGACATTGTGGAAAGAGGCTTTTCTCAATTCAATTTCAAACAAAAGTCCGTTTGGAAACTCGAGTGGAACGCGTTTTACAAATTCAAGCCAATCAAGTGTGCTTGAACCTTTGAAAAGATCATTTACAACGCGAAAATTAGTAGCCGCATAGCCGTTAACGACTTCAATATTTCTTCTTCGCTGCACAATATCTTGGTCCTTGGGTGCACTTCCGAAAAGTGAACCCAGCGAAGATTGGAAGTCACCGAGGGCTTCTTTGACGGTCAGAGCTGCTTGCCGCTTTTGGGCTTCTGTTTGGGCAAATGTAGCCGAGATAGGACAAAAAATACCTACGATAAACCAAAATACACAGACCTTATTTTTCATATATGTACTATTCAAGAGATAAAAAAGAGTCTTATTGACCACTCAAGACCGTTGTTTCACGGACAACCACATCACCGAAATAGATTTTCAGGTCGTCTTCGTTCATATCTTGGTTTCCAGCTTTGCCATTGACAGCGATGTCTTTTCGATCTTTAGAGCCGTAGAGAAGTCTGCCGTTGGCGTCAAACCCTTTGAATTGCTGGAAGTACGTAGCGGTGGCGTAGTAGTCGCCGTCGGGACCTTTTTCAAATTTCGAGACAGTGGCAACGTCATAGAAGACAATTTCAATTCGGTTGTACTGGTTGAGTCCCATGAGGCGGTTTAGAT
>CAYNRA010000054.1:0-15624 GCA_964399465.1 uncultured Cytophagales bacterium
ATTTTGTTTCAGACCAATAGGTAAAGTTACAAGGTCTTCAAAACTTATAAATGTCTTTACTTTCTCTGGATTTTGATCCAGATATGAAAACATGGAGCTGGCTTGTCCTCGATTACTCGCGACACTGTCTGAAACATTCAAGTCAATGTTTTCCATGTGATCAATAAGCGGTATCTGGCTAGTGAGTTTTCCTTGTAAATTAGCAAGCGCATTATCCAATTGGAACTGGTCTGCTGAATTGGGTTGCATGGGTACAAAGGCTGGACTGATGACGGTTTCTTTTACTTTACCATTCGATTGTGTTTCATCTTTTATTTTTTTAGGGTGACTACCTGCTTCTACACAAGTAACTATGTAAAAGATGAAAAAACAGGTCATCGACAACCACTTGAAGTAGAAATTTTTAGTCATAAGAGACAGTATTAATTCATGTTAAAGAAAAACACATACATACATGGAAAGTACTAGATACATTCAAAATCTTGAAATATTGGTAATCAGGCAAAACATGCAATCAATTTGATTCAACAATCAAGGTTTTTTGTACTCACTGATTCATTCAATCCAAAAAAGGGACTTTTCCACAAATGTACTACCCTAATTAAGGTAGTATGATTTTATAGGAAAAGTCCCCTTTGCGGTGAGCTAATTTCATGCACCAAAATGATTTTCTGTAATTTAAGTGCAAAGGAAAATAGCGCCTTTAAGCTGCCTTTTATTTTGTCAGCTTGTAGGTAATCGCAATCGTTTTAGGTTCAATTTCTTCTGCAGGTGTATCTAGCAAAAGAATACTTGCTGTAAAGAGTGTTTCCAAATCTTGGTCACTACTTGCTTTTTCCACATCAACAGTAGGCGTTTTTAAAATGAGCTCATTGCTTGTACTAGTCAAAACTTCAAAACGCTCTTCGTAATCTATGCTAGGATACGTAATAACTAGCTCTTTTGTATCTGCTGAATATGCCCAAGTTCCTTGAGTTTTTTCACCATCGATATCTGTAAAAACATACGTATTGTCTTCATTAAAAGCATGTTTTACATTTTTGAAGCTTTGGGTATAAGTCTCATTTGAAATAGGTGTATTTGTCGTGTTGATAACTACAATTACTTCAGAAACTCCCCAATTACCCGAAATCAGAGAGGCAGGAATTTCCTCCTTTGTACAACCATTTAGGACATAGAACACCAAAACGCTTAACAATACACGTAGAGTAGATTTTTTCATTTGACTTGTTTGATTTAATGAATGAGAACTGATTTAATTATCTTTGGCTTTGAAATAAGAATTGGGCTTCGTATTTGTTCACAGCACTTACACTTATTTTTGTTTACTTTCTGGTTAAAAAATTCTTTTGTCTAAAATTCAGCCCTATTTTGTCCTTTCATGCAGCTCTTCCATTTTTTATTTTGAAAATTTTATGCTCTTCATGTGTTTGGAGAACCGAAAAATTTACACGACTGCTTTCATTCCAACATTTTGAATTAATCAATATTACACCTGTAAATTTATACATCCAAAAAAAGAGGTGACGAACGACTTGCAAAGTACACGAAACAACCAAAAGGGTGACGAAACGACAGCTCCGAACCTTCTTACGTCCAAATCCCTTTTATACAACTCATGAGTTATATTCTACTTAATTATATTCCATTTATATATGATTTAAAATGTAGTACTTTTGACTTTCTTAGCAAGACGAAAACAACAAATCTCTACATCACCCAAAACAATACATTCCATGAATCAATCTTTACTCCCTGTCGAATCCATCCAAGAAAGAGACCTCGACCTACTTTTACTTGAAGAATTATCTTCTGATCGCTCCTTTCGTGAATGGTTCGTCAATGCATTAAATTTGCCTCCTGTAGATAGCTTTCTAGGTGCTTGGAAAAGTATTTCAGCCTTCGGATTAGGTGAAACTGACCTTCTTTTTTCATATAAATCTGAACAGAGTACACTATTTCTGCTTCTTGAAAACAAATTAGACACGCAGTTCCAAGAAGAACAATACAGTAGATACATACTACGTGCAAGAAACTATGAAGCCAAAAAAGAATGCGATTCAGCTTTTGTTGTTCTGGTAGCGCCACTCAATTATTGCATACAACAAAATGAATTTGAGAAATATATCACGTATGAATCCATTGCACAAAGACTTGAAATGGAAGGTACTCCAAGAAGTTTGTTTAAAGTTCAGTTAATTCAAATAGCCATTCGTAAGCAAAGACGTGGTTACAGACCTACTAATTCACTTCCTGTTCAAACATTTTGGAAATCCTATTGGACATATCTTCAAAATAATTCTCCTAGCATTCCTATGAAGATGCCTCAAGAAATACCACATAAAAGTGATTGGCCCATTCTAAAAGACAAAAAATTACATAATATTACATTTTATCATAAGCTTAGCCAAGGAATTATAGATGCCACTTTGAACAAATGTACAGAAGAACAAGCAACCAAAATCAGAGAATATTTACCTGAATGGGCTAGTTTAAAAAAGAATAAAAAAAGTTATTCAATCCAAGTAGCTACTGATTCACTGGATAGAACAAAGGCTTTTTTTAATCAAATCGATTCTGTTGATAAGAGTATAAGAACCTTTCTACGCCTCCAGAAATGGATTCATGAAAACATACATTTACTTCCTTCCTCATACCAATAAAATATCCTCAAACGAAAGTAAATACATATTCACCACTCCTATTTTGTATTTTTAGTACAATTCGTATAAATTTGCACATATTAAAGAGGCAAGCATGAGTTTAGAAATGTGGTTTTTATTTATCATTCTAAAAGACCGAGGTGGGCAAATCCTTTCCTCCACCTTTTCTATGTATTGATAAACACAAATCCATTTTTTTATGCAAACCATTATTGAACCGTTTAAAATTAAATCGGTCGAACCTCTCTATTTTACTACTTCTGAACAGCGCGTAAAGTTCTTGGAAGAAGCACACCACAATCTCTTCCTCATCCAGGCAGATCACGTTTTGATTGATTTACTTACCGACAGTGGCACCTCTGCCATGAGTGCAAAACAATGGGCAGGCATGATGGTCGGAGATGAATCGTATGCCGGCTCCCGAAGTTTCTACCGCTTTGAATCTGCCGTTCAATCCATCACGGGCTTCAAACATATTTTACCTACGCACCAAGGAAGAGCCGCCGAAAAAATCCTTTTTTCGCTTATAGGTGGACCTGGAAAATTCTTTGTAAGCAATACTTTTTTTGATACAACCCGTGGAAATATAGAATTTACAGGCGCAAATGCCGTTGATTTTCTCACCGAAGAAGGAAAAAAACCGCACCTCATCGCCGACTTCAAAGGGAACATGGATATTCCAGCACTTGAAAAATTCATTCTGGAAAAAGGGGCGGAACATATTCCGATGTGCGTCATGACTGTCACCAATAATTCAGGAGGTGGGCAGCCGGTTTCTATGCAAAACATACGGGAAACCGCCGATTTGTGTAAAAAATACGGAATTCTCTTTTATATTGATGCGTGCCGTTTTGCCGAAAATGCCTATTTTATCAAACTCCGCGAAAAAGGATACGCAAAAGCCTCCATTCTTGAAATTGTCCAAGAAATGTTCTCCTATGCAGATGGCTGCACCATGAGTGCCAAAAAGGATGGGCTCGTCAATATGGGTGGATTTCTCGCATTAAACGATGAAAACCTAGCCCAAGAAGCCAAAAATGTACTCATCATGACGGAGGGATTCCCAACGTATGGAGGTTTATCGGGAAGAGATTTAGAAGCCATTGCACAAGGTTTAGAAGAAGTTTTAGACGAAGAATATTTGCACTACCGGCTAAGAAGTATTGCGTACATGGGTGAAAAATTATCGGCAGCTGGGGTACCCATGATGCTTCCAACAGGTGGTCATGCACTTTATTTAGATGCTGCAGCTTTTTTACCCCACATTCCTGCTTCAGCTTTTCCTGGTGTTGCATTAGCAAATGCGCTTTACTTAAAAGGAGGCGTTCGAGGGGTAGAAATTGGTTCCTTGATGTTCGGAAAATACGACGAAAATAAACAACATATACCGCCCGCCATGGAGCTCGTCCGTCTCGCTATTCCAAGACGCGTTTATACGCAAAGTCATATTGATTATGTCTGCGAAGTTATTTGTGAAGTATATCAAGAAAGAGAAAAAATAAAAGGCTATACTTTAACCTACGAGGCGCCACATCTTCGGCATTTTACGGCGAAACTCGCACCAATCTCCTAATTTTAGCGATAAATGGCAGCTTCACCTGATGTAGCTGCCATTTATCTTTCTTATCTTTGGCACACAAAATTGAGCATTAAACCCATCTATAAAGCTGAGGTATGTTTCCAACTTCCTTTTATCCTGGCCCTTCTACCTTGTATCCCATCGTTGAAAACCTCTTGAAAGAGGTATATACAAACGGGATTTTACAACAAAATCACAGAAGTGAGGCATTCATGCAATTGTGGAAGCAAACCAAGAAATTAGTGCACGAAAAACTACACATTCCTGCCGAGTATGAAATCTTCATCACATCGTCCTCCACAGAATGTTGGGAAATCATCAATCAATCACTTCTTTGTGACCACGTTCAATTTTTTTACAATGGGGCTTTTGGAAAAAAATGGTTCAAATATGCTGTAACAAACCGTACTGCCACTGGTTTTCAAACACATTTGCGGGGAACGCGTTTTTTTGAAAACCAACTCATTGAAGAAACAGAGGTAAATCCATTCAACCAATGGATGTGTATCGTACAAAATGAAACGTCAAACGGCTCGCAAATTTCCGAAAATTCGATACGTCAACTAAAACAAAAAGCCCCCAATGCACTCATAGCCATCGACGCTACATCTTCTCTAGGCGGACAATATTGGGATTGGCAAGTCGGCGATGTTTGGTTTTCATCTGTTCAAAAGTGTCTTGGACTCCCAGCTGGCATGGCGTTGCTCATCGTTTCCCCAAAAGCAATGGAATGGGCAAAAAAAGTGGATGAAAGGAATCACTACAATAGTTTATTAACCATCCATCAAAATTTCAAGAAAAATCAAACCCATATCACCCCCAATGTCTTGGGCATTTATTTGCTTCATGGGGTACTTCAGCGGGTAGATTCTTTGGATGTGATTGACGCAAATTTGAAGAAAAGAGCAGATGTACTCTATCGTTTTTTTGAAAACAATCACCAATTCAAACCCTTGATTACAAATGAATTAACCCGTTCTCAGACGGTTATTTGTTTGCAAGGAAGTTTAACGGATATTCAAGAAATAAAAAAATATGCGCTTGAAAATCACTTTGTTTTGGGCAATGGATATGGCGAATGGAAGGAAAATACATTTCGCATTGCCAACTTTCCTGCATTGGATTCCTCTTCGTACGATTCACTTATAAAAACCCTATTTTTATGATACAACACTTTGATTTCAAGGAAACTTTTTCTGTATCCCTCATTCTCTTTTCAATTATAGATATTCTGGGTTCTATTCCAGTCATTCTAAATATCAGTAAAAAATCGGGAGGTATTCACGCCGAGCGAACAACGGTGGTTTCCGGGCTTCTGATGATTGGTTATCTCTATTTGGGTACCAATATTTTGAAATTATTTGGTGTAGATATTAAATCCTTTGCCGTTGCAGGGGCGATAATTCTTCTCTTTTTAGGTTTTGAAATGATTTCTGGGCGCGAAATTTTCAAGCATAATCCCATGACGGGTGCCCGTTCATCGTCGATTGTTCCTCTGGCATTTCCGATTATTGCTGGTGCAGGAACCATGACTACCCTACTATCTTTAAAATCCACGTACCACGAAGTAAATATTGTAGCCGCTATTTTTGTGAATTTGGCTTTGGTATATACGGTTTTAAAGTCATCGAAATTTCTAGAAAGAAAAATCAGTCCGGGCTCTATCGAAGTACTTCAAAAGGTTTTCGGACTGATTATTTTGGCAATAGCCATTAAATTAATTAAGGCTAATTTATAGAAGGTAGTTTATCATCTACCTTTTTAATTCCCCATTTCTGGATTTTTTCGAACGATTTACAGAAACTGGTAATTGCGCATTCTGAACATTTCGGATTTCTTGCTAAGCAAATGTAACGGCCATGTAAGATTAGCCAATGGTGCGCTTTCGGAATAATTTCATTCGAAAAATGTTTGACTAATTCTTTTTCAACAGCCAAGGGTGTTGTTGCTTTTGTCGAAACGAGCCCGATGCGGTGGGAAGTACGAAAAACATGCGTATCAACTGCCATCGTCGGTTTTTCATGAATAACAGAAGCAATCACATTGGCTGTTTTTCGTCCAACGCCCGGCATTTTGGTCAATTCCTCCACTTTCGCTGGAACTTCATTATTAAATTCCGAAACAAGCATTTTAGCCATACCTACCAAGTGCTTTGCTTTGTTATTCGGATAAGAAATACTCCGAATATATTCAAAGACCTCATCCGAGGTAGCAGCAGCCAAGGCATTTGCCGTTGGATATTTCTCAAAAAGGAAGGGAGTCACCATATTTACCCGCTTGTCGGTACATTGGGCAGATAAAATGACGGCTACCAAAAGCTCGTACGGATTGGAATACGCCAGCTCCGTTTCTGGATTGGGCTGATTTTCAGAAAAATAAGTAATTATCCCTTGGTATCTTTCTTTTTTTGTCATGATTTACTTGACATTTCTGCGTCTATTCTTTTGAAAATCTTCCAAAACAAAACCACCCAAACCATCCAAATTACTGTAGTAAGCACGACCGTTGTTTATGCGGGTAAATTCTTGGACGAATTGTTTCAGGTATGGGTCAGAGGCAATCATAAATGTAGTGATTGGAATAGACAAACGTTTGGCTTGTGCAGCAAGGGTCAGCGTTTTATTCACGATTTTTCTGTCAAGGCCAAAGCTATTTTGGTAGTAATGAATCCCTTCTTTGAGGCAGGTTGGTTTGCCGTCCGTAATCATGAAAATTTGTTTATTTTTTGTTTTGCGACGTCTCAATAAGTCCATCGCTAACTCCAAACCTGCGACTGTATTAGTGTGATATGGACCTACTTCCAGATACGGAATATCTTTTAATTGAATTTGCCAAGCATCATTCCCAAAAACCAAAATGTCCAACGTATCTTTCGGATATCTTGTTTTAATCAGCTCCGCCATGGCCAAAGCAACTTTTTTGGCAGGAGTAATCCGATCTTCGCCATATAAAATCATGGAATGGCTAATATCAATCATCAAAACGGTGGATGTACTAATTTTTGATTCCTTTTCCACAACCTCTAAATCACTTTCGAGCAGGAAAAAGTCATCATCAAGTCCACTATTTACTTGGGCATTTTTGAGGGATTCAGTCATGGAAATTTGATCCAATGTATCCCCAAACTGAAAAGCACGGATATCGCTGCTTAACTCATCTCCTGCTCCCGAGTAAGGTGTATGATGATTTCCCCCCGATTTTGTCCGTTTTAGTTTTCCAAAAATTTCTTCCAGTGATCTTTTTCGGATGCTGCTTTCACTTTTGGCTGTCATTTGGAAACTTCCTTTTTCTTGGGGATTTTCTTGGATATACCCTTTTTTCTTGAGGTCATCAATGAATTGTGCCATGCCGTACTGGTCATCTGTCAATTGATAACGTCTATCGAGTTCATTCATATAACTCAAAGACTGGCTAACGTCACCAGCGAAAATCAACAAGAGTTGCTGAAGAATATCAAGAAGCTGTTCAAACTTGCCTCCTTTTTTTTCAGATGGTTTAAATTCAGAGAAGCGAAAACCAAGCATAATTCGTTTCGATTTGTTTGATATAAGATGATTTGCTAACAAAGCGTTCGGGGTATCTGTTTCAAATCAATTCAAATAACGCGCACTTTGAATTTGAATCCAAGTTTGAGACTTAAAACCTTTTACCGTACCTGATAGAAAATACCCTTCACCCATTTTCCACATAACCCCTACCGATGAATCCATTTGAGCTAGATACACTGTTTTTTCTTCGTCAATAAAAATCCCCCATTTCACCTTTCTTTTTTCTTTCAATTCAAAACTCAGCATGGATATCAATCGACCAAGTAGAGCAACTTCTTCCTTCTTTAAATGAGGAAGCTCCGAAGCTACTTGGTAATGTGAGGGTAAAATTAAGTTCGGTTTTAACCAATTTTCATGATGTAAATTCAAATAATTTAGTTTTTTTTCAGACCAATTTAAACGAACTTTTTCTGTAGGTGTGATTAAACTTGTGTATGTATCAAGCATCCACTCCAAAGCAGTTGTAGAACGATGTAAATACCGAAATGCACCAGATTCAACCAATGCCTTCAACATATCGCGTGTGACTGGGTTTCGTTTGTAAAAATCATCTAAAGACGAAAAAGGGCTTTTTTTTCTCTCAGTTATCCAGTTGGATACATGAGACTGAGAAAGATAAGGGACACAAACGAAGCCAAGAATAATTCTTTTTTGTTCAATTTTAGATAGATAATCGGACTCATTAATAGAAGGAAACTCAAGTGAGTAACCAAGATTTTGAGCCAATTGACAAACTAGATAAAAGTGATGACCAATAGGAAATGTGCGAAAGGCAAAAAGTAATTTTTCCTCTATCGATACCTTTCTCATTGGTTTGAATACAGCATTTACTTTACCAAAACTTCTTTGGTATATGTAGGGTATAAGTAATAAGTAGGCATGAGGTAGCCCTTTGGGTAATTTTTTTGTTTGTTTAATGTATTCGGGATGAATACAAAGTCCAACAAACTTCTTATTTGAATCCAATATACGATTTTGAAGAACCATGAGCTTGTTCGTTTACGTGAGCCTGTTCAAACTAGGCGATACGGGTAAATTTCAAATTCAATTACTACATTTTTGCTTATTTGTACACATTTTGTATATTTGTGTTTATTGAAAAAAGCAAAATACGACAAAATTCAGTAATCAAATATATATCTTTTTTCACACATCCGCTAAAATTCAGTATATATTTTTAAACTGTTGATAAAAATGGCGACAAAACTTAGTCAAAATCTACAAATTTTACGTAAAAGGCATCCCAACTCTCCTTCTCAAGAAGAACTCGCCGATTTACTTGGATTGGCCAAGTCAACGTATGGTTCGTATGAGCAAGGCCGAACAGAACCCAAGCTAGAGGACTTACTCAAAGTTGCCGCATTTTTTGGTGTTCAAGTAGATGATTTGCTTGCTACAAATCTATCAGAGACACCCATTTCAAAACCACTTACCAAAGAAAATCTTCGAATATTAGCCACCACTGTTGACTCAAAAAACAGAGAAAACATAGAATATGTCCCAGTAAAAGCAGTTGCTGGATACCCTAGTTCATTTATGGATTTGGAGTTTATTGCCAAACTTCCCGTTTTCCAAGTACCTTTTTTGTCTCAAGACAGAAACTACCGCGTATTCCCAGTAGAGGGTGACTCGATGCTGCCGATGCAAGAAGGATCTCTCGTTTTTGTCGAATACGTCGAAAATTGGCGAACGATTAAAAACGGTACTGTATGTGTTGTTGTAACCAAAGATGAAGGCGTCGTACTAAAAAAAGTATTCAATTACTTGAACGAAAAAAATGTCATCATCCTGAAGTCAACGAATGAGCGATATGCTCCCTATCCTGTCATGGCTGAAGATATCGCAGAAGTTTGGAAGTTTGTTGGCTATTTCAGCAAAGATTTCCCCATTTAGTCCTTTTTTAATCCTGTATAGCTGTCTTAAAAAGACGCAGTACAACCCCATAAAATACACTCAACCCTAAAAAAACATTCCCCCAAACTAAACTGATGGAAGGAAGTAAAAAAAACAAAACAGTCATTAAAATTCCGATGTAAAAAAACAGATAAGCTACAGATCTGTGCTGCATTTTTGCAATTTCTTTGACATTGGCTGAAGAACTAACACCAAGGCCCACTGCAAAGGCACTTGATGGATGTAAATTTAATCTAAAATTACTACTTGCAAAAAAAAATAATGAAATTCCTATACCTAATAATCGCTGAAATTCATAGATAGGAAACCAATGCACTCCCCAAAAAAGTATAAATCCCACAAAACAAAGGTAAAATGCCCAAATTAAGCGAATTCGTCGTGTTACCGGCTGGATTATAGCATAGTATACTTTCTTTCTATCCATCAAATTGAGCCAAAAAGAAAGAAAATAAAACAATGTATTCACCAATAAATATACATAGATGCCACTATTAAGAGACAAATCTACTTCACTTGCTTTTCCCCAAATCGAGAATAACAAAATAGGGAGAATAGAAAGTATCAAAATGAATAATTCGAATAAAATGGCGGGTAAAAACATAAAATTGCATACTAATTGGTAGCTTTCCAAGCTGACTTGCTCTCTGGTGCAAATCGAAACTGCATGAACCAAGCAACCACTTCATCCATGACAGTTGTATTGATGGTATAAACGATGAACTGACCTTTTTTTACAGACGAAACCAAGTCTGCTTGTCGTAATAAGTCTAGATGATGAGAAATACTAGGTTTACTCAATTGAAAATGATCTGCAATTTCTCCTGCTGTCCTATCTTTATCTTTCAATAATTCTAAAATTTCACGCCGTGTTGCGTCATTTAGTGCCTTAAAAAGTATATTCATGTTCTCCGTTTTTCTCTGTTGTATTTAGACAAATATCTAATTAACTGATAAAAAAACCAAAAAATAGCTCATTTTTATTGGTTTTATAATCAAAATAATTTCAGAAAAATAACAAATTTTGCCCCCGATGGGGCTTTATTTGATTTCATTTTTCTGAAATTTAGCCCTGATGCGGCGATAATGAAATATTTTAACGCGTTTGAACATGCATCTACACAAAAATAGACCACATCGCATCAAAAATTAGTATATTTGCGAAAAGGCATCTTTTTTAACCAATTAACTGATTTTCACGGAATTTATCCAACCAATTTTTTGGAAACCTTACGTGACTAAATCCCATTTACTTACTCATTTTACGTCTGGAAATGAAAATTTTAAAGTTCGGAGGCACCTCCGTTGGCACTGTCGAAAGCATTGAGCAGGTCATCTCTATTATTCAAAAAAACATTGTTGCTGGAAACAAAATTGCTGTTGTTTATTCGGCCTTTGGCGGTGTAACCAATAAACTTATTGAAATAGGTAAACTCGCTAGCACACATGATATGCACTATCTTGAACTACTCAAATTAGTGGAAGAAAGGCATCTCAATGCGGTGCGCGGACTGGTCGATATAAAAGCACAAAGTTCTGCGATGGCAAAAACAAAAGGTTTATTCAATGAACTAGAAGACCTTTTACGCGGAGTTTCTTTGTTGCAAGAATTATCCCTACGCACCATGGATTTTCTCCTAAGTTTTGGTGAACGTCTCTCAACGACCATCATCACTGAAGCCCTCCTATCGCGTGGAATTGCAGCATCCTTCCTCGATGCACGAAAAATTATCAAAACGGACGACCATTTTTCGCATGCAGAAGTGAACTTTTCACTTACCAATGAACTTATCCGAAAGCACTTCTCACAAACAACTGACTTACAGTGCGTTACTGGATTTATTGGTTCTACAATCGAGGGAATAACCACAACGCTAGGTCGCGGAGGTTCGGATTATACGGCTTCCATTTTGGGTGGAGCGTTATCTGCACAAGTCATTGAAATATGGACAGATGTGAACGGTATGATGACAACCGACCCCCGAAAAGTCAAAAATGCGTTTACAATTCCTACCATTTCCTACGCGGAAGCCATGGAATTATCGCATTTTGGCGCGAAAGTCATTTACCCACCGAGTTTGACCCCTGCTTTTCAAAAAAATATTCCGATTCAGATTTTAAATACATTTGAACCAAGCAATTCGGGAACAATCATTGCACGTGATGTACCCAAACAACCCTATCCTATCACCGGAATTTCATCTATTGACGACATTGCGCTTGTCAATATTCAAGGAAACGGAATGATTGGTGTAGCTGGGGTTTCCGCACGTTTATTTACGTTATTAGCAGCCAATAGAATCAGTGTTATTCTTATTTCACAAGCCTCCTCGGAGCATTCCATTTGTTTTGCAGTCGATCCTAAATCTGCATTTGGCGTCAAAGAAATTTTAGAGCAAGGTTTTGCTACAGAAATTGAGCAAGGACTGATTGACCACATCGTCGTCGAACAAAATCTATCCGTCATTGCAGTCGTTGGAGAAGGAATGAAAGCAACATCGGGTACATCAGGAAAACTTTTCTCTGTACTCGGAAAAAATGGTATCAACGTCATTGCTACTGCACAAGGGTCCTCTGAATTAAATATCTCCATCGTTATTCAGAAAAAGGATATTAGCAAAGCTTTGAATGCTATTCACGAAACATTTTTTGCCATAGACGGCGTTACGCTGCATTTGTATATTGTTGGGGCTACAGGATTGATTGGTAGAACATTAATACACCAATTGAATACACAAAAAGACTACCTAAAAGCCAAAAAGGGACTAAATATCCAGCTTGTCGGGCTTATTAATTCACGCAAAATGTTGTTCAGACCTGAGGGAATTAATCTGATAACATGGGAAAATGACTTACAGAATGAGGGCGAAATTGCACGCCTCGGTGAGTTCATTGAAGACATTCAAATGCATAATTTACCCAATGCGGTTTTTGTGGATAGCACAGCGAATAAAGACATTATCCAATATTATTACCCACTTCTTCAAGCCAGTGTTTCTATTGTAACACCAAATAAAGTAGCGAATTCAGGCCCATACGCACAATATCTTTCTTTGCAACAAACTGCGAGAAAGGGAAATGCCAAATTTTTGTATGAAACAAATGTAGGTGCAGGTTTGCCGATTATCAACACATTGCAAGGCTTAATCACGAGCGGAGATAAAATTCACCGCATTGAAGCCGTACTTTCGGGCACACTTTCGTATATATTCAATACTTTTGAAGTAGGCAAAAAATTCGTGGATGTCGTCAAAGAAGCCAAAGAAAAAGGATATACAGAACCCGACCCGCGCGAAGATTTGAGCGGAATGGATGTAGCCCGAAAAATACTCATATTGGCTAGAGAAGCGGGATTTTCGATAGAGCCAAGCGATATTGAAGTCGTTCCATTACTCAACGAAGCCTGTGTAAAAGCACCCGACGTACCTTCTTTTTACACTGCCTTGGAAGCGGATAATGCACGTTTCGAGCAACTCATTCAAGCCGCACAAGCAGAAGAAAAAGTATTGCGGTTTGTTGCAACCCTAGAAGACGGAAAAGCCAAAGTTTCATTGAAAACCGTTGGTAAAGAACATCCATTTTTTGGATTAACAGGTTCGGAAAACATTGTTTCTTTTACAACCGAACGCTATAAATTCAACCCGTTGGTCATAAAAGGGCCTGGTGCAGGTGCCGAAGTAACCGCCATGGGCGTTTTTGCAGATATCATGAGTATTAGTAGTTTTTTACAATAAACCCATCGAATCGTGGAAAGTGTACGCATATTTGCTCCAGCGACCGTCGCAAATGTCGCCTGTGGATTCGATATTTTTGGCTTAGCTGTTGACCAACCCGGGGATGAAGTTATTCTTACAAAACGGAATGACGACAAAATTGTCATCACGGAAATTACAGGCGATCAAGGAAAATTGACCTTTGTTCCTGAAAAAAATACGGTGTCTTTACCTATCATCCGTTTTCTGGAAAGTGTATCGACCAAACAAGGATTTGATATTCAATTACATAAAAAAATGCCTTTGGGTAGCGGACTTGGGAGTAGCTCAGCAAGTGCTGTAGCTGGTGTATTCGGTGCTAATTTACTATTAGACAGCCCCTTATCTACGCGAGACTTACTTCCTTTTTCAATGGAAGGCGAACGCGTTGCCTGTGGCTCTGCCCATGCAGATAATGTAGCGCCGGCACTTCTAGGTGGCTTTGTCATTGTCCGGAGTTACCAACCCTTAGATGTTTTTAAAATCTCTACACCTTCTGATTTATTCGTGACGATTGTTCATCCAGATATTGAAGTAAATACAAAAGATGCTCGCTTTATTCTACGAGATGAAGTTTCTTTGAAAAAAGGGATTGCACAGATGGGAAATGTAGCAGGTTTGGTGGCTGGACTAATGCAAGCAGATTACGATTTGATTGGCCGTTCTATGGTGGACTATATCATTGAACCCGTTCGTTCCATTCTAATCCCTCATTTTTTTGATGTAAAAAAGGCAGCACTTGACCAAGGCGCATTGGGTTGTAGTATTTCAGGTGCAGGGCCATCTATTTTTGCTTTTTCTAAAGGAGAAGAGACGGCGCAACGTGTCGCAAAAGCCATGCAACACGTTTTTACCCCCTCTGGAATACATACAAATGTTTTTGTATCTCGAATCAATCAAAACGGACCCAAATTATTGGATTGATTAAATCGTTGTTCCGCCATCTACAGAATAAATTGTACCCGTAATATAGCTTGATGCCGGCGACGCCAAATAAAGCACTAGCGAAGCGACTTCCTCCACCGTTCCCATACGGGCGATAGGAAGTCGTTTCGTAAAATGTGCCAACATCTTTTCATTTTCCCAAAGTGCTTGACTGAATTTGGTCTTAATCAAGCCAGGACAAACTGCATTCACTCGAATACCCGCTTCTCCCCACTCTTTGGCAAGTACTTTAGTCAACATGTTTAACGAAGCTTTGCTGACACTATACATCCCCAAACCAGGGTCTGGGGTAATTCCGGCGATACTGCTGATATTTATTACGGAACCGCCCCCCCGTTCCTTCATGGAAGGGTAAACCAACTTCGCGATTTCAAAGGGTGCACGGACGTTTACAGCCATAATTTTATCGAATGCTTTGGCGTCACAGTCCAAGGAAGGCCCAAAGACAGGATTTGTAGCTGCATTATTGACTAAAATATCAACTCCTCCAAAGTGAGCAATTGCTTTATCAATCAATGCCTGCACTTGTTCCAAATCTCCCGCATTCGCAGCGATACCAATGACCTCGGAGCCAGATTGTTGCGAAATATCTAGGGCAAGTGCATCCAAATCTGCTTGTTTTCTACTGCTAATGACTACTTTTGCCCCATACGCAGCAAAAAAACGGGCAATAGATTCTCCAATTCCCTTGCTTGCGCCAGTGATGACTGCTACTTTTCCGTCCAAAGAAAAAGCATTTTGATAGATTGAATTCATGTTTTTTTGTTTGATATTATTGAATAGATAAACCTCCATCAAGGATAATTCCTTGACCAGTCATGAACGAAGAAGCATCTGAAGCTAGAAAGACAATGGCAGAAGCAATCTCGGAAGGATGTCCAAAACGTTTCATCGGTGTAGCGAACAGAAGTCCTTTCTTGTAGTTTTCATCTACTTCGGCAGAATCGAGCATAGCCGTTTCTGTAAACCCAGGACAAACTGCATTGACATGAATGCCGTACTTAGCGACCTCCAACGCAAGTGTTTTGGTCATACCAAGTACCGCATGTTTACTGGCAGAATAAGCGATATGCCCCGCCATACCGACGTGCCCAGCGACAGAGGCCGTTGTAATTATTTTCCCAGATTTTCGCGCTTTCATACCCGGTAGTACGTTTTTCATACAATACCAAACACCTTTAATATTGATGTCAATATGGAAATCGCGATCGTCATCGCTCATATCG
>CAYNRA010000054.1:15634-20040 GCA_964399465.1 uncultured Cytophagales bacterium
ACTCATCGGTTGGGTAGTTTTCTACCGCTTTGCGAGGGCCCAAAATTCCAGCATTGGCTACCAAAATATCTGGAACACCTAATTGGGATTCGATTTGTTCAAAAACTGCTTTGACTATTTCTTCTTGACTTACGTCGCAGGAAAAGTAAGAAATTTCAGAGGGTAAATATCCGTTGGTGGATTCAGCTACGTCGAGAACTACGACGCGGTAATTTAGATGGAGAAAGGCAAGTGCCGTTTCTTTCCCAATACCAGATAGGCCGCCTGTGATGACGGCGAGAGGAGAAAATGACATAGTGTAAAGGTTGATAGTTGTTGAATAGCAAGCTACCAACCTTTATTAGGGGTAGCCTACTTCGTACAATAATACACAATTTCCTCCATAGGCAAAGCATATCTTTTCGCCAATTCTTTCGGCATTTCTTGAACGAAATGGTCTTCATTCACGGTAAATCCTGCACGCGCCAATTCTTGTCCATAATTTCTACCAAACAAACGAAGGTGGTCAGATTGCAAAAAGATGCGTTCTCTTTCACGTGGATCGGTGATGCTTGGGTCTTCGAGGGTTTCAGCCATCGCCATATTTTGCGGAGATTGCATGATTGCCCAACCACCTGGGCGCAAAACGCGGTATAATTCACGCGTTGCTTGATCAAAATCTTCTACGTGTTCAAGAACGTGATTACAGAAAATAACATCGAAGGAATTATCGGGAAATGGAATAGCTTCGATGTTCATTTTCACTTTCGCAAGCGGGGATTCAATATCAGCTGTGATATAGTCAAGATTGGCTAATTTATCAAAGCGATGCAAGAAGCAATATTCAGGTGCTACGTGCAATACACGGTGATTTTGAGTATAAAAATTCGTTTTTTCTTTTAAATACAACTGCATCAGGCGGTGTCTTTCGAGCGCAAGGCAACTTGGGCATAACGCATTTTCTCGGGGTGATAAACGTCCGTATGGTAAAAATTTTGTAAATTTGTTACCACATACAGTGCACTCTACGTCATTTCCTCGCATAAACGCTGCATACACTTTTAACGGAATATGGCTGAAAAGCTGTAGATATTTACGGGGCACAAACCGTATGAGCAAGCTAATAATTTGTTTCATTCTTGAACAGTTGTTTAAAACTCAAAATTACACGTATTGCCCTAACATTTAAAATTTTATCATAAATCAGACTCATTTTTACATGGAATTATCTAAAAAAAAGGCACCTGGAGAAAAATTGCTTGATAAATTATCACTGAAAACAAAATGGCTGTTGCATGGCGGCGGTGGACTTGCCTTGACGGGTTTTGGCTTGTGTTTATTTAGTGAGGCAGGACATATCAAGCATACAGGCGTAGATACCGCTTCTTGGGTATTCATGGGAACCCTCAGTTTGGTCGTTTTCAACGCGGGTTTGGCTATTTTTGGTCAAGCAATTGTCTATAAATCCCAATTGGATTATAAGAAAAAGATGAAAGAAATGCGGAAAAATCAACCGAAAAAACGCGGTAAACAAGGCTCATTTAACCGCAAGACATGGAAAGATTTTGAAGGGCCACTGCCTTGATACATTTTTCTGTTTCTACGCAGCCATTAAAAAAGGCAGTATATCTTGAATATACTGCCTTTTTCGATTAGAAGGAAAAATTAGTTTGCAAAAGCCGCTTTCAATTCCTCTACATCCACTCGTTTGATTGTTGGTTTCAAAGTCAAACGTTTGATTTCAGCAATTTTATTATTAGCGATTGCTCTATTTTTTCTACTTTTTCTTTTTAATTGCGTAACTGCCATCTTGATATCTATTTAATTCACTTGTACGATTCTAAACTAGGTCGCAAAGGTATAAAAATGATTAGAAAACAGCAATAAAATTTATTAAATAAAAAAATAACGTACTAAATTTGGCATCCTATGTTGATGAACGCCAACAAAAAAGATTTTACAAACACTATTTGACAAAAAATGATGTCTAAACCAAGCCTCCCCAGAGGAACAAGAGATTTCGGGCCAGAAACCATGGCAAAACGAAACTACATTTTTCAACATATACGCACTGTTTTTCAAAAATTCGGTTTTTCTCCTATTGAAACGCCTACTATGGAAAACCTATCTGTTTTGATGGGAAAATACGGTGAAGAAGGTGACCAATTATTATTCAAAATATTAAACTCAGGCAATTTTTTATCTAGCGTTGATCCACTTGATTACGCCGGCGGAGCTAAGAAGATACTCCCTAAAATTGCTGAAAAAGGGCTTCGTTACGATTTAACTGTGCCATTTGCTCGGTTTGTTGCTATGCACAGAAATGAGATCGCAATGCCTTTCAAACGATACCAAATTCAGCCTGTTTGGCGCGCAGATAGACCCCAAAAAGGACGCTATCGCGAGTTTTACCAGTGTGATGCCGATGTAGTGGGGACTAACTCCTTATTGTGTGAAGCAGAAATCGTGTGTATGCTCCATGAAATTTTTGAAAAATTAGCGCTACCCGATTTCGTTATCAAAATCAATAATCGAAAAATCCTTTCAGGAATTGCGGAGGTCATCGGAAAACCAGGGAAAGAAGCGCAACTTTGTGTCGCTATCGATAAATTGGATAAAATAGGTCAAGAAAAAGTGGAGGAAGAATTAATCGAAAAAGGATTCGAAACAGAACATCTTCAAAAATTACAGCCTATTTTTACGACTTCAACCAATGGTTTTTCTTTTGATTCGCTTCGAGCATGGCTTGCAAGCTCAGAAGTTGGGATGAAAGGAATCGAAGAGCTAGAAACCATTTGGAATATTGTTGCCCAACTTGGACTTCAAGCACCAAAAATTCAGTTGGATGTTACTTTGGCTCGTGGTCTCAGTTATTATACAGGTGCCATTTTTGAAGTAAAAGCGATAGGCGTACAGATGGGGAGCATATCAGGCGGAGGTAGATACGATAATTTGACGGGTACATTTGGACTTCCAGATGTATCAGGCGTGGGCATTTCGTTGGGCGTTGACCGTATTTATGATGTCATGGAGGAACTGAATTTGTTTCCAGCTTCTGCACTTCACGCCACAGAGGTACTTCTCACCCACTTTGACGAACCAAGTTTCCAAGCGGCTCTCCCTTTACTCATGCAGCTTAGAAATGCGTCCATATCAGCGGAATTGTACCCTGACATTGTTAAATTGAAAAAACAGCTCGACTACGCTAATAAAAAACAAATCCCTTATGTGATAGTCATTGGCTCAGAAGAAATAGAAACTGGTCTTTATACACTAAAAAATATGGAGACGGGCGAACAGTTCAAGGCAAGCATCGCTGAAATTATTGAAAAAATTAATGCATAAACACAGTTACTCATGATTCGTAACAAAAAATTTATCGCCCTTTTCCTTGTCATCTCGACGACTTTGGCGACCACGTTTTCATTCTATTTTTGGCAGGTAGTAAAAAGCCCAAATTTAAATGTTGACGGGAAAGAAACGTATGTTTTATACATCCAAAAAGGATATACCTACCAACAAATTATAGATACATTGCACGCCAATAAGCTCATTCATGATGAAATTGGTTTCCAATTTTTAACCAAATACCTCGATTATCGGGAGGACAATGCTATAAAACCTGGTAGATATGAAATTCCACCCAATTCGGGAAACAAAGAAATCATTGACAAATTACGAAGAGGAACGCAGGATCCAGTAAAACTTACTTTCAATAATATTCGGACTAAAGACGACCTCATCCGGAAACTAGGTACCAAACTTACGATGGACACGGCGAAGCTGCGTGAAATGCTTGACGATGAGCAAATCTGTTCGTCGTATGGTTTTACCGCTGAAACCATCATGTGTATGTTTTTGCCTGATACCTATTTTATTTATTGGACGACAGACGAAAAAGGATTTTTAGACCGGATGAACCAAGAATACAAGCGTTTTTGGAACGAAGAAAGAACAGCTAAAGCAAAATCCATCCATATGGATCCTATACAAGTCGGAATTATGGCTTCGATTATTCAAAGTGAAACCAATAAGGTAGATGAAATGCCACGTGTGGCGGGTGTCTATATCAATCGTTTGGCAATTTCTATGCCTCTTCAAGCTGACCCAACCGTGAAGTTTGCCGTCGGAGATTTTTCTATCAAACGTATTTTGGAAAAGCACTTATCTATTTCATCGCCCTATAATACATACCGTAATACGGGATTACCTCCAGGGCCCATTGCATTGCCAGAAAGAGCTGCGATTGAAGCTGTTTTGGATTTTGAAAAACACGATTACATTTATTTTTGTGCCAAAGAGGATTTTTCAGGTTACCATAATTTCGCAGTAACCTACGAAGCACATTTGGTCAATGCACAAACGTATCAAAACGCGCTCAATGCAAAAAATATCAAATAAAATAGCAGATAAACCCCATTTTTACA
>CAYNRA010000055.1:0-12108 GCA_964399465.1 uncultured Cytophagales bacterium
GCAAGTTGTTCCTGGATCAGGCGGTATTCAAACGAAAATGAAATTCGGAGATTGCCAATTGCATTTGGAGTTTAGTGCACCAGATGTAGTAGAATCACAAGGCCAAGGACGTGGAAATAGTGGTGTCTTTTTTCAAAATAGATACGAATTACAAATCCTTGACTCTTATCAAAACCGTACGTACAGCAATGGTCAAGCGGGAAGTATTTACAAAGACCATGCGCCACTTGTCAATGCCATGCGTTCTCCTCTTGAATGGAATACCTATGATGTCGTTTATACTGCACCACGCTTCAAAGCTGATGGCCGCTTAGATTCGCCTGCGCGAATTACTGTCCTTCACAATGGTGTACTTATTCAAAATAATACGGTCATTAACGGGTTAACAAACTATATTGGGCTGCATTTATACACAACAGCTCACGGAGAAGACGTAATTGGCTTACAAGACCACGGAAATAAAACCCAATTCAGAAATATTTGGATTAGACGCCTTTAATTCAAAAGAATCCTGAAAGTTGTACTTTCAGGATTCTTTTCATTTATCCCAATGAGAACACTACAAGAAATTTATAACGACTTACTATCTACTATTTCGATCCAAGACACCCACGAAAAAAAAGCAATTTCAACAGTACTCATCGAACATTTCCTAGGCGCTTCCAAAATTGATATCCTCGGGAATAAGGTATGGGATGACACACACGTAGATTGGAATTCAATTATAGAAAGAATTAACCAACACGAACCGATTCAATATATTCTAGGTGAAACCCGTTTTCACGGACTTACCTTCGCAACTTTACCCGGAGTTCTCATTCCAAGACCAGAAACGGAGGAATTAGTTGATATACTTATCCAAAAATTTACAAATTCGGCACCCAAACTACTAGATATTGGAACTGGCTCAGGTTGTATTGCTATTACTTTAGCGAAAAAACTTCCTCACAGCTCCGTAACAGCTTGGGATATTTCACAAGATGCGCTTAAAATTGCCCAAAAGAATGCATCAAAGAATAAGGTATCCATTGAATTCCAACAAATAGACGTTCTCCAATTACAAGAAACATATCATCTAAAATTTGATGTAATCGTCAGTAATCCACCTTATATTTGTGAGTCAGAACGTATACACATGCAAGAAAATGTTCTTCGTTACGAACCTTCGCTTGCCTTGTTTGTGCCAGACGATGATCCACTTCTTTTTTACAGAAAAATTGCAAATTTGGGGTTGCAAGTGCTTAATCCAGGGGGTTTATTAGCTTTTGAAATCAATCGCGCGTTTGGAGAAGAGACAAGAGAAATGCTCCTACAGATGGGATACGAAAACTGTATTTTACAAAAAGATATTTCTCAAAATAACCGTTTTGTTTTTGGAAATTGCCCATGCAAAATGTAAATTAAATAAGGGGAATTTGTAAATTTATCCACAATAAACAGTACAAATGGAAAATCAACAAGAAGCATATAAGAAAATCCGAGAAGTTTTCGACGAAGTAAGTAAAGTTGTGATTGGACAAGAAAAACTTGTAAATCGTTTATTGATTGGCTTATTTTCTGAAGGGCATATTTTACTCGAGGGGGTCCCAGGACTTGCTAAAACAAAAACTATAAATACATTAGCACAAGTACTTGATTTGGGCTTTAACCGAATCCAATTTACACCGGATTTACTCCCTGCTGATTTAATCGGAACGATGATTTACAATCAAAAGTCAGGTGAATTTGAGGTAAAAAAAGGCCCTATTTTTGCAAATCTTATTCTAGCTGATGAGGTGAATAGAGCGCCCGCCAAGGTGCAATCTGCTTTGCTTGAAGCTATGGCTGAACGTCAAGTGACAATTGGGGAAGAGACATTCATTCTAGACCGACCGTTCTTGGTAATGGCTACACAAAATCCAGTGGAACAAGAAGGAACTTATCCACTACCTGAAGCACAGGTGGATCGATTTATGATGAAAGTATTTGTCGATTACTTGGACAAAAGAAATGAATTAGAAATGGTTCGACGAATGAGTAACACAAATTTTAAATATCATCCTAAAGCAATTCTAAAAAAGGAGGATATCTTTTCGATTCGAGAAGCGATCAATTCGGTTACAATTTCTGATATGTTGGAAAGATATATTATAGAGCTTGTTTTTGCAACCCGTTTCCCATTAGATTCTGGAATCAAGGAGGCAAAATACATTCAATATGGCGTTTCACCTCGTGCTACTATTTCCTTGCACAAAGCAGCCAAAGCACTCGCTTTCTTTGATCAACGAGACTATGTTCTACCTGAAGATATCAAAGCTGTTGTCGGAGATGTTTTCAACCACCGGATTATCTTGAATTACGAAGCGGAGGCAGACGGTGTACAACCGAGAGAAATCATCGATTCGCTCCTTCAAAAGGTAGCAATTGGCCGATAAATCAATATGTGTCGTTTTCTTTTTATATTTCAAATTATTTTTCTGAAAAAAGAAGACTCAATATTGCATAATTTCAATAAAAAGTATAAATTTGTTTCTACATGGAAGAAATGTGACTAAGTAAACAGCTTAGTTCAAAAGATAAAAGTTGTGTGGATTTAGTAGCGAGAAAGGCTGGAGCAATTTGTCCCAGTCTTTTTTTTATGCAATGAGGCTTGGCACTTTACGTACCAAGCCTCATCAAAGCTAACGTGTATAGAATATCAAACCGTTATTTCTAAAACTTCTACTTCTACTACTCCAGCTGGTGCTTGAATCTGTGCAATATCACCGACAACTTTACCGAGTAGTCCTTTGGCAAATGGAGAGTTAATGGAGATTTTACCTTCTTTCAGGTTTGCCTCTTCTTCAGCAACTAATGTATAGTTCATAATTGCTCCATTTTTCACATTCTTTATTTTCACTTTGTTCATCAAAGAAACAGAAGATGTATCAATGGTCGACTCATCTAAAATACGGGCATTAGACATCAATGTTTCTAACTTAGATATTTCTGATTCCATCAAACCCTGCGCATCTTTGGCTGCATCATACTCCGCGTTTTCAGAAAGGTCACCTTTGTCACGTGCCTCAGCAATTTGACGAGCAATTTCAGCACGACCTTTCGTTTTCATTTCATGTAATTTGTTCTTCAAATTGTCATATCCCTCTTGGGTATAATACTGATACTTTGACATACAGAAAAAATTTAACCTGGTTAATTTGTTCAATAACAGGGGTTTATACTAGATAACAATGCTTGTAAAGACAAAAATGCGTTCGAACAGGGCAAAAAAAAAGAACGGATACTACTCCGCTCCTGAAACACATACATGTTGATTTCAGAAACTAGCTCCTTTCCATTAATTTAGCACTACTTAGTTCTATTCGCATCATCTTGTCCTTAATTCGTCCACAAAGATAGTCAAAAAATTGGCAAAAAAAACCAAAACTTTGATTCCTCTCCCAAGAACATTGTACCTTTGCACCATAACTATGAGTCAAATATAAAAGTTTAATACAAACTAATCAAAATAAAGTACTATTTTATGCGAATTATATTCATGGGAACTCCTGACTTTGCCGTTGCCAGTCTAGAAGCTATCCTTCAAGCAAAATTCAATGTGGTTGCTGTCGTAACCGCACCTGATAAACCAGCTGGTCGTGGTCTTAAACTTCAAGAAACCCCCGTAAAGAAGTGTGCTGTACAACATCAAATTCCCGTTTTACAGCCAACTAAACTCAAAGACCCTGATTTTCTCGCTGAACTAAAATCATATCAAGCTGATATTCAAATAGTTGTAGCATTCCGAATGTTACCTGAAGTTGTTTGGAATATGCCACCCAAAGGTACATTTAACTTACACGGTTCGCTCCTTCCCTATTACCGAGGTGCTGCTCCCATCAATTGGGCAATCATACAAGGAGAAAAAACAACAGGTGTCACCACTTTCTTTATCGAGCAAGCCATCGATACAGGTCAAATTTTATTCGCAGAGTCAACACCCATTGGCGATAATGAAACTGCTGGCGAACTACACGACCGTTTAATGGAAATTGGAGCAAATTTGGTAGTAAAAACGCTACAACAAATTGAAAACAATACGTACACCCAAACTCCACAACCCAAGCTCGCTCAGGAAAAAAGTGCACCCAAATTATTCAAAGAAACATGTCAAATTAATTGGAATAGCTCTACTCAATCCATCCATAATTTTGTAAGAGGATTGAGCCCTTACCCTGCCGCATGGACGACCTTCCAAGGGAAATTACATAAGATTTATAAATCAAAAAAAGAAGACCTTTCTGAATTAGAAGTGGCTCAAGCAGAGATAATCGAGATGGATGACAAAATCGTCCGGACAAATAAAAAGTCTTTTTGGCAAGTAAAAACAGCAGATGGATGGCTATCGATTGAAGAAATACAGGCAGAGGGGAAAAAACGTTTACCGATTGAGGAGTTTTTGAGAGGGTATCGTTGGTGATACCCTCCAATTATTTGTATGGAATACGTTTCGCTATCGTAGTAACCGTACTTGTCGCTAAAAATGCAGGAGTATCCATCATTTGACTTGGTCTCAAGGAAAACTGACTTTTCCAGGCAATTTTACCTGATTGTCTATCCGTTATAATCACGTCTGTCGTTACCCCTCCAAAACCAAAAGGTGTTGCTAACATCATCCGATTGAGATTTGGGCGGTCCACTTCGATGAGCGATGTGCCACTAATCACCGCATCCACTTGTAAGATACGTGCCAATTCTTGCTTATTCATCGTAAAAATCATATTCATTGGCACATTGTTTTCAGCTAAAAGTTTATTAGTCTGCAAAAAGTCCATAATAGGTAACGATAATTTTCCTTTTTCTATCTTTTTTGCAAGCGCTTTATACATATCGGCCTGTAAGTCCAACCCTGCCAACCTTTTTTGTTCCCAAGCGAACTCTTCATACGACTGCTCCCTGTTCCGTTTTCGATTGTAAACAACTTGTAAATATTGATCTGAGAAATCAACATCGAACGGAAGAATAGCCACCTTTTTATGCATTTGAAGCACTTCCATATCAGCCACAGAGGATGGTTTTTGTATTTGACATGCAGTCAGAAAAAGGGTGGGCAAAAGAAGAAAAATGTATTTTTTCATATCAAAACAAATTAAGAGAATATTCAAACGTCAAAATAACAAGAATTAGAGGGACAAACAGATAATTCTATAAATTTGTACCTAAATAAAATACATAAAACTATGACAGCATACGTATTCCCTGGTCAAGGGGCACAATTTAGTGGAATGGGCAAAGATTTATACGAGAAATCAGAAAAAGCCCAAGCTTTATTTCACCAAGCTAACGAGATTCTTGGATTCGATATTGTAAAAATCATGTTTGAAGGGACAGACGAAGAACTAAAACAGACGAATGTCACACAGCCTGCTATCTTCATTCATTCGGTTGTTTCTGCTTTGATTGCTGACAATTTTTCACCGGATATGGTTGCTGGGCACTCTTTAGGTGAATTTTCTGCACTTGTTGCTGCAGGTGCTCTTCGTTTCGAGGATGGTTTACGCCTTGTTGCTCAGCGTGCAGATGCGATGCAAAAAGCTTGTTTATTTACTCCTTCCACCATGGCAGCGGTGCTTAATTTGTCAGACGAAAAAGTAGAAGAAGTTTGTGCGGATGTACAAAAAGAAATGGGGGAAGTGATTGTCCCTGCCAATTACAATTGTCCAGGACAGTTGGTTATTTCAGGAAGCTTAGCTGCTATTGATGTAGCCTGCGAACGTATGAAAGCCGCTGGTGCAAAACGTGCCCTTGTTTTACCTGTTGGTGGCGCATTCCATTCTCCTTTGATGGAACCAGCACGGGAAGAATTGGCCGCAGCCATCGCTGAAACTACGTTTTCTACGCCCTCTTGCCCTATATACCAAAATGTAAATGCAAAGCCTTCGACCGATGTAGCTGAGATAAAAGAAAATCTAATTGCCCAACTAACTGCTCCCGTTCGTTGGACGCAGTCTGTTCAGGCGATGGTGCAGGATGGTACTACAAAATTTATTGAATGTGGTCCTGGAAAAGTTCTCCAAGGATTAGTTAAAAAAATTGCACCTACAGTAGAAACCGACGCATTGTAATTCATATAGCGTTGCAACCAAGGGATTTCTTCCTTGGTTGCAGTTTCATTGAAAAAAAAATTCTTATTTATTTTCCTGATAATCAATAAGAAAGAAAAAAAAAGCAAAAATTTGAAAAAAAATTTTACTTGAACACTTGCATGATGTAATTCCAAGTTATAATTTTGCATCACCAAATCAGAAATGGCTCATGGTGTAATGGTAACACAGAGGTTTTTGGTGCCTTTATTCAAGGTTCGAGTCCTTGTGAGCCAACTGAGTAAAACGGTCAACAATGTTGACCGTTTTTTTTTTGTGCCTTCCCTTTTCTCCACTCTCAAATGAATTTATTGACAAAATTTAATGTATATACATATATCTTGTCATTTATTGTTAAATTCATGCAAATCAAAAATGTCTTCGATCCCCAAGAAGTGGAGGTGTTAATTAACCGGATTGAGCGATTGAATCCAGAAAAGCAACCTATTTGGGGTAAAATGAATGTGGCTCAAATGTTGGCACATGTCAATATTTCATATGAAATGGTGTACGAAAACACACATAAACGTCCACCTTTTTTGATGCGGTTTCTCCTGAAAACATTCGTTAAACCGATGATTATCAATACCAAACCGATGAAGAAGAACGGGCCAACTTCTCCGGCTTTAATTCGTGCAGGTGAGGAAGATTTTGAAGTTCAAAAAGAGAGATTAATCACTTATTTACTCCGAACGCAACAAGCGGGTCCGTCTTATTTTGAAGGAAGAGAATCTCTTTCTTTCGGCCGGTTACGCGCTGAAGAATGGAATATCCTATTCTATAAACATCTGAATCATCATTTAACCCAATTTGGGGTATAAAAAACACGTAGAATGGAAATCGGAATTGACAGTTTTGCAGCCGTCATGAGCGGCCAACAACAAGCTATTTCAGATAGCGACGCTTTACAAAATCTCATTGAACGCATCGTTCTTGCCGAACAAGCGGGGCTTGATTTATTTGGTATCGGTGAACACCACCGAAAAGACTTTTTGGATGCAGCTCCGTCACATATCTTGGCGGCGGCGGCGGCAAAAACAACAAAAATTAAGCTCACGAGCGCCGTTACCGTCTTAAGTGCAGCAGACCCCGTGCGTTCCTTCCAGCAATTCGCTACCTTGGATTTGCTTTCACAAGGACGTGCAGAAATGGTTGTCGGACGTGGTTCATTCACCGATGCTTTTCCGTTGTTCGGTTACAAGCTATCCGATTACGACGAACTATTTGCTGAAAAACTCGAATTACTTCTCAAAATCAATGAACAAGAGGTAGTTACCTGGTCGGGCAAATTTCGTCCAGCACTTAAAAATCAGCCAATTTATCCTAGACCTCATCAGAAAAAACTACCTATTTGGCTAGGCGTTGGGGGAACACCCCAATCATTTGTTCGCGCGGGGCAACTGGGTTTACCCTTGATGGTTGCCATTATTGGTGGAGAAACCCACCGTTTTCGACCACTTATCGACTTATATAGAAGAGCAGGGTTGCAAGCTGGTTTCCAAGAAAAAGACTTAAAAGTTGGCATTCACTCACTAGGTTACGTGGGTGCTACCACCAAGGAAGCCGTAGATGATTTCTTCCCTGGCTATGCAGCAGCCATGACTCGGATAGGAAAGGAAAGAGGTTGGCCACCAACTACGCGTGCACATTTTGATGCGCAAAGAGGTCCACTTGGTGCTTTATTAGTCGGTGGCCCAGAGGAAATCGCAGAAAAAATCAAAAGACACAGCGAGGCACTTGGTGGCGTAGATCGGTTTACTTTCCAAATGGATGTTGCAGAACTGCCTCATCATCAACTCCTTAAATCTATCGAACTCATTGGAGAAAAAGTAAAACCACTTTTATCTACTTGCTAACATATACGTCACCTGACTAAAAATAAAAATGGCTGTCCTAATTTGGATGGCCATTTATTCTAGAATCAACCCCATTTGTTTTGGTTGATTTTCAGCAACGCTGCTCCTTCTCAAAAAACATTGGTATTGTTGAATACCGTAACGTCTACAAGAAAATGGCTATTATGTACGAAACAATTGTCGCCATTTAGGGAAAAACCGTCCTGTTTTCTTGGCATATTCAGAATAAGCTGGAAATTTTTTTGTCAACTGCTGTTCCTCGTATGCTGTTTTAATAAAAAACAAAATGGTGAGGGAAATTGAAATACTAAGTCGGGAATACGAGGTAGAATAGAGCGAATATCCGAAGACTGCCAACAAAATGCCAGTATAGATTGGATGCCGAACATATTGATATAATCCGTTGGTAATCAGAGAACTATTGTCTTTTGGAGTGGGGAATGCAGTAAGGCTATTCCTCAACTGTAGAATAGCCAAAGCAAGAATTAAAAAACCAAAACTTGTACTTGCAAAAGCTGCCCATTTGAGCCCAGTAAGAACAGTAAAAGATCCGAAGAAATCTAGTAAATAAAGTCCAAAAAGGAAAAATTGGATTCCTACAAGCACATAATCAAATGATGTTTTTTTCATACAATACGTGAGTTTACATTTAAAATAAGGTCGTAAGAGGTTGAATGTACGTATATTTACACACACAAACCAAGACTTTAAGTTATTCATACGATATAAAAAAACGGACATGACCGCAAACAAACTTGACAATTTACGCATCATTGCTTTTGATGCAGATGATACCTTGTGGGTTAATGAACCCTATTTTAGAGAAAGTGAAGAGCGTTTTTGCGCACTTTTGGAAGATTATCTCCCACACCATGCCGTAAATCAAGCGTTATTCAAGACCGAAATGGACAATTTACGTCTGTACGGATACGGTATCAAAGGCTTTATGCTTTCGATGATTGAAACCATTTTGACTGTGACAGAAGGAACAGCACCTCTATCTATGGTAGAAAAAGCCATCGAAATTGGGAAAGAAATGTTAGATAAACCCATTGAACTATTAGCAGGAGTTGAAGAGGTATTACAACAATTACAACCTCATTATCAATTAGTTATCGCAACAAAAGGCGACTTACTAGACCAAGAACGGAAACTTGAAAAATCAGGATTAGCCTCGTATTTTCATCATGTAGAAATCATGAGTGAAAAAAAAGAAGCTGATTACCAACGACTTCTCCACAGACTCAACTGTTCACCCGAACACTTTTTGATGATTGGGAATACGCTAAAATCCGACGTTTTACCAGTTATTTCTTTAAATGCTCGTGCCATTCACATACCTTTTCATATAACTTGGCAACACGAAACCATTTCACATACGATAGAAGATACCCGTTTCTTTTCTGTTCAATCCATCCAAGAAATTTTACCTTATCTATTACCAACTAAAAACTAGAGCGAATTTGGTTTATCCTAGTTTTATAAATGGGTAAAAGCTAGAAAAACAGAACATTATCCCCCCTTTTCTTTGTTGTATTATAACTACAAATTCTATTTACATGACTTTTCAATTTGACGAACTTATCCGACGAGAAAATACCAATAGCTATAAATGGGACAAGTATTCCGGGGACGTTATTCCGCTTTGGGTAGCCGATATGGACTTTACGGGTGCGCCTGCTATTCGGGAAGCCCTTCACCAGCTAGCGGAGTTCAACGTAATCGGATATTCTCGCACACCAGACGAGCTGGTGGACGTTATTTGTCAACGTTTGCAAGATAAACATCACTGGGAAATTCAGCCTGAATGGATTGTTTGGCTACCGGGAATGATTCCAGGATTACACGCGGCTTCTTTGTCACTCGGGAATGTCCAAGCTGGAGTCATGACAAGTACACCTGTTTATCGCCCTTTTTTGGACGCAGCCACCCGCCCCAATAGACACTTGATAGATGTACCGTTTCAATGGAAAAATGCGCGTTGGGAAATGGATTTTGACCAAATGGAAGCCAAAATCACCCCTGATACGCGTTTGTACATGCTGTGTAATCCCCACAACCCAAATGGCCGAATGTTTGATGCAGACGAACTCGGCAAACTTGCTGACTTTTGTATCAAACATGATTTATGGATTTGTTCAGACGAAATTCACTGTGATATAATCATGGACGCCAATAAAAAACACCTTTCTATTGCGTCGCTTTCTCCAGCCATTGCAGACAGAACAATCACCTTATTGGCGCCAAGTAAAGCCTTCAATATTGCGGGTTTGGGATGTTCGTTTGCGGTCATTCCGAATGCAGAAATTCGCAAAAAATTCACAGACTCCACGTTTGGATTATTGCCCATGCCCAATGCATTTGCCCAACAAGCGGCTTTAGCTGCCTATCGAGATTCAGCGGATTGGCTGGAAGAAGTGCTTACCTATTTACGTGGAAATCATGCATATATCTTGGAAGAAATAAACAAAATCGAAGGACTCCGTATGACACCTTTGGAAGGAACTTATCTTGCGTGGATAGACTTTTCAGCCTTGCAAAAGCCTGATTTTGTGTCACATCTGGAGAAATTTGGTGTAGGTGTACAAGATGCAAGTATTTTTGGAGGAAGTAATTATTTTCGATTGAACTTTGCAACGCAGCGCACACGACTCCAAGAGGCAATGAAACGTATTCAATTGGCAGTTAATTCATTATAAACCAACAAATTAAATAAATAATATATGTTCGCTTCATTTAGCTACCACAATCCGGTTAAGATTGTATTTGGAAAAGGGACGATTTCCCAGCTCAATAAACTCGTGCCGGCGGGTGCAAAAGTAATGATTACGTACGGTGGAGGAAGTATTTTCAAAAATGGTGTGTATGACCAAGTAAAAAAGGCACTCAACGGATTTGAGGTCGTGGAATTTGGTGGTATTGAGCCAAATCCGACGTACGAAACATTGATGAAGGCAGTAGAAATAGCCAAAAATGAAAATGTTACGTTTTTACTTGCTGTGGGTGGTGGCTCCGTTTTGGATGGAACAAAATTCATTGCGGCAGCTATTCCGTATGAAGGAGAAGACCCTTGGCAAATCGTATTGGACAGAAAAAACTACAAAACAGCATTACCTCTTGGTTCTGTTTTAACTTTACCAGCGACCGGTTCAGAGATGAATTATTATGCCGTGATAAGTCGAACAGAAACAAAGGAAAAGAAAGGTATGGGTGGTCCTCTGTTGTACCCACAATTCTCGATTTTGGATCCAGAAACGACTTATACGCTTCCTACCCAACAAGTAGCTAATGGTATTGCAGACGCGTTCACACATGTAATGGAACAGTATATGACGTATCCTGTGGATGCACAAGTGCAAGACAGAATGGCGGAGGGAATTTTGCAGACATTGATAGATATTGCTCCTGACGCATTGGCAAAGACCGATGATTATGCTTCCCGCGCGAATTTCATGTGGGCTGCAACCATGGCTTTGAATGGATTATTGGCGGTAGGAGTTCCAACAGATTGGGCGACACATCAGATTGGGCATGAACTAACTGCTTTACATGGAATAGACCATGCGCGTACACTCGCTGTGGTTTTACCTCATTTATTGAAACATCAATTAGCAAATAAAGAAGCTAAATTGGTACAATACGGAACGCGTGTTTGGGGTTTACAAGGTGAACCCAATGAAGTTGCTTTGCAAGCCATCGAGAAAACGGCTGCTTTTTATGAATCCCTTGGCATCCCGACAAAAGCGAGTGCGTATGGCATTGGTTTAGAGACAGTCACAGAGGTAAAAGCACGTTTTGAGGAGAGAGGAATGAATTTTGGAGAACGTGCTACGATTACGCCAGATGCGGTTGAGGAAATTTTGACGGCAAGTATCGCTTAATTTAAAACATATATCGCCTAAGTACCCGACACTAATTAGCTTATGTTAATCTTGATAGATTTTCAAAACATATAAAATTGATTATCAAATAGTTATAATTTTTGAATAACATAAATTATTTATAAATGGGTACTTAGATTAAAACAGGTATTGATTAAATTAAAGAAGGTAAAGAGGGCATAAATAAAAAAGGTAAAGAGGGCAAGAATGAAAAAAGGTAAAGAGGGCAAGAATGAAAAAAGGTAGAGAGGGCATAAATGCACCTCTCTA
>CAYNRA010000055.1:12208-20010 GCA_964399465.1 uncultured Cytophagales bacterium
AGGTAAAGAGGGCAAGAATGAAAAAAGGTAGAGAGGGCATAAATGCACCTCTCTACCTTTTTTTATTCCTGAAAATTAGATATTTTCTCTTCAAATTCAGCATTTTTTAGAACAAATAACCTTATCCTATCAGATTGATAGATTTATTATACTATTTTTAATCTACCTATTTTATAGATTAAATAGTTTGTCTAATTTTGTCTTGTTGAAACATAAATTAGAACAGACAATGGAAAGCAGAAACACAAATTGGGACACAGAGTACAATGTACTTACCACCTCTGAACTACGCCAGAAAAGCCATTTTGATATTAAAAAAGCGGGTCAGTATATACCTTTTTTCCAACTTTGTACAAATATGTGTTTCTTCGAACCTGCTATGATTCACCGTTTTCAAAAAATTACGTGGGAGGCTTATGCAAAAAAACAACCGGTTGTCCTGAGCTTTTTGTCCGGTGGTTGGAATCAATACGGACTCGAACATTTACAAAAATTACAAATCTTACAGCAAGAGGTAGCCGCTTTGGGAGGGAAGTTACTTGTCTTTACAGATGCGAGTAGAGAGGAAATTATAGACTTAAAGGAGCGTTTTACGATTCTTTTTGATATGGTATCTGACCCTACAAATCAGTTTGCCGAGCAAATCGGAAATTACAAACAAAATTATTCTCCTAGTGACTACATCAGCGGTGTTGAAGGACACGTAGCCATCCCTACTACTCTTGTAATCAATCACTTCGGGAAAATTATCTATGATTTTTCTTCTGTTCATTTTGAGAAACACGTGCCTATTTCTCCTATTTTAGCCGCACTTTGGGCAGCTAAAACGAATATTCCTTATCGTTTCAGCCGCCCCAAAGCAGCTTAGATTAGTGCGCCTTGGCCGTCTTCTTGCAACATTCAGGAAGACGGTCATGCGATTTTTCGTTTGCCACCACCTCATCTGCATCGTATCCAATTTGACTAATGGCAGATTTAATTTGCGCTGCGTTTGTTTTCTTTGTGTTGTAGGCAACTGTCACCACCTTCGTTTTCAAATCCAATGTAGCTTTTTCTACCCCTTTCGTCAAGCCCAAATCCCGTTCGATTCGGCTTTTGCACATACCACAAACAGCTGATGTTTTGATTTCTACTTCTCCCCGTTGTGCAAAAGAAGTTGCCGTTGTTGCTACCACAAAAGCGAGAATCATTCCGATTTTTTTCATTTTTCTACTTTTATTTGATTAATTAATTGATTTACGTACTAATTTGTCAATTGGTTGACGTGCTTGATTTGTCTGTTGCCTAAATTCTGTGATAGAACATCCAACACTCTTTTTAAATTGCCCAGAAAGATGCGCCACACTGCTATACCCTGTATCGTCCGCAATTTCAGCTAATGTTTTTTCTTGTTCCATCAATAGCATTTTTACACGCTCAATTCGCTGCAATATGAAATATCTTGCCAGAGTTATCCCTTCTTTTTCCTTGAATAACGAACTAATTGATTTGTAATCTCGACCTATTTTCTCTACAAGATAATCTGACGTATTCATCTTATAACCAGATGATTCTGTCGAATAAACCAATTCAATTATCCATTTCTTACTATCTTCTACCAATTTTTCCTCAGGTGATTTAACCAACTCAAAACCTACATTTTCTAACATTTTTTCCAATTGTGTACGCTGTTGTTTTGTTAAGGATTCGGCTATTTTCACCTCCCCCAAAGTCACATTTGCACCCGAAATGCCGAGTTCTATTAACTGATTTTGGACGACCAGCACACAACGGTCACAAACCATGTTTTTCACCAAAATTGTTTCCATTTTACTTCGATTACATTTTCCAACGCATTCCTGTGTAAACGGTACGACCGACAATCGGCCCCCAAACTATCCCTGCATCAAAACCACTATCAAACGGACGATTAAATTGAAGAATTGGGTTCGGCTGACGGTAATTTGTCAAATTCTCAGCACCTAAATATACTTCCCAACGCGGAAATGTACGCGTTACTTGTGTATTTACATTGATAAACGCTGGAGACCTTTTTTCTTGGTTTGGATCAACAACTTCTCCTGCCAAATACGGCAAACGCGTTGAGCCATTTACGTGCAAAGTGGCATCTACTTTCCATTTGTTGTAGGGAAGTGCGTACGCTGCATTTACTAAAACACGATGCTTATTGACCATCATTTTTTCCAATAATTGAGGCGTTCCACCCATACCTGTCATGGTTTGTTTTACATCAAAATAACGGTAGGCGCTCTTCAATTCAATGCGTTCTGTTGCCTTCCACAGGAGTTCGATTTGAGCAGCAGTTGCATAAGAGAGGTCCTGAGAATTATAAAAGTAAAGATGTCCTGGGTGTTCCGCATCTACAATTTGCTGTTGAACAAAACGAGTGTGATAAACATCTAGCATCCATGAGATTGGCCCATGCTCCGCAGCCAAACTTGTTCCCATATTCCAGGCAATTTCTGGTTGAATAGCTGTTCTAAACTCTACTTTACGTGCACTTAGAAGATACCCGATGTTTTCAGCCAATGGGTTAGCTACTCTAAAGCCACGTCCAAAACTTGCGCGCCAATCAATATGATTTGTAAGTTGCTTTTTCACATGTATCCGAGGCGTATATTGCAGACCAAACAAAGAATGATAGTCTAATCTGTTACCAATAACAACCGTTAGTTTTTCTGGCTCCACATAACTGTATTCTACAAATGCACCGGGTACAATTTCTTGTCTTTGTAAAAGTATATCTCCAAGTGATTCATCAAAATTATCGACTTGCAAACTGGTACCCATTTTATACGTATGGCGCGTATCTCCCATGATATTCTGGTATATCAAGTTCATATATGCAGAACTTTGTGATGCATCATAAAAACGTGTACCCACCCAAGAACTAGATTCATGATTTACAGCAGAAGCAATAAGTGCCAAGCCTTTATAAGGTTTTTCAGGATAAAGTCGAGCAATTTTTGTAAAACCTTCCATACGGCGCGTATCGTTGCTAAAACCATACAAAAGGGGTGTTTCTTGGCGATTCACAAAACCAGATTGACCCCCTAATCGACTCTCGTTCAATACTTTAACTCCAAATTGTGCCATCCAACGGTCAGACTGATATTTCCAACGATTCAGTACATTTACTTGATTGTATTTGGGTAAGTCTAAAAATGTATCCTCATTTCTATCTACCGAACCAGCCAAAAAAGAACCGTGTGAAAGCACTCCAACAGACCATTTATCCGATAATTTTTTTGACCAATGTACATTCAATTCCCCACGTCCCCAATTATTCATATAGGTATTCACGAACAAACGGTCAGACGCATCTGGCTTTTGAAGTTCAACATTCAACCCACCGGAAATGGACTCATATCCCGTCAAGACACTACCTACCCCTTTGGCAACATCGATTGATTGTATCCAAGTACCCGGAATATAGTTAAGCCCAAAAGTAGAAGCAAGTCCACGAATCGAAGGTATGTTTTCTACATTTGTTTGCACATATGTGCCTGCCAAACCCAACATTTGAATTTGCTTAGCACCTGTTACAGCATCTGTATAACTCACACTTACAGAGGCATTTGTCTCAAAACTTTCAGAGAGGTTGCAACATGCCGCCTTTGCTAATTCCTTTGATGTAATGATTTGCGTTTGAATTGGAGAAAGTCTATCAATAGCTGTAGCTGAACTACGTACAACTACTTGATCCAAGGTCTCTGAACTTTCTTGAAGTTCAATCTGGACGGGTGATGAAGCAATTTGAACAGTATCTGTTTGGTAACCAACCGCAGAAATAACCAATTTAGTTGGAAGAGTTGGTACTTGAAGTGAAAATTCACCAAGTAAATCGGTAACAGTTGCTTGATTTTTTGTATCTACCACCCGAATTGTTGCACCAATGACAGGTTCTTTACTTTTTTTATCTTGAATTTTGCCCGTAATTTGCTGTGCAAACGCAGGTGTTACGCTACCTAAAAGTAGCCATATAATATATCTTTGGAACATTGTTTTACGCTTAAAATTTGAAAAATAGACAATCGGAAATGATTATTCTTTCTCTCAAATTAATAAGGAAGCAAAATCCAAGAAAAGTTTGGGTTTGTAGGGGAGTAATTTCCAACGGTTCGACTGTACAGACGGTGAATACTCATCTTGCGAAACGGGAAGAGGAATGTAGATAGAGAAATCAGGCAGGATAAAATATGAAATATACCCCTGTATTTTCCCAATTTGAAGGATAGAAGCTGTGTCAATTTGAACTACCTTGACATCAATCGAACAACAGTCAGATGGCTGGATTTGCTGTCCATCACGCGTCTCTTTATTTTCTTTTTCAGACTTTTCACAACACGAAGTAGGATTATCTATCCGGATTTCCGACTTACCAGAGAAATGGCAGAGGTGTTCATAATAGGAAAAACCGATCGACCCCAACAGTAAGTTGGCGACCATCAGCAGGGTTCCTATTTGCATCATTCCTCTTTTCATACGACAAAATTAACAAGGATTTTACCAGAAGTGTTATATCTTTTGGTAAAATCCTTTACATAATTTTGATTTAGTGTATTTCAACTAGAACCCGTCCGACTTGTTTTCCTTGTAAAATCAGGTCAATTTCAGGTTTTATTTGGGCAAGTGGCACGTTTTTGATGGAATCGGCAGGTATGTTTGGTTTCCAAGTTGTAGCCAACAAATGCCATAATTTTTGACGCCATGCAGCACTTGCTTCCGCAGAGTCCACGCCAAGAAGACCAATACCACGAAGAATAAAAGGAAAAACGGTTGTTGGCAACTGAGGAGAATGAACCAACCCACAAGCGGCCACAGCTCCATTATAGGCAATGGATTTCAGCACATTCGCCAAAATTACACCACCAACGGTATCAATAGCGCCGGCGTACGTTGCTTTCAGTAGAGGACGATTGTTTTCTTCTTCCAAAGTTTGTCGAAGAATTACCTCTTTGGCACCAAGCGATTTCAAGAAACTCTCAGCTTCCATTTTTCCTGTAACAGCACTCACTTGGTAACCTAAATTTGACAAAATTCGCACCGCCATTGTTCCAACGCCACCTGTAGCACCCGTGACCAAAACCGGGCCATTTTCTGGTAAAACACCTTGACTTTGCAGCTTATCAATACACATGGCGGCAGTCAAACCAGCTGTTCCAATTTGCATGGATTCAGCGAGGGTCAAACCTTCAGGACATTTGATAGCCCAATGAGCAGGTACACAAATGTATTCTGAAAAACCTCCGTCTGTATTCATTCCAAGGTCATAACCTGTTACAATGACAGCATCACCAACTTCAAAATCTGGCGAATCTGAACGTTCCACAATACCCGCAGCATCAATACCCGGCGTATGCGGAAACTGCCGCGTTACACCTTTGTTCCCGATAGAAGAAAGAGCATCCTTGTAATTCAGTGAAGAATACTTTACAGCTATCAATAAGCCTTCTTTCGGGAGTTCGTCCTTCGATTTATTCGTTAGTTCGGATGTAAAAACACCTGTCTCTATCTCGCTGGTAACGAATGCTTTGTATGTTTCTGACATAATTATTTGGGATGATGAAGTGTAAAAATTAGTCTAAATCCAGTTCTACATTCTCTGAATGTTCGTGAATTGCGCCATTTCTTGATGTAATAAAAGCAGCCAAAATTGTTGCTTTTCGTAGGCATTTTTCAACAGAATAATTTTTTAATTTACCAGCTAAAAAGCCTGCAAGGAAGGCATCACCGCTACCAATTGTATCCGCTACTTTGACTGGAACACTACTTACGAAGTGTATTTCTCCTTCTTCAAGTACGTATGCACCATTTGCACCACACGTGACAAGACAGGTTTCCCAACCAAAATGAGCAGAAAGCGCTTTCATTTGCGACTCAATTCCTTCGGCTCCCGGGAAGTACCAAGCGGCAATTAACTCGAGTTCTTCGTCATTCATCTTTACAAAATCGACACCAAAAGCTAGTTCTCCTATGCTTTCTTTGGAGAAAAAAGGAGCTCTCAAATTGATATCGAAAACTGTATAAGCCGCTTTTTCTTTGCATGCCAAAACCGTTTCCCTCGTTTTTGGACTTCGACAAGCGAGACTTCCAAAAACAAAGACGTGTATATCCAATTCCTGAAGATTGGGAATTAGAATTTCATCCCAAGCGACAGGTTGGTGAATCACATAGGTCGCTTTTCCTAGCTCGTCTAATTCAACAGTTACTTGGCTAGTCGGCAAAGAAGGGTGCGTGAATAGGTAATCTGTTGGGATATTCCATTTGTCAAAAGCCGCACGAATTTCTTCACCCAAGGGGTCATTTCCAATTTGCGAGATAACTTTTGAATCAATTCCTGCTTGTTGCAAATGAAAGGAAACATTAAAAGGAGCTCCACCTAGAAGCTTACCTGTTGGGAGAACATCCCAAAGGACTTCACCGAAACAGAGTACGTCCGCGGCCATATTTTTTGTTATTTTGGATGTAAAATTAATCTAATTTAATACTTTCGAGTGAGCGTCCTTTGGTTTCTGGCATCATTTTCCAGACAAAAAGGAGTTGGAGAATCATCATTAATGCAAAGAAGGAGAAAGTAATTCCTCCGCCAAATGTCTCCGCAAAATATGGAAAGATAAACGCGATAAGCGCAGCCATAAACCAGTGAGTGAAACTTCCAAGCGCTTGGCCATGTGCCCGAACTTCATTTGGGAATATCTCCGAAATAAACACCCAAATAACCGCTCCTTGCGAAAAGGCAAAAAACGCGATAAATCCGAACAGATAAAAAGGAACAGAAAGCCCAACTCGTCCCGTGAAGAAAGAGATAGCAACCAAGGCTAATGTTGCAATGAGTCCATAAGAACCTACTTGCATAAGGATTTTTCGACCATATTTATCTATTAACGTCAATCCGATAAGTGTAAAAATAAGGTTAATTAAACCAATTCCGGCAGAAGAAAGCAACGCGGAATCTGTACCTAATTCAGCCATTTCAAAAATACGTGGCGCATAATAAATAATGGCGTTTATTCCAGATACTTGGTTGAAAACAGCAAAAAGAACAGCCAATGTAACAGGTGTTTTGAATGCTTTGGTAAACAAGGCAGAAACGGGCAAAGTGGTGGTTGCTTCTTGGATTTGTGAAAGAACCAAATCAGCTTCATTGGCATCAATGATGGATAAAATAGCCCGTGCTTCTTCTACTTTTCCTTGTTTTAAGACAAGCCAACGCGGACTTTCAGGGATAAAGAGCAGAATAATGATAAACAGAAAAGCGGGAATGGCCTCAATACCGAGCATCCAGCGCCAATCGTTTTCACCTCCGTTATTCAAGAGATAATTGGAGAGATAGGCAATCAAAATTCCAAAAACGATATTGAATTGAAACAGTGCCACAAGACGACCTCGTTTGGATGGCGGCGCAATTTCAGAAATATACAATGGAGCAGTTACCGACGAAATCCCCACACCAACTCCACCGATAAATCGATAGAACAAAAATAAACTCCAGTCACTGACAAGCCCGGAGCCAAGCGCAGAAACGAAGTATAAAATTCCGATGGCAAAGAGTGTTTTTTTGCGTCCCCACGTATCAGTTGGCCAACCCGCGATGAGTGAGCCAATGACCGTACCTATTAGTGCAATCGACACAGTTAAGCCTTGTTGAAAGGCATTTAAGCCCCAAAAATTTTGCAATGTTTGTTCTACACCGGAAATGACCGCCGTATCAAAACCAAAAAGAAAGCCGCCCAAAGCGGCCGAGATAGCCCAAGTAAAAATCTTCTTATTATTCATCGAGTAGGTTAAGTTTCTGGCAA
>CAYNRA010000056.1:0-2733 GCA_964399465.1 uncultured Cytophagales bacterium
AGCAATACACTTTTAATGTATGGGTCCTGGGTTCGAATCCCAGCGGGATCACAAAGATAGACAAAAAACAATAATCAAAAAATTTTCGATTCCGTAGCTCAGCTGGTAGAGCAATACACTTTTAATGTATGGGTCCTGGGTTCGAATCCCAGCGGGATCACAAAAAAAAGCCTGACTAAGTCAGGCTTTTTGTTTTATAATTCTTTTACAAATTCTTGTAAAGGAGAATCCTTCTCTTTTGCCAAGGCACGAATTACCAATCTATCTGTAAGTTTTGGGAAAAATTTATTTAAGAAGGCAGTTAATTTCCCTTCGGTGGTTAGTACCAATGTGCGTTTTCTCTGTAGTATAGCCTTTGCAATATGTTTCGCAACTTCCTCAGAGGTCATCATTTTTCCTTCATCTCTAACGGTAGATCCTGTTGTACCGCCGTGACTGTCTAATGCTGTAAAACGAATGTTCGAGGCTGTAAATCCAGGACATGCAGTTAAAATATGTATTCCAAGCGGCATTACTTCTGTCCGTAATGCTTCTAAAAATCCGTTTAATGCAAATTTAGAAGCCGAATATCCCGTTCGAACGGGTAATCCTCTGAATCCTGCAATGGAAGAAATTCCGACAATAGAGCCTTTTGTCTTTTTAATATAGGGAAGTGCAGCTTGTGTCATATAAACTGCCCCCATAAAATTAACATCCATTAAGCGGCGAATAGTCGCATCAATATCAACTTGATCGAACATAGCACGCATGGACATCCCTGCATTGTTGATTAATATATCAATTCTACCAAATTTTTCAATGGTTTGTTGAACCACTTCATTTGTATTGGATTGAATACTTACATCGGATACAAGAGCCAATACCTTGATTTTTTTCATTTGTAGCGAATGAGCTACATCAAATAATTCCTTCTCTCTACGGCCCGTAATAACTATACTTCCTCCCATACGGCCGAGTTCAAAGGCTAATGCCTTCCCGATTCCCGATGAACCTCCTGTGATGATAATTACTTTTCCGTTGAACATGTTTTTTAAGGTTTGTTGGATATTAGTTTTGGAAAAATACGTGCAGTTCCTTGAAACCGCGTTGTCTTCGTTTTAACTTTGCAGATTAAAGAATGTTCATGAGAAAACAGAAAAAACAACTACTTAGTGCCATTTCCGTGCTAGATTTTGCAGCAGAGGGAAAATGTCTTGCCAAACACGAGGGGCAAGTAATCTTTATTGATGGACAATCTGTCGCCCCAGGTGATGTCGTTGACTTGCTCGTCAAGCAAAAGAAAAAGAACTATTCAGAAGGAACAGTTCAGAAAATAATCTCTTACTCTCCTGAACGTGTAGAGCCCTTTTGCACTCACTTTGGGGTTTGTGGTGGCTGTAAATGGCAACATATCGCCTACGATAAGCAACTTGAGCAAAAATGGAGACAAGTATATGACCAACTTGTACGTATCGGACATCTACCCATTAAGGAGGTACTTCCTATACTTGGTTCTGAGTCTATTACTTATTACCGAAATAAACTGGAATATACTTTTTCGAATAGCCGTTGGTTAACCAATGATGAAATCGCACAAGATAACGATTTTTCCAAAGATGCACTCGGCTTTCATGTACCCAAGCGTTTTGACAAAGTGTTGCCCATCTCGCACTGTTTTCTACAGCCCGATCCATCAAATGAAATTCGTCTCTTTCTAGAAAAATTCGCGTTAGACTCTGGGTGGCCTTTTTACGACCATGTCGCACACGAAGGTTTTTTTAGAAATGTGATGATCCGAACGGCTACTACAGGCCAGTTGATGGTTGTTGTTCAGTTTGCACGCCCTGAAATGGATCAAATCGAGAAAACAATGGCAGCCTTGCTAGCTGAATTCCCGCTAATTACCTCTTTAAACTACTTCATTAACTCTAAAAGAAACGATTCTTATCAAGATTTAGTGCCTGTATGTTATGCCGGAAATCCATACATTGAAGAAGTAATGGAAGATTTAACTTTTCGCATTGGCGTTAAGTCCTTCTATCAAACGAATCCAACGCAAGCATATGAACTATACAAGGTAACCCGAGATTTAGCAGAAATTAAACCTACAGATTTAGTTTACGATTTATACACAGGAACGGGAACTATTGCGAATTTTGTCGCCAAAAAAGCGAAAAAAGTAATTGGTATCGAATATGTAGAAGATGCAATCAAAGATGCATTCATTAATTCGTCTGTAAATGGTATTGAAAATACCGATTTCTATGCCGGTGACATGAAGAAAATTTTGACAGAAAGTTTTATTGAACAACATGGCGCTCCCGATGTAATTATTACGGATCCACCACGCGCTGGAATGGATAAAGAAGTGATTGACGTAATTTTGGCTGCTAATCCAACACGCATTGTGTATGTGAGTTGTAATCCAGCAACACAAGCCCGTGATTTAGCTCTTCTTATGCATCAATACGAAATTCAAAAGGTTCAACCTGTAGATATGTTCCCGCATACACATCATGTAGAAAATGTTGTTTCGCTCATTCGTAAATAATGAAATGTAGTAATTTTAAAACAAAAAGACTTGCTGGTTTCGCAAGTCTTTTTGTTTTAAAAAGGATATTCTTCTTCACTATTTGGTGGAGAAAGGGGCTCATCTGGCCTACTATTTGCCTTACTTCCAAATGTAACAGATCCTCCTGGAGGAGATGCCCGCTCGAAGTCTTGAATTGAGTCCGTGGGGTTTCGCATCGAGTT
>CAYNRA010000056.1:2784-8868 GCA_964399465.1 uncultured Cytophagales bacterium
GTACCTGGATTGGGTCGATAAAATCCATCAAGATCCGTGAATTTAGTGAACTTGCCGATAAACTTTAGTTTAACTGTATCAACTGTACCACTTCTGTTTTTAGCAATGATAACTTCACCCACACCTTCGGTCGGATTTCCATCTTCGTCTTGTGGGATTTTATAGTATTCAGGTCGGTACAAAAACATAACCATGTCAGCATCTTGCTCAATAGAACCAGATTCACGAAGATCTGAAAGCATGGGTCTTTTATCTCCTCCTCTGGTTTCAACTGCACGACTTAATTGAGATAGGGCAATTACAGGGACATTTAATTCTTTTGCTAGATTTTTCAGTGCCCGAGAAATAGAAGCAATCTCTTGTTCACGGTTGCCAGTTCCACCTTTGTTTGTGGTTTCTCCAGACATTAATTGCAAATAATCGATGATGATGAGCTGAATGTCATGTTGTGCTTTAAGTCTTCTACATTTAGCACGTAACTCAAGCACAGAAAGGGCAGGCGTATCATCAATAAAAATAGGCGCTTTAGAAAGACGGTCAAGCCTTTTGTGCATTTGTTGCCACTCATGTGGTTCCAAGGTTCCTTTTCTGAGTTTTTCAGAGTCAATCTCTGCCTCAGCGGAAATCATCCGAAGCATAAGTTGGCTGCATGACATCTCCAAAGAAAAAATGGCCACAGGCATGTTGAAATCTATGGCGGCATTCCGCATTGAAGAAACAACGAATGCTGTTTTTCCCATGGCAGGACGTGCTGCGATAATTACTAATTCTGTGTTTTGCCACCCACCTGTTATTCGATCCAATGCAGTAAATCCACTCGCAACACCTGTAAGTCCATCCTTATTGTTTTTCTTGGATTCGAGTTCTGCAATGGTTTGTCGAAGGATTGAACTTGCATCGAGATAGTTCTTCTTTACGTTGCGTTCAGAAATATCGAAAAAAGCTTGTTCCGTTTTATCAAGTAACTGGAAAACATCGGTTGTATCTTCGTATGCATCTCTAAGTATTGAGGAGGCAACCCCAATCATATCTCGCTTAATAGCAGCTTGCGCGATGATTCGAGCATGAAACTCGATATTTGAAGCGGATTGAACTTTTCGAGTAAGTTCAGCAAGATAATGTCCTCCTCCCACTTGTTCCAAATCACCTGTTGATAACAGTTGGTTCATCACTGTTAACACATCTATAGGTTCAGACTTGGAGAATAATTGGAGAATAGCTCGGTAGATGCGTTGGTGACTATCCCTGTAGAAAGTTTCGGGGGTAAGAATATCGACGACTGCCGTCAAAGCTTCTTTTTCAATCATGAGTGCGCCAAGTACAGCAGCTTCCATTTCCAAAGCTTGAGGAGGTAGCTTACCTTGTTCTGTACGGATGTTATCCAACCACAAATTTTTTGTTGAAGCTGCCTTTGTAGGGCGTGGGGCGTTCGGTGCAGTTTTGTCCATATTTTTTTAACGATTACACAAAATTGCATTTTTTTCTTACATAAAAAAAGGTGAAAGGTAGAGAGCTACTTTAATTCTATGAGTATCAATGAGTTGATGAAAAGACTTTTTTGACTACTAAATTAAACAATTTGCATAGATTTAAAATTAGGTATTTTAAGAGAAATATGATTATTTAGGACTCGAATCAGTTTATTCATACTAAATCATTACACTTAAATCCCTTGACTGAAAAAAGATTTTTATTAGAAGACGTTCCTTTACTGGATTTTGTCGGTGTACAAAACAGACATATCAAAATAATTGCTGATGCATACCCTCAATTAGTTATGGTAGCAAGAGGCGACGAGATTGTTGTGAAAGGTACAGAGGAAGAAGTTGCAAGCGTGGAGGTTATCATTCAGCAAATGATAGCGCATTTGTTAAAATATGCACAAATTACGGAAGAACAAGTAAGGCAATACGTTCAAAATGATATAGAAGGTGCCATGTCCAAAGCTGTCAATGAAGCAGATATTATTTTGCATGGTAATAAAGGGCAAGTAATCAAGGCCAAGACGGCAAATCAAAGACGTATGCTGGAAGCAGCGCAAACACATGATATTGTTTTTGCAATCGGCCCTGCAGGTACTGGGAAAACATATACGGCTGTTGCTCTCGCCGTTCAAGCGCTAAAAAACAGACAGGTTAAAAAAATTATCATTACGCGACCAGCCGTAGAGGCAGGTGAAAATTTAGGTTTCTTGCCCGGTGATTTAAAAGAAAAAATTGATCCATACCTTCGCCCAATTTATGATGCACTTGAGGATATGATTCATTCCGAGAAATTGAAAGGGTATATTGAAAAAAATACAATTGAAATTGCACCATTGGCTTATATGCGTGGACGTACTCTGAATAATGCCTTTATATTATTAGATGAAGCACAGAATACGACACCCATGCAATTGAAGATGTTTTTGACAAGAATGGGGCCTACCTCTAAAATAATTATAACAGGGGATAAAACGCAAATTGACTTACCGAAAAAACAGCGTTCTGGATTAGTTGATGCGGAGGAAAAGCTATGTAAGGTGAACGGTATTAAATTTATTGAGCTCGATGGGAGGGATGTGGTTCGTCATCCGTTGGTTCGAGAAATATTGAAAGCCTATGAACAAGACGAAGTGTAAATATATACTTGTTTCCGCTCTGTTTTTGTTTTGCTCAATCTCGTTGGCACAACAGAAAAGACTGTGTGCTGTTGGGCAAAATGAAGTGCCAAAAACGCTTACAAAATATGCCCAATTTGAACGTTTTTTACTTCGTCACCAATCTGCACGTGATATTGATACGGTTACACTAATTCGTATTCCAGTTGTTATTCATGTGATACACTCGGAAGCATCTAGACTCATTGGCCTGCCTGGAAGTGGCAATATTAGTGACGCACAGATTTTTTCACAGTTAAAGGTTTTGAACGAGGATTATCGAAATCAAATGCTTTTATATGGTCAGAATAAAACTACGAATGGTATTGATACAAAAATTGAGTTTTATCTAGCAACAAAAGATCCTGATGGTTTTCCTACTTCTGGTATTAATCGAGTTTATACTCCACAAAAGTCTTTTGATGTTTTTGATGATAATTTTTTGCTTTCTTCACTCGGTTACTGGGATAGCAGCAGGTATCTAAATATTTGGGTAACTAAGTTGAAAAATAATTATTTGGGTTTGGGTGAATTTCCTGGTGGAGATTTGGAAGGTTTAGAGGTGGAGGATGTAGATGCAAGGATAGATGGTGTGATTATTGACCATACCGTTTTTGGAAAACAAATGGGCACTGTGTCTGATGCTTTTTACGGATATGGACGTACGCTTACGCACGAAGTAGGGCATTGGCTTGGATTAATTCATACCTGGGGTGATCAGTTTTGTGGATCTGATTTTGTAGATGATACACCACCTACTGAATCCCCCAATCAAACCTTGTTTTGTCGCCCGACATTTTCAAATTGTGATGGAGTTCGAACCTTGAATATGATCGAAAACTTTATGGATTATACGCCAGATTCATGTATGAATACTTTTACAATTGGGCAACGAGATCGACTTCGTCTAGTCCTCAACTTATCTGAAAGAAGGAGGAGTTTAGTTGATAACAGTCTGTTAGCTAATCAATTGGTAGAAATTCCTGAAATGATTGTGCTAAATAATCCGGGAAGTTTGGAATCTTTGGCTATTCAGTTTTTGGTTCCTGAGTATAAAGATTTTACAGTAAGTTTTTATAATATTTCTGGTCAACTTATTCAACGAGAAGAATTTTTTCAATCTCCTAGTTTTTTTTGGCGTCCTACTCGATTCCCGACCTCTTGGCGTGAGGAAGGTATTATTATCTGCAAATGGGAGATAGGGGATCAATTAATCAGTAAACGGATAATCATTTATTAATAGATATGTTACGCTCAAAGCCACGATTTGATGATATTTTTATGGAACTTGCTCAAAATTTGGCACTTAGGTCGCATTGTGTTCGTGCACAAGTTGGGGCAGTTTTAACGAATGAAACTCGTATTATTTCCATTGGTTATAACGGACCACCTGCCGATACGCATAACTGTGATATTGAATTTGGAGAAACTGGTTGCCCTAAGGACTCAAAAGGAAGTTGCTCGTTGGCATTACATGCAGAACAAAATGCTATTCTATATGCAGTAAAAAATGGAAGCAAGGTGGAGGGATCAACCTTATATGTGACTCTTTCTCCATGTATTGCTTGTGCCCGCGTAATTTTTACCATGAAAATAAAAAAAGTGGTCTATTTACATTCTTACGCACAATATAAAGGGTTAGAAATAGACGAAGGGGTTGCATTTTTACAAAAATTCGGTGTTGAGGTTGTTCACTATTCTTCGCTTACACAAGACTGATGTATGAACTATTTGGCACACTTGGAGTTGTCTGGCTCGGATTCCGGCGTTCTGGTTGGTAACTTAATGGGTGACTTTATGAAAGGTAGCCTGTTTCATACTCGTTTTACATCACTACCTAAGTCTATCCAACAAGGAATACATTTGCATCGAAAAATTGATGACTTCACAGACAAGCATGAAGTAGTGAAAGAGGTAATATCCCTTTTCGTCAAGAATCAAGGAAAATATGCTGGTATTGTAGTGGATGTGCTGTTTGATCATCTTTTAGCAAAAAATTGGATGATTTTTCATGCAAGTGAAAGTCTTGAAGATTTTGCAAACAATGTTTATTCAGTTCTACCAAACTACCAGCATTTTTTTCCAGATAGGATGGATAAAATGGTTCAATCACTGCTTATGCATAAGTGGTTACCTCAATATAGAACAGAGGAAGGTGTGCGCATGGCATTGGCTGGTATAAGCAAAAGAACCTCAACTCTGCATTCATTTGATTCAGCATTCGATGATTTTTATACACATGAGTTGGTAATTTCAGATCTTTTTTTACTTTATTATCCGCAACTACAACTCTTTTGTATTGATTATTTATCGAAAAAATTCACCACTGATTTATGAGCTCAAAAATAAATGATATCCTTAAAAATATAAAGTCTAATTCCATTGCACCTATTTATGTATTGCATGGTTCGGAGAGTTATTTTAGCGAGTTAATTGCTAAAAAGGTCGTGGATACAAGCCTTTCATCGGTAGATAAAGAGTTTAATTTGTGGACATTACATGGACCCGATGTGTCTGTTGGTGCAATTGTTTCTAAATGCAGACAATTTCCAATGATGGCAGAAAAACAGGTAGTTTGGGTAAAAGAAGCGCAAGCTGTCATGGATATAGGTCAAAAAGAGGCAACTCAATTATTAGAAAAGTATCTTTCGCAAACAACAGTAACTACATGTTTAATTTTACAAGCAAGTAAGTCATTTGATGAGCGTAAATCTTGGATTAAATTAGCCCAAAAAATGGGTGTCGTTTTTTCTTCTAAGCCATTATACGAAAATGAATTGCCTGGATTTATTTTAGATTACTGCAAGGCAAAAGGAGTAGGGCTTGAGGGTGAAGCTGTGAAGTTACTAGTCAATCATTTAGGTACAAATTTAAAAAATTTGACTAATGAGTTGGATAAGGCTATTGTAAATTTAGCAATTGGTGAGCCGATTACGGTTGATGTAGTTGAAAAATACATTGGTATAAGTAAAGAATTCAACTATTTCGAGCTTCAAAAAGCACTTACCTACAAAGACGTGTTTAAATCTTTTCAGATTGTAGATTTTTTTTGCAGGGATCCTAAAAACTATCCTATACAACCATTTGTCATTCTATTATTTACTTTTTTTAGTAAGTTGATATTATTACATCGTCATATGGGATTGAGTGATGGGGAGCTTTCAAGTAAACTTGGGATAAATCCCTACTTTTTAAAAGATTATAAATTTGCATCGAAGAGATTTGATATCCAATCGGTCATGCAAAGTATTGGTGTCATTCGACGGATCGATGTGCTTTCAAAAGGGGTTGATATGGGAAGTAGAACAGAGAAGGATTTGTATAGAGAGCTGATTTTAGGCATTCTACGTGCATAAAAAAAGTCCTTACGTGTGTAAGGACTTTGAAAGTAGCGGGGACGGGAATCGAACCCGTGACCTCCGGGTTATGAGCCCGGCGAGCTACCG
>CAYNRA010000056.1:8878-12414 GCA_964399465.1 uncultured Cytophagales bacterium
CTAACCATCTGAGCTACCCCGCCGTTTATCATAACGGAGTGCAAAAATAGAATTTACACTTTTTTGATGCAACTTTTTTGGGCTTTTTTTTTGATTTTTTTAAAAAAAAGTAAAACGATATAGGATATTGATTTGATTATAAGTAACTAGTAAAAAAATACCTAAATTGATTATGACTACAAAATATAAGTTCGTGAGAGAGTACGCCTTCCGTAATTCAGCTAAGGTTTTATATCCTTACCTTAGTACGCCAGGTGGGCTCGAACAATGGTTTTGTGACAAAGTTTCCGTGGATTCGAACCATCTATATCATTTTCTATGGGAAAATCAAGATCACATAGCTAAACTTACTTCCTCTCGATTGAATAAATCGGCTCGTTTTGAGTTTGAAGGGGATGACGCTGAGCTTAGTTATTTAGAATTTAAGTTGGAAGCTAGTGAACTAGACGGCTCTACCTATTTACGAATAACCGATTTTTCTTCAAGTACAGATGAAGATGATTTAGAAGATTTATGGGATGGATTAATTGAAGCGTTAAAAAATATTGTAGGGGGATAGTCATTGATTTCTTACATTTGCGGTCTCATTTTGAAAACTTCGCATGAAAAAAATTGATTATTTGGTTCTCCGGTCGTTTATTGGGCCTTTTATACTAACCACTCTTGTTGTCATTTTCATCTTTCTCATGCGTTTTTTGATGATGTACTTTGAGGACTTAGTAAGCAAAGAGTTAGACTTAGCTACTTATGGTCAACTTTTTGGCTACTTCGCACTCATGACAATCCCGATCTCATTGCCATTAGCTACTTTACTTGCTTCCTTGATGTCATTTGGCAATCTTGGAGAACATGTTGAACTAACTGCTATCAAATCAGCGGGCATTCCTCTGCCCCGAATTATACTTCCCGTAGGCATCTTTGCAATAGGTATCTCTTTATTTTCTTTTTGGTTCGGTAATCGAATAGCACCTTGGGCTAATTTGAAAGGGTATAGTTTGCTCTACGATATTCGCACAGCTAAAGTAAGTGTGAACTTGACAGAAGGTATTTTTTACAATGAAATTCCTAATTATAATATAAAGGTTAGAGAAAAAGCAAAGAAAGGAGATTGGCTTCGAGACATCATTATATATGACCACACAAAAAATGACGGAAATACAAGTGTTACTATCGCAGATAGTGGTAAAATGTATTCTATTCTTGGTAGTTCGCATTTGGTTTTGGAATTATATAATGGGGCAAATTACTCAGAGCAGTTGAGTGCTGCCTCAGGCCAATCCAATCGTGAAACACAGTACTTGAAAAATACATTTAAGTCAAATAAGATTGTTTTTTCACTAGAAAGTTTCGGAATGAAACGTACGGATGAAAACCAGTTCAAGTACCATGAACTAATGAAGACTATTCGTGAGTTGGATAATCAAGTGGACTCGACACGGTTGGAATTAAAAAAGACGGCTAAAAATCAAGTTAATATATTAAAAAACTATTCTTCGTATCAATTTAAACCATTGGTTCAAATTAAAGATACTTTAAAAAGACCAATTGCTATAAAAGAAGGGCCATGGATTGTTGAAAAAATGAAACAGGTGGAACAAGGTTATGCGAAAGAGTTAACCTATGAAAATGCCTACAATCAATCCAAAAGCTCGATTTCTCAACTTGAACTCGCCACAACGATGCACTACAATACACAAAAGCTGATAGCTCGAGCGGAAGTAGAAAAATGGCATCGTTTTACCATGGCATTGGCATGTTTGATTATGTTTGTTATCGGTGCTTCTTTGGGGTCAATTATCAAAAAAGGAGGATTTGGAATGCCTGTTTTAATTGCGATTTCATTCTTTATATTTATGTATGTACTTATGCAGTTAGGTGATAAATATGCAAAAGAAGGTCTAGTTGATGTCTTGGTAGGCGTCTGGTTTGCAGATTTTGTTCTAGCGCTAATAAGTATATTCTTGTTACGGAAAGCATCTAAGGATGCTAATCTATTTGATTCGAACGGGTTTAAAAAAATAATTGCTTTTGTCAAGGGTAAATTGTATAAAAAAAGACATAAGATAAACCAACTTGCCTAAATAATTTGTATTTTTGCATCTTAATTAATTTTATAAATCTAAGTTAACATCAAATGTATTTAACTAAGGAGAAAAAAGAGGAAATTTTCGGTCAGAAAGGTTTCCAAAAATCAGCAACTGATACGGGTTCACCAGAATCACAGATTGCATTATTCACTTACCGTATTGCTCACTTAACCGGGCACCTCAAGGTACACAAACACGATTATTCTACGCGTCTTGGCTTATTGAAGTTAGTTGGTAAGCGCCGTCGTTTGTTAGATTATTTGTACAAAAATGACATTGAGAGATACCGTTCAATTATTGCAGAACTAGGTATTCGTAAGTAATTTTAAAGGGAATCAGAAATGGTTCCCTTTTCCCGTTGTATTTTTAATTCATTTCTATATCCCCGCGGAGTTTATAAGAGGATACTATCGCTACGTCGAAAGCGGAACCGTAGCCCAATTTTATTACTGATGTTTACTATCAAAGAACAAAAAATTACCATGCCAGATGGTAAGGAAATCATCCTTGAAACTGGCAAGCTAGCTCGTCAAGCTGATGGCTCTGTTGTCTTAAAACACGAAAACCTTATGATGTTGGCAACAGTCGTTGCTGCTAAGAAACACAAAGAAGGTACTGACTTCCTTCCTCTTTCTGTAGATTACCAAGAAAAGTTTGCAGGTTCAGGAAGAATACCAGGGAGTTTCCAAAGAAGAGAGGGGAGACTTTCGGACAATGAAATCCTAGTTTCACGTCTTATTGACCGTGCACTTCGTCCTATTTTCCCTGAAGATTATCATGCGGATGTACAGGTACAAGTAACGCTTTACTCTGCTGATACAAATGTACAGCCGGATGCGTTAGCTGCACTTGCGGCTTCTGCAGCGATTGCTGTTTCAGATATTCCTTTCAACGGACCCATTTCAGAGGTGCGTATCGCCAAAATAAATGGTGAATTTGTTGTTAATCCTACTTTCAGTCAGATGAAAGAAGCTTCTATTGATTTGATTGTTGCCGGTACTGCCGAAAACATTATCATGGTGGAAGGAGAAGGTAATGAATTTACTGAACAAGAAATGATAGATGCGATCCGTGTGGCTCATGATGCTATTAAAATTCAAGTTCAAGCACAAAAAGATTTGGCCGAAGCTGTAGGTGCACTTGTAAAACGTGAATATAATCATGAAGTGCATGATCTTGCGTTAAAGGAACGTATGTACAATGAATTGTTTGATAAAGTATACGCAGTCGGACAATTAGGTAGCGCCAAGCAAGTCCGTAGTGAGGGCTATCAAGCAGTATTAGACGAATTCGTTGCATCACTACCAGAAGACCATGGATACGATGAAACCTTGATTAAAACGTATTTTGGTGAAATCAAATACGATACTTCTCGTAAATTGGTATTAGATGAGCGTAAACGTTTAGATGGTCGTAAAACAAACGAAATTCGCCCAATCTGGAGTGAAG
>CAYNRA010000056.1:12424-13999 GCA_964399465.1 uncultured Cytophagales bacterium
TTCGTCCAATTACATGCGAAGTTGATTATTTACCATCTGCACATGGTTCTGCCCTGTTCACAAGAGGGGAAACCCAATCGTTGTCTACAACAACTCTAGGTACGAAGTTAGATGAGATGTTAGTGGATCAGGCTATGTCCTTAAGTTTCTCTAAGTTTTACTTGCATTATAATTTCCCTGGATTCTCTACTGGTGAAGTGAAACCAAACAGAGGGGCGAGCCGCCGTGAAATTGGTCATGGAAATTTGGCTATGCGTTCCTTGAAAAAGGTATTACCTCCAGAAGAAAATAATCCATATACAATTCGGGTGGTTTCAGATATCTTGGAATCAAACGGTTCGTCTTCTATGGCAACTGTTTGCGCGGGTTGTTTATCTTTAATGGATGCAGGTGTACCTATTTCTGCCCCAGTTTCTGGTATCGCAATGGGGCTTATTACGGATATTGAGTCAGGTAAATTTGCAGTTCTTTCTGATATCCTAGGAGATGAAGATCATTTGGGTGATATGGATTTCAAGGTAACAGGGACAGAAAAAGGAATTGTTGCTTGCCAAATGGATATTAAAATTGGTGGATTGTCTTTTGAAGTTTTAGAGCAAGCTCTATTGCAAGCAAAAGAGGGCAGATTACATATTCTTCAAATTATGAAGTCTGCACTTGAAACACCACGTGCAGATTTGAAACCACATGCACCTCGTGCACATGTCATCATTATTGAGCGTGAATTCATTGGTGCGGTTATTGGACCAGGAGGGAAAATTGTGCAGGAGATTCAACGTGAATCTGGCGCTACAATAACTATTGAAGAAAAAGACAACAAAGGGTATGTCTCTATTTTTGCGAAAGATGCTAAAGCAATGGCTATGGCAAGAAGTCGAGTGGAAGGTATTGTTGCTGTTCCTGAAGTAGGTACAGAATACCAAGCAACTGTAAAGTCTATACAGCCATTTGGAGCTTTTGTTGAGTTTTTGCCAGGAAAAGAAGGGCTTTTGCACATTTCTGAGATTTCTTGGGAACGACTTCCAACTATGGATGGTGTACTTGAAATCGGAGAAGAGATTCAAGTAAAATTAATTGAGATAGACAAAAAATCGGGCAAGTATCGTTTGTCAAGAAAGGTTTTGTTACCAAGACCCCCTAGACAAGAGAAAGCAGCTGAATAATTTCTGTAAATTGAACATTCAGTTGAAATTTTGTGTTACTTTTTTGAATTAACTTAAAAAGCGTTCGGGCAAAAATATATGAGACAGCTTAAAATCAGTAAACAAATTACCAACAGAGAAAGTCAATCGCTTGATAAATATCTGCAGGAAATTGGTAAGGTAGATTTATTAACTCCGGATGAAGAGGTAATCCTTGCTCAAAAAATCAGAGAAGGAGATCAACGCTCATTGGAAAGACTGACAAAAGCCAATCTTCGTTTCGTGGTGTCTGTTGCTAAACAATACCAAAATCAAGGTCTCTCTTTAGGAGACTTAATAAATGAAGGTAATTTAGGGCTTATCAAAGCTGCCCAAAGATTTGATGAAACGCGTGGTTTTAAATTTATTTCGTATGCTGTTTGGTGGATTCGCC
>CAYNRA010000056.1:14009-19940 GCA_964399465.1 uncultured Cytophagales bacterium
TCAAGCTTTGGCTGAACAATCTCGGATTGTTAGATTACCACTCAACAGAGTTGGTTCTCTAAATAAAATTTCAAAGACATACTCCGAGCTTGAACAAAAGTTTGAAAGAGAACCTTCTCCTGAAGAATTAGCGGAAGTTCTAGAAATTACAGCGAATGAGGTGGTTGATACCATGAAGATTTCTGGTCGCCACGTTTCTGTAGATGCTCCGTTTGTACAGGGTGAAGAGAATAGTTTGTTGGATGTATTGGAAAATGATTTGGAAGAAAAGCCTGATCAAGAGCTGATGAATGACTCGCTTCGTCGTGAGGTACTCAGAGCACTTGATACATTAACCCCTCGTGAAAAAGAAGTCATTATGTTCTATTTTGGCTTAAATGGCACACAAGCTATGACACTTGAGGAAATCGGTGAACAATTTAATTTGACACGTGAACGCGTTCGACAAATTAAAGAGAAAGCAATTCGTCGTTTGCGTCAAACTAATCGAAGCAAGGCTTTAATCGCTTATCTTGGATAAAACGTCTGATATTTCAGTTATGTAAGTCAAAAAAGACACGTTTCGTGTCTTTTTTGCATTTTAACCCAAACTCTTTTTGTATGGCTATCCTATCTCCACTCATAGATTTAGCTCAAATTTGTGCTGAACTCGGTGTTCAAGATGCAATCCTTTGCCCAGGCTCTAGAAGTGCAGCCTTAACAATTGCATTTACTGAGCATCCAAAAATTCATTGTCGTGCAGTTCAGGATGAACGAAGCGCAGCATATATAGCACTTGGTATAGCACAAAAATCTAAAAAGCCAGTTGTCTTGGTTTGTACTTCTGGAACTGCAGCTTTGAACTTTTCACCAGCTGTTGCTGAAGCTTATTTTTTGGAAGTTCCATTGCTTGTATTTACAGCGGATAGACCCGTAGAGTGGATACATCAATACGATGGGCAAACGATTTTTCAACAAAATATCTACGGTCAGCACGTCAAGAGGGCCTACCAATGGCAAGCAGATTACACGAATCACGATACTCAATGGATGTGTAAAAGAACTGCATCAGAGGCGATTCAGCATGCTGTTCAAGAACCTTGTGGCCCTATACATATCAATATTCCTATTCGTGAGCCTTTTTACCCAGAAACAAAAGACTACCCGTTGATTTCAAGTTGTCAGCCTATTCTATGGGACTCTCCCTCTGTTTCTGTTTCTGAAAAAATAAAAGAAAGAGTAAGGGAGATAGTACAAAGTGGGCAAAAAGTTCTTTTTGCGGTTGGACAACAAGATAATCCTGAACTTTCTGGAATATTAAGTGAACTTGCACAAATGTATCCTATTCTTGGTGATAGTATAAGTCAAGTAAAAGGTGATGCGTTTATATTATTGCACGACCATTATTTAGGTTCTATTCCTACTGAACAATTGGTAAGCTTACAGCCTGATATTTTAATCACGACTGAAAAATCATTTATTTCAAAACCTTTCAAACAGTTCGTACGGGCAAATCCACCCAAAGAACATTGGCATGTACAAATAGGTGATATTCTGAAAGATCCCTTTCAAACTTTGACTTGGCATATCAGCTTACCTCCTGTTTTATTTTTTAAAGAATTTCAGGTGGCTTCAAAAGAAGGTAGCAATAAAAACGAGAGATATTACCATGAGTGGGTTGGGATAGAAATGAAAGTGAAAGAATCGCTCATTCTTTATTATGAGAAATCAAATTCAGATATACTTTTTTCTGAAGCTGATTTGGTGCTTTCATTAGTTTGTTCTGTATCTACTGAAGTTCAACTACATGTTGGTAACAGCTTGGCTATAAGGTATGTGAATCTATTTTATGGTTTGTCAAACTTTCCATTTATTCATTGTAATCGAGGGACAAGTGGCATTGATGGCTGTGTGAGTACTGCAGTAGGTGCAGCATATGCTTCTCCCAATGAGCAACATGTTTGCTTGGTTGGAGATATTTCATTTTTATACGATTCAAACGCATTGTGGCAAAACATATTCCCGTCGAATTTGAAAATAATTGTTTTAAACAATCAAGGTGGAGGTATATTCGGAATGATTCCTGGTCCAGTGGAACAACCTAGTTATACCGCTTTTTTTCAAACGGGTCACACTTTCCAGATGGAAGGCATTGCTTCGAACTTTCGAATTCCGTACGTATTTGGCAAGTCTGGAGCATTTACACGTAAGGACTTACGGGAATTTCTCGAAAATGAGGGAGCTAGGATACTTGAGTTTCACTCAAATTCCGAAGAGAATAAAATGCATGGAAATGAACGAAAAACTCAAATAACCTCCCTTTTTAATTAAGGACATCGGGCTAATTTATCAGACCAATTATCTTGAAGACGTTTTCCTTGTTTGAATGCAAGGCAAGCGTCTTTAGTATTTTGATTAGCCTCATATGCTTTCCCCAGAAAATAATAGACAAGTTTTGTATCAGGATTTTCTTTTTCAGCTTGTTGTAAATATCGTATTGCTTCTGGAAAATTTTTGGTTTGGAGGAAAAAAACGCCTTTGTTTCTTAAATGATAACTATCCTTATAACCCAATTTTTCCGCTTTATCTAAATGGCCTTGGGCTTCAGAAGATCGTTGATTTAATAAAAGGTGGAATCCATGATTTGACTGAAAAAGTCCTGAAGTTGGTTCAAGTTCAATGGCTTTTTGCGAGTTAAAGAGTGCAGCTTCAAATTTTTGCTGAAGCGCATAGACTACACTTAAATTATGATAGGGGAATGGGTTAGAGGTTGTGTATTGAATTGCTTGCAAAAATAACTTTTCAGCGTCATTTAAATCATTTTGAAGAAAATAGACAAATCCGAAGTCATTCAAGATTTCTGGATTTTTCGGGTCTTTTTGTACAGCTATTGAAAAAAAAGTCTGGGCCTGATCTAGTTTATTGAGCGCGGTCAGATTTTTGGCATGAAGATAATGATAAGAAAGAGAGTCTTTGTAGCGTGTCGAAAGTTCAGAAAGAATTTTTTCAGAATCATTTGCTCTGTTTACGATATGTAAAATACGTGCGAGGCTAAATTGAGCTTGAGTAAACTCAGGGTCTACTTCTACCGCTTTTTGGTAGTCAGCTTGTGCTTCGGTGTACATAGCTCTTTTTTCGTAAATCAGTCCACGGTTTAGATAGGCATCTGCAAAATCAGGTACTTTTTCTATCGCTTCTGTATAAAATCCAAGTGCTTTATCAGGCTCATTGATGGATACATGGTAATTTGCCCTTTCAAAAAATTCAGCAGCTTCTTGTTTATTTTTATTCGAACATCCATGTAGAATTAGAATTGAGAAGAAGAAAATAAAACCTGAAATGGAATTATTTGGAGAAATAATTGATTTATTTTTATTCATATGATAGTAACTATTCATTTAATCTATTAGTTTTGCCGAAAAATATAATCATCAACATGAGGCTTATCAAAGAAATTCCCAACGATTTTTGCAAAACAACGGTTTTTTCGTTTAATAACAAATTCATTATCAAACTTGAAGCTGGAAATTACGAACAGACATTTAAGGTAAGTGAATATGACGTATCGAGTATTGACGAGATTGAGGAAATGCTTGGCGATACTTTTTATAAAAATGCGATGGAGCGTTTTCGGCAAATGAATGAGGATTTAGAATCTGTTATAGACATGGTAGATTAAAAAAAGGAGGCCTACGGCCTCCTTTTTTGTTTATTTTTGATACTTATAAATGCATTAGTTTCGAATTGATGAGTTTCTGTGTTTCTGTTTTATTGGGCAAATGAACCATTTCATAGGCGACAGTCGCATCCCTTTTGAGAGTTAGCTCATAGGTTAGATTCACTCCAGAGCGTTCCACGATAACCAGTACTTTATCCCCAATTTTTTTATTTGAAAGTGCCTCTTGAATAGTTGTAAAGGGTTTATTGTCTATTGTAATTAATTTATCATTGACATTTATGCCAGCTTCGTATGCTGCAGTTCCTTTATCAACCCGAACAACTACCCCGTTAGGTCGAACATTTGCGCCAAATCCAGGTGTTTGTCGCGAGGCGTATTTATCAATCAGTTGCATTCCTGCATATTGGAAAAAATAGTTGTAGTCTATTTGTTCCGTACCATATACATACTTTGTGAAAAAATCATCTAGTTTTTTATTCGCAATTTTTTCTACTGCCTCTTTGAATTCAGTTTCTGAAAACCCTCTTTTCTTCTCTTTATAATATGATTTCCATAAATATTTAAATACATCATCTAAATTTTTCTGTCCTTTTGTGCTTCCCAAAATTTCAAGATTAAGAAGCGATCCCAATACTCCTCCTTTGGTATAATAGGAAACCGTTGTATTGTTTGAGTTTTCATTTGGTCGGTAAAATTTAATCCATGCGTCCCATGAGGATTCAGACACAGATTGAATTTGTTGTCCAGGTTGATTTTCAATTTGATTGATAGAGCTAACTAGATCTTCTTTGAATTCTTGCTCTGTGATTACATTTCCACGTCTTAATATATCATTTTGGTAGAATGAAGTAAATCCTTCTGATACCCAAAGTAAGGTGGTATAATTTTCTTCATCGTAATTGAAAGGCCCTAACTCAATTGGTCTGATACGTTTAACATTCCAAAGGTGAAAATATTCATGAGCGATGAGACTGAAGAATCGCTTCATAGATGTCGGACTCTGATATACATTTGGTGATGTTTGGCAGGTTGTAGAGTAAAGATGTTCCAATCCACCACCAATACCAGGTAAATGATGAATAATAAAGAGGTAACGATCACATGGATGTTCGCCTACAACTGTAGCAGCAGCTTCTACAGTTGCTTTGTATGTCTTAATTAATTCTGCTTCATCGTATTTTAGATCAACGAGTGCATACATGGCAATTTGGTGTGTAATTCCCATTGATTCGAATGTAATAACCTTATGATTTCCAATCTCAATTGGACTGTCTACTAATAAATCGTAATTAGGGACTTTGTAATGCCATTTTCCAATTGGTTCCATCGCTGTGGATACCGTACTCCATTTTTCGTAAGGCTTCACTTGGATATCCATTGGTTCGTTTACTAATTGGGGTACATATAAGAAAACACTTGCTCCATTCACATAACCATGCGTATCATCTATAAAAGATGTACGTACAGTAAGTTCAAAAGCATAAACGTCATACTCAATTACAACCTGATCAGCTCCTGAAAGCGAAACTTCCCATGTATTCTTATTGATCTTTTTTGTATTTAAACTTGTGTTTCCACTTTTAGCAGTCAATCTATCTACGTTTTTTGCAAATTCTCTAACAAGATAAGACCCGGGAGTCCAGACGGGCATTTTTAGCGTTAACTTGTCTTTATTGGTCAATAATGAGGATTTTTGGATATTGGCTATTTTCATTTTGACATGAAAATAATGCGTTTGTGGATTAGGCATGCTCAATTCATAGCTGGTTGCATATGTTTGAGCGTAGCTTGAAATAGATGTTAAAAGCAAACATGCAGAGAGCAAAATGTGCTTTATTGTGTTTGATAGCATACTTTTTTGAAGATTTAAATGTGCAATGAAAAACTGGATTATCCGTTTTTAAATTTGAAACTAGCAAAACACTTCGGTATATAAAAGAAATATATGCCAAAATGAGACTAATCCTAGTTTTGTTCCTACAATTAGCAATAGGTCAAAAGTTGTTGACAAAATTCTTTCTTTTATCTTTGTTTGTCGAGTTATTTTCAAAAAAAGAGTAATATATGAATTATAAAAAAATGTGGTTGGGGCTTGGCTTCCTGAGTCTGGCAACGGAAGGAGTAACCCAAAACACACTCACGTATGCTTCCACAGAGTCCATCTATCACAATGGATTAGAGCTCTATGAGAACAAATCATTTACAGCAGCTCGAAAAGAGTTTGAAAATTACCTTTCTGTATCAGCGCGCTCGTTAAGTCCAAATCATTTTAA
>CAYNRA010000057.1:0-19426 GCA_964399465.1 uncultured Cytophagales bacterium
TGAGGTGAAATACCCTTACATCCAGCAACTGCCCAACCAGGAAGGCGACCAATGGCGAACATCACAGTAAACATGTTTACAGGAATGCCAAGTGCGCGGTAAATGATACCTGAGTAGAAGTCCACGTTTGGATATAGATTTCTAGATACGAAATAATCATCTTTTAGGGCAGCTTCTTCTAGTCCACGCGCAATATCGAGAACTGGGTCATTTACGCCCAATTTTGATAGAACATCGTCTGCTGCTTTTTTAATGATTTTAGCACGTGGGTCAAAGTTTTTATAAACACGGTGACCAAAACCAAAGAGACGGAAGTTCGATGATTTATCTTTCGCCATGTCCACGTATTTCTGAACATTTCCGCCATCTTGTCTGATTTCTTCGAGCATCTCAATCACTTCTTGGTTTGCTCCACCGTGAAGTGGACCCCAAAGTGCGGAAATACCAGCGGATATAGACGAGTAGATATTTGCTTTTGATGAACCAACCAAGCGGACAGTCGATGTAGAACAGTTTTGTTCGTGGTCTGCATGTAGAATCAATAATTTATTGATAGCAGAGCTTACAACAGGATCTACTTTGTATTCTTCAACTGGCAGTGCAAACATCATTTGTAAGAAGTTAGCACTGTAATCCAAGTTGTTTTTTGGATAATTGATTGGGTGACCTTGCGATTTTTTATAGCACCAAGTAGCAATTGTTGGGAATTTCGCTAACAAACGGATGATATGCAGGTCTGTTTGGTCAGGTCTTTTATCATCGTACGAATCTGGGTAAAAACCACTCATGGCACTGACCAAAGAAGACATGATGCCCATTGGGTGCGCGTTTACCGGGAAACCGTCAAATATTTTACGCATGTCCTCATTGACCATCGTGTGGTGCGTGATTTCAGACTTAAATTTGGCGTATTCTTCCTGTGTAGGTAATTCACCGTAAATTAATAAATAAGCTACTTCCAAAAATTCAGCTTTGTCTGCCAACTCTTCAATAGAATAGCCTCTGTAACGAAGAATTCCCTCTTCACCATCCAAGAAAGTAATGGCACTTTGAGTAGAACCTGTATTTTTAAAACCAGAGTCAATTGTGATGTGACCTGTCGCTGCACGAAGTTTACCAATATCAATGGCATTCTCGTTCTCCGTTCCAGTCACAATAGGAAATTCATATTCTTTCCCGTCAAGTATCAATTTTGCTTTATCAGACATGTGGGTGTTAGGTTATTTTGCTAAAGTTATGATTGTTGATGAATTATTTGGAATTGCTACCGCTAAAATAATAAAAATAATACAATTTTAGTCTTTCGCCAAACAAATATTTGAACGCTACTTTGCTAACTTTTTATAGCTACTTCGTATATTGCCATCGATTATATTTTAATGAATTGATAATCAGATGTTTATATAAGTATGCATAAAAACAATTGTTTTTAATCCCAGATCCATACATCTTGTACGCGTTTAAGCGTATTTGTTGAACACGAGTTTTCGACGAAAAGTTTGTAAATACAGACCATTTAAGGTTGTCTTCTCTATTTTTAACGTAAACCAAGAAATCCCGCTTTCTTGATTTCATTCAATTGCTGTGTCACGTCGAGTTGTGCATCAATCCAGTGAATTTTCATTCCTTTTTTCTCCATACTCCGAAAAAACGTCATCTGCCGCTTCGCAAATTGATGGATAGCTACCTCTAATTGTCCTAACATCGTTTCTCGTGTTAGGTACCCTTCGAGATAGTCCGTGATGTACTTGTACTCAAGTCCATAAAAACGAAGTTTATCGGCAGATACTCCCTTTTTCAATAATCCTTCAACTTCTTGTATCATGCCTTCTTGTTCTACACGTTTTTTTAAGCGAGCAGATATGCGTTTTCTGCGCTCTTCTCGGGACACATCTAGGCCAATGATAAAAGGCGAAAACGCGTAGGAAGATACGTCGGGCATCGGGCTTTCTAATAAATATTCATTGATTTCAATAGCACGGATAAGTCGTTTGAAGGTAGAAGTATCTCCTTGATAAGGCCACTCTTTTAAATTTTCGTAGTGTTTTTGGGCTGCTTCAAAACCTGCCTTTTGCCAAAATGTTCTCTTTTCTTCATCAATCGGGATTTGTGTAAATTGATGATTTGCCAGAATAGCTTGGATGTATAAACCTGTTCCACCACAAAGCACAGGGATATTTGGGGGAGTATATTGCGGAATAATTTGCAATACATCGCGCTGAAATTGAGCGACATCGTATTGGTCTCCTGGTTCTAAAATATCAATTAAATGATACGGAATTTGTTGATTATCAAGTATATATTCGTTTAAATCTTTGCCTGTACCAATGTCCATGTGTCGATATACTTGCCGGCTGTCCGCACTGATTACCCCCGATTGTAGTTGGTACGCCAACTGAACGGCCAAACGGGTTTTTCCACTTGCCGTAGGGCCTAAGACAACAAGTAAGTTTGGCTCATCGTACTTCATATTCTTCTTTGATTGTTTTGTAATACCGAATCCATTTTGAACTCCCTAAATTGAATAGTGGGAAAAAATCGGTGGCAAGAAGGCTATCTTGTATTTTTTCTCTTTGGGTTTCTTGGTCATTCCAACGATAAAAACAGGGCGCCATTTTTCCGTAAGGTTCAAATCCTATTTTCTGAAAAGCACCTTCTTGCGGCGACCATTCCACATCTGCATACGTCACTAAATCATCGGGTTGAATGTCTTTTTCAAATGTTTTGAGTAATTTATGCAAGCCACCCACTACGACAAATCCTTTGTGTGAGCAAGAGCGAATCCATTCGTACGATCGAAAAATATGTTTATGACGCTCTATTTTTTTTGCATTGGAAAATGTTGAAACTGCTAAAAAAAGACCGTGTTCTGTAAAGGAGTGGCTGGGTAATTGGGCAAAAAATTCTGCAGGAATCAACCGAAAATAAGCGGTGGGCAAAAACAAACCGTAGTGAATCCGGGCTTTCGGAACGGGGTGTAAGTGATGATTTTGTAAAAATTGTGTGGAAACCGGGGCCGTTATTCGTCTAACCTGACAAACACGGGCGGGCACACGAATGGAGCGACCCAGTTCATGCTGGATTTTCGAAAAAACGACTTCTTTTTTTTCTTGCCAGTAATCTGTCCAAAGGACAAAAAGAGGAGCCTGTTTTTGGTACCAATCCATGAACTCGTTGTAAATCGGTGGGTTTTCGTGGTTTAGCAAGGCAATTCGAACAGATGTTTCCATTTGAATATACAGAAAAGAAGTTTGAGGTGAACCTGCAATAGGTTCTACCTCAAACCTTTCTATTCCTTGTTGTTCACAAAAAAGAACGAATTCCTTTATAACAGAGGAAAGATTTTTATTTTTTGAAGAGATTTTCAAATGCTTTTTGGTATTTATCTCCTGGCATCCAAGTAGGTGCTTGTGGTTTATTAGCGATTAAACGTGCGGCGTATGTGAAGGATTGGCAATATTTGAGTAAATAACCAAAATCTACAGTCTCTGGATTATCTGCGACTTGGTGATAGTATGTATTGATAACGTCATCGAAGGCAGTAAATCCAGGAGAGAAAGTAGGAGCAGGAATACCTTTTGCCGCAAGACTTACGTTGTCTGAGCGGTCAAAGAGATTTTGCTCGGGGGCAGTGTCTTCTTGGGCTTTTAGTCCGAAGGCTTGAGCTGCTAATACAATGTCATTTTTAGCAGATGTTCTGTTTAATCCAATGACAGTTAATAGAGAAGTATCGTTGTATCCTGCACCGTCACAATTTAAGTTATAGACGCATTTTTCGAGTGGAACGACGGGATTCTCAGCATAGAAACGGCTACCAAGTAATCCAATTTCTTCCCCTGTGTAGGCGATTAATAAGATGGAGCGTTTGGTTGGTTGTTGCGAGATTGCTTGGGCAGCGGCTAGAAGAGCGGTTACACCAAAAGCATTATCGCGTGCCCCGTTAAAGACGCTATCTGTCGGTGTGACTTTCCCTTGCGTTGCCCCGTGTCCAACATGATCATAATGTGCTGAAAGAACGACAAATTCTTCTTTGAGTTTAGGGTCTGTACCTTCCAAAATGCCAATGACATTTGTGGTTTGTAGCGGTGTTGATTTACGTCTTGCGATTTGTACCGATGCTGTACTAACTTTATCTTTTGTGATATTCTTTGCTGCGGCACTACTAATCCAAATATGCGGGATTTCGGCCGTGTCATTGGTTTTTATTTTTATGGATTTTCGACCAAAATAAGACGTAATGTTTCGCCAAGGCATTGGAGAGTTGAATACTTCAATCAAGGCAAGAGCCCCTTTTTCTTTGGCGATTTTGGATTTTTCAGCCAGGGCAGAGAACATCTGTTGCGGAGTATTGGCACCCGGAAAGCCGACACTTGTGACAATTAATTTTCCTTTTACGTCGATATCTTTGTAATCGTTATAGTCTGTATCTTTGTCAATCCAAGCGTAGGGTAGATAGACGATTTCTACTTTTTCTACGGTGAAACCATCGCCAGACATCAAGATAAAGTCATCGTTGATATTCATTCTACCTTCAAATGTTTGGATATACCCAGAGGCAGGTGGGGTAATGGTTTCAAGCGGAACAGATTGCAAAAAAGAGCCGTTCACAGCAGGTTTTGCACCTACTAATCGGAATTGCTCGGCAATATATCTTGCAGCAATCTGATTGCCTATTTCACCCGTTTTGCGTCCCATGAGTTCATCAGACGCCAAAAAGCGCAGATGGTGTTCAGTTTGGCTAGATTTAAGGTTATACTCTGGTAATTTTTGAATAGATTGGGCGTTAATAACAAGTGAAAACAAGGAGATTATCCCTGTGGTAAATAGCGTTGTTCGCATCATAAAGGGTAAATTTAGGATCAATAGAAATGACCAAATATACATAAAATTAACCTTTAGCATAATTAAATTGTATTAGTAAGACTAAATCGTAGATAAAAGATGAGTAAAAATAGGATTTTAATTTTGATGGCGCTTTTGATCACAAACTTTTCTTTTACGAGTTGGGCACAATCAGATGCTTACTTGGTAACGGAGGCCAACGATTATTTCCGAGAAGGTAGGTACTGGGACGCTTTTTTTATGTATCGAACAGCGGCAAAATCACCTGAGCATATAGGAAACCCGTTGATAGAACAACAGATTAAAAATAGCTCGCGGGCGATGTACCTCAAGAAGAAATACAGTGATTATCGTGCATTAAAAAACTATGAATTGGCAAAGCAAAACTTGATACAATTGGTAGAAATTAATCCAGAAGATCCTACACGTGGTGAAATTCCGAAGATTAGCTTGGAACAAGGTGAGGTTCTACATCGGGTGGCTTGGCGGCAACGAACGCCGGAAGCTACCGCTGCGATGCTTCAACGTGCCATCGGGTATTACCATCAAGCCATTAAAGAAGGATTAAGTTATGAGTCGATCGGAACGCTGATTCGTATGGCTGAAAAATCCCTCAATGATACAGGTGTGAAAGATGCACCAATCAACCCGACTATTTCCACCAAGTTTGACACTAGAGGAGGAACTCAACCCACACAAACCACGCGTGCTGTAGAGATTCTTCCTTCCAAAGAGAATAATAACAAAGAAAATCAACCGCAATAAATTCGTTTTTTGTATAACTGAAAATCCCTGTCTGAAGGAAGTGTATCCAAAGACAGGGATTTTTTTATATGTATTCTCGCCATTAAATAATCACTTTTTTCATTTTCGGAACAAGTAAGTGCATGACTAACCAAGCGAGTAAATAGGCACATCCACAATATAAGAAAAGAATATAATATCCTGTTTGAATACTACCTAGTGCCTTATAATAATCAAATAAGCGAGGGCCTATTGTGGCGATTACGACCCCTCCGAGTGCTCCTGCCATGCCCCCAATTCCAGTGACAGACGCAATGGTTTTCTTGGGGAATAGATCACTGACCGTCGTGAATATATTTGCACTCCATGCTTGGTGTGCTGAACAAGCCAATCCAATAATACCGACTGCCAACCACATATTGATACCTCCCGCTAATTGGGCAAAAATAGCTGGAAGGGCAGCGAGGGCATACAACAACATAGCTATTTTTCTAGACCTAAAAATAGTCCAGCCCTTGTTCGAGAAATAGAGAGGTAGATACCCACCAAAAATACTACCAGCCGTTGAAATCGTGTAAACTAAGGCAACAGGAATGGCAATATCTGTTTTTTGTAAACCGTATTCAGCTGATAGAAAGGCGGGAAGCCAAAATAAATAAAACCACCATACAGGATCTGTCAGAAATTTGCCAATTACAAACGCCCACGTTTGTTTGAAGGTCAATAGTTTTGCCCAAGAAGCTGGATGGCTGTTTTCTTCTCTAATTTCTTCATCAGCACTTTCTGTTTGCTGGATGTAAGCGAGTTCTTCTGAAGAAAGTTGAGTATGTTTTTCTGGGGTTTCATACATCATATACCAAAGGATTAACCAGATAAATCCGATGGCTCCAGTCAAGACAAATGCCCACTGCCAACCCCAAACAACGGCAATAAAGGGAACAGTTAATGGGGCAATAATTGCCCCTATGTTTGTGCCTGAATTAAAAATACCTGTTGCCAAAGCGCGCTCTTTTTTAGGAAACCACTCAGCAATTGTTTTAATAGCAGAGGGGAAATTACCCGATTCTGTAATTCCCAACAAGGAACGAGCGATACCAAAACCAAATGTACTTGTAGCCAATGCGTGTGCCATAGCTGAGAGACTCCATAAAGTGGTAGCAAGTGCGTATCCCTTTTTCGTACCTAACTTGTCGATTACCCGACCAACGCCGAGCATCCCTATTGCGTAGGAAAGATTAAATAAGATAACTAAATTCCCATAGTCTGTTTCACTCCATGCGAATTCCTTCTCCAGAATGGGCTTCAATAAACTGATGACCGCGCGATCAAGGTAATTGATTGTCGTGGCTAAAAATACGAGTCCACAGATAGTCCATCGGTACTTTTTAGTTGTATTTTGCATGTATTAAGGGGTAAGGTTGAATAATTCTGAGAGGGTTTGGCGAATAATTTGTGGTTGGTCTAGATTTTTAAATAATTGGGATCCTAACCCAACGGCATTGGCACCTGCCTGAAACCACTCTTGAATACTCTCAAAAGTGGGTTCTACACCACCTGTAACCATGAATTTTAGTTGTGGAAATGGACCTCGTAATGATTTCAAGTAGGTGGAACCAACGCTATTTCCTGGAAAAATTTTTACAATTACAGCACCCCATTGAACTGCCTGTATGATTTCCGTGGGTGTCAGCACACCCGGAATCCAAGGAATTTGGTATTTATGGCATAAGAGTCCCACCTCTTTGACAGTGCCCGGTTGAACTACAAACTGTGCACCTTTTTCTATAAACAATTGTGCTTCCTCGGTCGTAAAGATAGTACCTATGCCAATGACTAAATCAGGGCAGTGGATTTTGGCGTAATGTACCAATCCTTCGAATACTTCCAATGCTTCTTGTCCTCGATTCGTAAATTCAAATACACGTACACCTCCATCATAGCAAGCTTGAAGTACGCGTTGAGCTGTATCCAAATTAGCATGAAAAAATACAGGGATGAGCGGGTATGTATTTATTTTTAGAAGCGTAGTTTGGTAGGTATTCATTCGTTTGAATCGGTTATACTCTGTAAAATTTCAGAAACGGTTTGCGTGGTAGCATCGCCCATTTGTTTTAATTTTCCTGTAGCTGCACAAGCTGAAAAATCTACAATTTTTTGTTTGTGCCACCCTCGGAGGTGCCCATAGATTAATCCTGCCATGAAACAGTCGCCACTTCCCACTCGGTCTATAACCTTTTCGACGTGTATTTCCTTTGAAACATGTGTTTCAGAGAAGTTATGTAAAGTTGAAAAATAGGAAATACCTCCCTTGGGGCTGTCAAATCGAAATGTATTGGCAACGGTTTGACAACGAGGGAATTGGTTTTGGATAGCTTGAGCTGTTCTATCTGCTTGCGCAATGTATTCTTCTTTTGTAGCTTGATTTAATGCAATTTGTGGGTCAATCGGAATATCCAATAAGGCATGGGCAGCCCATATATTCCCCATGATAAGGTTACAATAAGAAGCAATAGCAGTCATGATTCTTGGCGGACTTACGCCATATTGCCAAAGTTTAGCGCGGTAGTTCAAATCTAATGAGATGGTGATACCTCGGTTGTGTGCTTCCTGGACGAGTTGTAGGCAAATATCGGCAATTTCTTGATTCAAAGCAGGACTTATTGCACTAATATGTAACCATGTAACGTCAGAGAGTAGTTCATCCCATTGAAGGGATTGCAGGTTCATTTCAGCGAATGAAGAATGGGCACGATCGTAGATAACCGATGCATTTTTGAGGTCAGTACCTTGGGGTAAAATATACATTCCGATACGGTCACCACCCCAAAGAATTTTACTTGTATCGATTCCTTCGGCTGATAGAAATGCATGAATTTCGGAGGATAAAATATGTTCGGGCATCCGAGTAACATATGAAACGGGCTGTTTCCAACAAGCCAATGCGCGTGCTACATTGAGTTCTGCTCCACCAATAAATAAAGATGTTTGGGTATTGTGCAACCACTGGTAGCTCAGACGTGGAGACATCCGAAAAAGGATTTCACCGAATGTCAATACATGGGTTTTCTGTGAGTTAGATGATCTACTTTGCTCCATCTAAAAATTGAAATAGTTTTGTGCGTTATGATAACAAATTTGTTGAATGATTTTTCCCGTCCATACCAAATCATTGGGTAGTTCGCCATTTTCGATGTCTTTGCCAAACATATTGCAAAGAATGCGACGAAAGTACTCATGACGGGGAAATGATAAAAAGCTCCGGGAATCTGTTAGCATGCCTACAAATTGGCTGATGAGCCCCATGTTACTGAGTGTATTCAATTGTTTTTCCATGCCGTCTTTTTGGTCTAAAAACCACCATCCAGACCCAAATTGAATTTTACCCGCCATTGATCCATCGTTAAAATTCCCAATCATTGTTGCCATTACCTCGTTGTCTGCTGGATTCAAGTTATAAAGGATTGTCTTGGCTAATTGATTGTGTTCATCTAGTCTTCCTAGGAAACGTGCTAAATTTTGAGCTTGTGACCAATCTCCGATACTATCCCAACCTGTATCCGGGCCTAGCTCACGCAGCGCACGTAAATTTGTATTGCGTAGTGCTCCCAAATGAAACTGCTGTGTCCAGCCAAGTTGAGCATACATCACACCCAATTCATGTAAAATCGCCGATTGGTAGAGAAGTGCTTCTTGGTTTGTAATGGATTCATGGCGCAATACTTTTTTGAGTACTTTATCTGTAGCTTCCAAGGTGAATTCTGCAGCATACATGAATTCTAGCCCGTGATCGGAAAGTTTACAACCTAGCGACTGGAAAAAGTGAGCCCGTTGTCTGAGTGCTTGCAATAAATCGGAGAAATCACGAATGGGAAATCCTGTTATTTTTTCTAATTTCTCTACGGATGAATGAAAATGGGGGGATTGTATTAGAATGAATTTATCAGGTCGAAAAGTTGGTAGCATTTTCATGTCGTTATACCCCTGTTTTTGATATGCTAGATGATGCTCTAAACTATCTGTAGGGTCATCTGTAGTACAAACAACACGTACATTCATCTGTTTTAATAAGCCTTGTGTTCGGTGGCTTGGTGATTGGAGTTGCTCATTGCTACGTTCATATATACCTGCCGCTGTCGTCGGCTGAAGTAGTTCCGTGATGTTAAAATAGCGTTGTAGTTCTAGATGTGTCCAGTGATACAACGGATTTCTAAGTGTATAGGGAACTGTATTTGCCCATTTTTCAAATTTCTCCCAATCTGGTTTTGTACCAGTACAGTACATCTCAGCTACCCCATTTGCACGCATAGCTCTCCATTTGTAATGATCTCCATAAAGCCAAGCTTCAGTAAGATTTTCGAATCTATGATTTTCCGCAATTTGTTGTGGAGGTAAATGATTGTGGTAATCAATAATGGGCATATCCTTGGCAAACGTATGGTACAAATAGACTGCCGTAGGAGTACTCAAAAGAAAGTCTTCATCCAAAAAAGCTTTGACATGCATGGGTTCTTGGGTTTGATTGATAACATACGTGGAAGAATAACTCAGATTAAATGTACAAAAAAGAATCAAAGAGAAATACCGCTTTGTCAATGAATACAAACATTTTTATGGTTTATACCACCAGTTCTATTATTTATGGCTAGTGAAAAGCGTAGATAAATGTATACATAAAGAACATGAATGTTCTCATACATTGTGAATAGTTGGAAAGTGTGTAATAGATAACTCAATATTCAAACCAACGATTCTTCTCGTTTTTTGCAATGTGCCGTATGTTTCAATATTAGATTGGTCTATCAGTTTATTCGGCTGATAGATCGGGAATTACTTAGATAAGAAGGGAACCTATTTTTACCATTCGGGCTTAACGTATGTATGTAATACGTATGCTTTCAAGAAGCTAATTTTTGTCTTGACTATACATACGTTTCACTATAGACCCTTCAATCAATCAGTACATGTTTATCAAAATTATTGGATTCGCGCTTGTAGTAGGCATCGGTGTTGTATATGTGAAAGTACGACCCCAACTTGGGAAAAGTCCTGAAAAAAAAGAAAGATTAGCTAGAATGGCGGCTTCCCCACAATACAAAGAAGGGGTTTTCGAGAATATAGATTTTACGCCTACTTTCTCAGAAGATTATACGTTTTGGAAGTTACTCAAAGAGTATATTTTCCCTGTTGCCAAACGACCAACTCCACTCGAACCCATCCCATCTGTAAATACAGATTTGACTCAACATTTCGCAGAACCTACATTTATTTGGTTCGGACACTCTTCTTATTTATTGAAAATCAATGGATTAACCATTTTAATGGATCCTGTTTTTAGTGGACACGCTTCACCGTTCTCATTTGGCGTTCCTAGTTTTAAAGGTTCAGATGCGTATATTCCTTCGGATTTTCCCGAAATTGACGTCCTTATTCTGTCGCACGATCACTATGACCACCTTGACTACGAGACCGTAAAGGCGCTACAACCCAAAGTAAAACGGGTAATTACGGGCTTGGGCGTAGGTGAACACCTCGAATATTGGGGCTATCCCTCTACTAAAATTACGGAGTTGGATTGGCACGAAACCGTTTCTATCGATGCAGGATTTACATTGACCGCCACACCAAGCCGCCATTTTTCAGGCCGTAGTCTGACAAGAAATAATACGTTGTGGGCTTCGTACGTGCTTCAAACACCTGAACAACGGATTTTCCTCGGCGGTGATTCAGGTTACGGAAGTCACATGAAACAAATTGGTCAACAATACGGCCCTTTCGATTGGGCTATTATTGAATGCGGCCAATACCACACGTTTTGGAAAAATATCCACAATTTACCCGAAGAGATTCCGCAAGTCGTACATGAATTAGGGGCTGATAAAGTCATTCCCGTCCATTGGGGAAAATTCAAATTAGCTTTGCACGATTGGGATGAATCTGTCGAAGTTTTCTTGAAAAATGCCGGTGATTTACCCATCTACACACCCCGTATTGGGGAGCCACTTTCTTTACAAAAACCCGTAGAAACAACGCGTTGGTGGCGAGATGTACGTTGATTTTATAGGAAATAAGCAGCTTTTTAAGTGAAAAACTTATCAATTAAAATGCCCTAGAAATTCTGAAAATTTTCTAGGGCATTGTATTATAATCTGAATTAGTTTATCTGAACATATGTATTGATTATCAATCCGTTATTGTATTGAAATACATTTTGTCCGTTGATTAACCGACCAAATTGAACGGTTTGGTTCAAATAACCGCCTTCAAGCCGAACGGCTTTGGTGAGGGGTTTCCCGATTAAAACACCAATTCGGTTTTGGTCAAAAACATTGGCATTGACATTCGGTCCGAAACCTATCATCACCTCATCATAAACGGCTAGATAAGGAGATTTTGCAGGATTATTTTTGCTCAGCGGCATATCTGCCCGGAACATATACCGCATTCTGTGTAAAAGCGGAAATTCATCTTCCTTCGTGACATCAGCAGAGCTATATCTGCCAACAAACCGCTGTTCCAACATAAAACGATGCGAAAGCTGCACATTAGCTTGCTTATGAAACAACTGAGCCATCTGGAAAATTCGATGTTCCGTAAAATCACGTCCCAAACTATTCAAGGGGAATTCACCGTACGGAAAAGTCTCTATCCAAGCGTATCCTACCCGAAAAAGAACGCCCGAATTTGGTCTATAATTGATGCCTACACGTGCCAAACTTTGCTGCCAATTGGTGATGACTTGTTCTCTTCGCCATTGGTATTCTGTATGAATCCCCCATTTGTCAGCTAGTTTGAATGTCCCAAAGTAATTGTACCAACCAATTGTGTTGGAGTGATTTAGTCGGTTATTTTGTCCTGAAACCTGTGTATTCATCGCTATCAAGAAGAGAAAAAGAAGCCAACAGAACAGTCTCATTTTGTTTCGGTTATTTTTGGACGTGGTAAATTATACAACGTTTCTTCTATAAATTCTACTTTTCCTGTGTGAATGTCATAGATCGCACCTACAATCAGTATTTCGCCATCTATGTATTTTTTATGCAAAATGGGTTCCAAATCACGTAGGTTATTTACTTGGTCAATGACGTTCTGTCTTACTGCATTATTCACCGGGTCGCCGGGTAAATGGGAACATTTTGCTACCGCTGGTTTGATTTCATTGATAAGCGTGACAATATGCCCTGGAACATTCTCGGGGCGTTGAACTGCCGCTGCCACTGCGCCACATTCTGTATGACCGAGTACGACAATGAGTTTCGTTTTTAACTTTGCAACGGCAAATTCCATGCTACCGTAAGAAGCTGCTGATGATACTTGTCCTGCAGTACGAATGATGAATAAATCACCCAGACCTTGGTCAAAAATCATCTCATTTGGCACGCGTGAGTCAGAACAACCTACGATGGTAGCAAAAGGAGCCTGTCCATCTTCTAGCTCCTTTATTGTGCTCATATTTTGTCTTGGGCGAATGCTTTTCCCCTCGACAAATCGCCTATTTCCACCCACTAATTTCTTTAAAGCAATACGTGGGTCTGCATATGCTGAATCGCGATTAACAACATAATATTCCTTTCGCCATTGTGCAGAGTCAATGACAATAGCTTGGGCGTTTTCTGTTGTTTTGAGGTCTGGTTTATTTGTTTTTTTGTTGATTTGGGTTTGGGCATTTGCCAATGTATGAAGGCAAAGCATTGCTGCCCCCAAAAGAATTGTCTGTTTCATTTTTGTTTTTTGTTTTGTTTTTCTACTCGTAGATGAAGTTGTTGTTTCGGGTAATTGGGACATCTTTATCTACCAAATGTGTGTATCTGTCGATTCAAACATTTTCTTCCAAACCAGCCTTTTTTTACTTTGTTGTATAACGATTTTTTATGTTTATTATAAATTACATATAAATAGCTTATAATAAGCACGTTTTGTTACTACGAAAAAGTAAAATTTTTATACAAATCAGTCGTACTCAAAAAATGTAGCCGGTTCGTATTTTCTATTTTGATTCCATTCGCACTCAAAATTTTTGTCTATGCGTACTCCGTTTTATGAATCTTAGAAGTTCTTTGTGTTCGTTTTAGGTAAAATGTAAGACACACATACATTGTATTTGAGGGAAAAATACGTGTATCAAGAAGTAGAAAGTAGGGTTGGATTACTGAATGAGAAGTAGGTATCTTGTTTCCAATGTTTGCTCTCTCGTATCTTTTCGTAAAAATGGAACAGTTAATTTACTGACTGGAAAATGGCTGAATGTTTTCATCGTCTCAATATTTCCGTTCCAATTTGCTTCTATTTCTTTTTTACCAACGACATCCGTATAGATATACGTGTTTTTTTTAAGTGAAGAGAGAGTAACAAATGGAATGATTCGTTGCGCATAAAAATCAAGACTATGACCATGCACACGGTAACAAAAAACACGAGCAGCTGGCCATTTTTGCGCGTGAATTTCTTTTCCTAAAACGCTCGTTGATTGATACGTAAACCAAGCTGGATAGAGATAATATCTGAGTGAAATCGTGAAAAACAAACTGGCAATAAGTCCGGCTACTACCGTTTTTTGCCAAGAGGAAGGAAGTAGAAAGGGAATACTGCTGAGCAAAAGCCAACTGACTCCAACCAACCAAATAAACCAAGAATTGGGTGCATCAAAAAAGAAAAATAAACTACATACAATGAGAAAAAAGAACAAATGTAAACTCGCGAAATGGAGTTTTTGTAAACGAAGAATCACCTTGCTTTTCCAAGAAGTCGAAACAAGATAATCAGCTAATAGAATAGAGGAAAAAGGCAATAACGGAAAAATATAATGGGGAAGTTTGTAATTAGACAAAGACAAAGAAATAAATCCTAGGATAAAAACAGCAAAACTCATCCACTCTGTGGATTGCCGAAAACGTGTGATTTTATAAAAAAGAGCAGGAATTAAAAAGAGAATCCAAGGTTGAAAGTCCCAGAGGATTGTGTGGAAAAAGTACAAGAATGAAGTATCGTTTTTCCAATATATTTCACCTGTTATTCGTCCAAAACTTTGTGTCCAAAAATAAAATTCTAGCCCTGAAGGGCCTTTGAGACCATAGGCAGTTTTTTCAGGATGTAAATCAAATTGTTGGTAAAGTCCAATACACATGGGAAGAAGCACAAGTAGGATAATCCCGAGAAAAGAGAACCATTGGACAGAAAAAAGGAGTTTCCATTCGCGCCGAACCAATACATGTCCACCCACGGCAAATCCAAAAAATACGAGGGCAATAGGCCCTTTGGCAAGCATACCTAGCCCAACAAAAAATGCAGCAAGTAGAAGAGATGTATTCTTTTTGGTTTTCCAATAATCTGAAATTTGGGCTAATGAACCAATAAGTGCAGACAATAACAGACCGTCTGTCCGGACATCGTTTACGAGCAAGAAAAAGGCTTGAGACGAGCCTAAAAGGAGTGTGGCGAGAAGTGCAGTTTGCGCCGAATACCAAATTTTGGTGAAGCGATACGTACTAATGAGTGCTAAAAGAAGCGCTAGAAAAGCAGGAAGTTTATACGCCCACGTTGAAACCCCAAACATAGAAAAGGAAAGACTTGCCAACCAAAACAACAGAGGTGGTTTGTCTAGGTAATCCTCCCCACGGTGATAGACTTGCAGAAAATCCCCGCGTTCGTTCATTTCTCGTGCAATCGAAGCATATTGAGCTGCATCGACTTCAAGCACATCGAGCGGTAGATAAGCAATATATAGAAATAGTAAAATCGTGAAAGCAAAATGATATATACGCATAAGCAAGTAAAATAAAAAAGTCCGTTGGTTTTCAAACCAACGGACTTTTCAGCGGCACATTAACGCAAACTATTGATATAATTTGCAATTTGAAGGGCATCTTTTCGAGGCACTTGCGGCATGGGTGCCATGGGTGTCGCGTAATCCGGCCAGTTTTCTGGTTTCGGGTTGTAGATAAGCTCAACGATTTTCTCATCGCTGTATTTTCTTTTTGCAATTTCTTTGAATGCCGGACCAATCACTTTCTTATCCTCTGCGTGGCACGCCAAGCACGTATGCTTTTGAAGCAAAGGTTTGAGTGTAGCGAATGTCGGCTGAGTAGCCATTGCTGTTGGTTTTCCTTTAGCGTCAGGAGATACCAATGGTTTGGTATTTGTCTGATTAACAGGCTTTTGTGTTGATTTAGCAGGAGCTGTCCCTTTTAGTTCATTGCTTGCCATTTTTGTTCCTGAAGGAATGGCATTCAAAGTATAATAGGCGGTAGGATGAACCAATGACCATGCATTTTCAGCGGAGCGAATCCCGTCCAGATTAATTTCATGAATATAGTATGGACGAAGTCCATCGACGACGAGACGTACTTTTTTTCGATCAGCTGAAACCTTTACACCCTTGATAGTCAGTTCTTTCCGGTTCACAGGTGGCGAACCATAGACAGGATGGTGTTTATATAAAAAGCTATTGAGTGCGTAATTTCCTAGATTTTCAGCGGAGGTAGGGTCAATGGGAAGAGTAAATTCAATCTCAAAACCGTCTGGCATTGCCCGAACGGCAAGCATTTCGAAAGGTACTTTTCCATTCCATACGAGTCGTTGAAACCCTTGGTTGGCATCACCAGCTGAGCCCCAACCTCGGTTGGTTTCGCCGACAAATAAACTACCATCTTGCGCAAATGCCATACGTAAAACGCCTGACTGAAACCCGGCACGGAAATCAAAGGCTGCCCCCTGATATTCTCCGTTTACCTTTTCCAAGAATACGCGCATAATTTTGGATTGCCCTTGGTCGCCGACAAAAAGTTGACCAGCAAATGGACCGAAAGCACCCATAGTTTCGTCTTTGAGAATCTCAGAGTTAGAAATTCCTAGGATACCATGCGGAAGCCAAACCGCTGGAGTTTGCAAACCAGGGAGTTTATCTTTCAGTTCGTATAGGAGTTCAGGCGTTTCTTCTTGTACATTTTCAGGCTTTATCATCGTACCATTGGCGGCACGTACTTGGCGGTTATCGCGCAGCGCAAAAAACTGCTGTTCAGTAATTTGAACAGGTGAACCCGCAGCCCATTTTAGACCTGCCGGATGACCCATAAATCCACCCTTTTTTACATGCCAAATACCACCTGAACCCATCCAATCTCCTTGATTGTCTGTATAAAATAAGTCACCGTCAATCATACCTAATCCAGCAGGAGAGCGCATGCCCGTTGCCCAAGGAATTCGCTTGCCATCGGGAGTAATCTGGAACATCCATCCTCGAGTAGGCACTCTGGATTCGCCTCGCCACCATTCTTCGTCACCAAAAGCAACATTTCCACTTACAAAAAAACTACCATCTGGTGCTATTTTAGGCCCAAAGGAGTACTCGTGGTAATGCCCGGAAATCGGCCAAGCGTGTACAGTTTCGTACAAATCTGCTTTGCCGTCACCATTTGTATCTGCCAAGCGAGTTAATTCCCCACGTTGTGCACAATAGAAAGAACCTTCTTTATAAACAAGTCCTAAGACTTCGTGCAAACCGGAAGCGAATTTACGGAAATAGGGCTGGCGACTCGTTGGGTTTTCTATGATCCAAACGTCTCCTCGTCGTGTAGCTAGAGCAATAGAACCATTCGGAAGCGACGTAACACCGCCCACTTCCAGCAAAATACCTTCTGGAACTGGTAGTGTCACGATTTTATAAAAGTCTTCTTCTTTGGGTGATTCTTGTGCCCGTGCCTCGTTGGTAAATAGCAAATGCCCAACAAGACATATAGAAAATAGGTATTTTTTCATCATGAAAGGGTCTAAACATTAAAATAAGATAGAATAGGAAAAGGGTGTAGGAGATAAAACGACCGTCAGTTCTTGCATTTCTCCGACTTGGTTGAGTTGCGGAGTGGCTGAACGAGGAACTTCGATATAGTACGAATTATCGACGAGGAAAGACGTGGGGCTGATAGCTTCAATACGCTTTCCTTTGGCTAGTTGTGCCAATAGACCGTTTCCAGAGGCAGTCATTGTTCGCTCAAATCCTTTGCCCTCTTTGGGTAGAATCGAGTCTGTGATGCGTTGTCCGTGGATTTGGTAGTGAAATATAGGTCTATCCTGCGCATCTAGTTGATAACCAAGCGGACGAAAACCTGTCCCCGTTGTATCTTGTCTGGATGTTCCTGGTTTTGCGACGGTAAGTTCATTGGGTAAATAAACGAGCGCACCGAGAGGTTTTGAGGAACCGTCCCCTCGGTCGTTCCACATGGGAGTTGTATCGAGAAATTCACCGCGCCAAACTTGGAAGAGCGAACCATTGTCTAGGTCATACGAATAATGTATGAGACTTGGGTCGCCCACAGAAATTGCATGAACAATTCGTTTTTTTGTAGGCAAATCCATAAAGCTACGAAGATGCGTTGGCGCAATGGCTTGTACCAAGATGGGGTCAGAAGGAGTTACAGCAATCAAGGCACTTACGCCGTGATGAGCCGTCTCGCGGAAACCTGGACCTGCCGACCAAAGTGCCAACGATGGGCGTAACCAACCGTCTCGCTTATTATTAAATAAACGAAGCGAATGCATCCCTTGAGAGAGTTGGATGCGGGCAGTTCGTGTGGTTTGGCTAGTTGTCCATTTATTATCTAAGAGTTCTTTTCCGTCGATATGGAGTGTTGTATTTCCAGTTCCAAGAACTTTAAATGTGTATTCTCCGGCAGTAGATGCAAAATAATTTCCTTCGATGACAAAGGCGTAGTCATTGGTTTGGTCGGTGACTTCCCAGGTTATTGCATCTAATTTCCCCGTTTTTTGAGGTGTTAATTTAGACAAATCTTCATCGTGGGGATAACTACCATAATAGGTTTTGTAGGATAGGTTGGATACAGCTCCAGCTTGTTTGTCGAACGAATGAAATTGAATATTTTTTAGTGCGAGTGAACCATGGTCTCCTTGGAAACGCAACGGGCCAAGTGCCACTTCTTTTGCATCAATAGCGCCGCGTGTCACCCCAGAAAGAACAACATTTTCATGAATGCGAATGCCATTTAACGTAATAGAAAGAATTTTTGCAGGTTGGATTTTTTTGCCACTAGCATCAAAACGGGGTGCTTGGAAAGAAATATCGATATGTTGCCAGATTCCAGGAGCTTTGGCTACATTGACTCTCGGAGCGGAGCCTTCGAATCCCTTTTGTCCGTCTGGCATTTGATCGTTCCAACGTTCATAGATACCACCGAGATCATTGTATTTGGGTGATTTTTTTCCCCAACTATCCATCAGCTGAATTTCGTATCGTCCTTGCAGATATATGCCCGAATTGGCTCCTTGCGCCATAAGAAAGTCAAAGGAAATATCAAGATCACCGTGTTGCATTTTAGAAAAGAGCTCAAATTCAGAGCCATACGTTCCGAGTGGATGAATACAAGCCAATATACCTTTACCTGGAAGTGTGGTTAATAGGTTTTTTTCGGTGTAGTTGGCTCGTACATCCCCAACGATTTGCCAGTTTTTAGCAGGATTGGATTCAAAAAAAGAAAGATCATCGAGAGGAAGTTGCACATGTTGTGCGAAAGAAGGACAGGCGAGTGCCCAGAGAGCAGCACCTAGCCAGAGACGTTTTGTCATAGTTGAAAATGAGTTGGGTTTACTCGACAAATGTAAGCAATCGTCCTAAATTTTCTGTAAATGGGAACTTCTTTTCGACAGAGTCGAGAAAATATGCTATGTAAATTGGGGAAGAAAGTAGTGGAAGATTTCAAAAGGTTTATTTGGTACAATTTTAATCAGGATGGCAACAGACTTAATATCAAAGAACAAATGAATCTTGAAACTATTACTTCTCGTACCAAATCACGTTACTTGCTTTTCAATCAAACATATTTTAAATTGTGAA
>CAYNRA010000058.1:0-19010 GCA_964399465.1 uncultured Cytophagales bacterium
CCAAAATGAAGGCTGAGTTTTTGCAGTCTGTTTACGACAAAGAGGGCGCTCCTGTTCGTGCAAAACTCATCGCCCGTTTTTCTCAGATGATGAAATTGGCGAGTGTTTCACCTAAATTATACAATTATTTTTTTGGCAATCCGGTATTCCGGAGGGCGGCAAATCGGTTGGTGGGTTTTGCACCAGAGCGAACAATGCCGCTGCTTGGAGCTACTACGGTGCTTGCTTGGTGGGACAAACACGCGAAAAACATAGCAAAAGGGAATTCCAAAGTATATCTGTTTGTGGATGAATTTACCAACTACAACGATGTTTCTCTTGGTATCAAAACCATTCTTTTGATAGAATCATTGGGTTATGAAGTCGTTATCCTTCGTCATCAAGAAAGTGGTCGGACGTATCTGTCCAAAGGGTTTCTACGTGAAGCACGCGAAAAAGCAGCTTTCAATGTAGAATTATTCGCTCAAAAAATAACAAAGGATACACCATTGGTCGGTATTGAGCCTTCCGCAATTCTCACATTTCGGGATGAATACATTGATTTATTGGATGGGGAGCAAAAAGAAGCCGCGCGAAAAATAGCAGAGAATACCTTTTTATTTGAGGAATGGTTTAACCGAGAAGTTAAAGAAGGGAAAATTACGAAGCAGCAGTTTACGTTCGATAAAAAAGTAGTCAAGCTGCATGTACACTGTCATCAAAAGGCTATTTCAGGTTTAGTAGAAGCAAAAAAAGCGGTTTCTTTTCCTAAAAACTACGAAGTACAGTTGATTCCTTCAGGTTGCTGTGGTATGGCAGGTTCTTTTGGGTATGAAAAAGAACACTACGATTTATCGATGCAGATTGGCGAACTTGTTTTATTTCCAGCAGTCAGAAACCAAGATAAATGTACACTTATTGCGGCAACGGGTACAAGTTGCCGACATCAAATCAAGGATGGGACAGGGCGTTCATCGGCACATTCCATCGAAATTTTATACGATGCCCTGAAAAATGGATAAAACGAGGTGTTTTGATGCAGGAATAAAGAACGATTGGTTGCCAATTATTTCCATTTTACAGGATTACAACGAATGCAATTAGAAATACATCGATGTAATTGTTCATTGTGGATAATGTGTTCATTATCATTGCATTGTCCTAGTTTATCCGTCAGCTCTAGCAAGTCTAATTGTTTTGTAACAGCTGATTTATATCCCCGAACAATAACACCGATTGTTTGTGACGGCGATCGTAGGGAGAATATGCCATACGTCCACACGTTGGTTGGTCACGAGGGAAGTATTTTGCCCGCATATAAAACCAATTTTTTGGTCACGCAGGCTGGAATCTCCTCTTCATAATGGGTTACGTAAATGAGAGTTTTCCCCAACTGAACAGTTATCTCATGGACTAAATCCCGAAAATAAATCATTTGATTGGTATCTAATCCTTGGCAGGGTTCATCCAAAATAAGCACCGGTGGGTTTTTTACCAACGCTCTAGCCAAAAGTACCCGCCTTTGTTCTCCCATAGATAACTCCCGAAGTGTTCGGTCACGAAGCGCCTCAAGATGGAGCAGCGCAATGTACGATTCTAGAATGGCTTCTTGGGTTTCATCCAGCTTTTTGTACAATCCCGTTGCATCAAAAAAACCAGATCCAATAACCTTCCAAGCTGGAATGGACTTATCCACAAACAAGTGGATTTCAGGTGAAACAAAGCCAATGCGGCGCTTGATTTCCCAAATACTTTCTCCCGTTCCTCTTTTTTTGCCAAATAGCGAAAAATCATTGAGATATGCTTGCGGGTGATCGGCTGTTAAAATGCTTAATAATGTACTTTTGCCCGAACCATTCGCACCAAGTAACGCCCACGCTTCGCCTGCCTGTACTTTCCAAGAAATACCATCAAGTATTTGATGTGGAGGATAATTGACACGAATGTTGCGTAAGTCAAAAATTGTCGCAGAATCCAAGGGAATAGGTGGTTGCAAGGTCTTAATCGGAGAGAAATCAAACGAATGTTTTTCTTCTTCGAATGTAAAATGAGGATTTGGCCAGTCGAATTGTCTCGTGATTTGCCCTTCTTCTAGCTCGAGGCCCTTGGTAAAACCTGATGGAATATCTTGGTGGCTGCACGTCAAGACAATTGTGATGTTTGTTTCCGCAAGTTGACCTAAGATTGTACGCAGAATCTGCCGGTTTTCAATGTCTAATCCACTAAACGGATTATCTAACAACAAAATAGTTGGATTTTGTAATATACTCCGAACAAGCAGCGACCTCCGTACCTCACCATTGGATAGACTTATGATTTTACGTTGTAATAAATGACTTATTTTGAAAGTCTCTGCCCACTTTTGTACTTCCTGTTCCTCAAAAGCCAAAGGAGGAAGTTCCACAGATTGGCTATGAACTGTGCCCAATGGTTTGGTTTGATTTTGGAGTACTTCCCAAAGCGTAGGCGTACCCGACGTATCAAAACTGTGGTAACGTTGTTGGTAATAAAGATAAGATTGTTTGACAAGGCGGTCAAACGAATAATCACGCTCTGCTAAACTTATTTTTGTATGAGGTGTTACCACTCGTTTGCCTCCTGCTGGATAAATACGACCCAAGAGCAAATCAAAAAAAGTACTTTTCCCTGAACCATTTTTGCCGAGTATAACCCATTTTTCACCTGCCTGAAGCTCCCACGTTAGTTGCTTTAAAATACAATGTGTTCCTTTTTTGACAGACACGTTTTGTAAAGAAATCAGCACAGTCATGTATCTTGGTTTGAGTAGAAATAATCTTTTTTTCCGCCTGTTTTTTGAATCAAGCGAGTTTCGACAATTCGAATATCATGTGAAAGTGCCTTACACATGTCGTAAATAGTTAAAGCTGCTAACGAGGCACCTACCAGTGCTTCCATTTCAATACCCGTCTTAGCTTCAACTTCTGTCTTGCATTGAATACAGATTTGCTTTTTATCGTTCACTTGAATCGTAACGGTGCAATGATCCATCCCGATTGGATGGCAAAGAGGAATTAAATCTCCCGTTTTTTTTGCCGCCATAATGCCAGCGAGTATCGCTGTTTGAAAAATAGAACCCTTTGAAGTTGAAAAACCTAGCTCGTGTAGTTTATCGTATACGGCATCCCCAACCTCCACAATGCTTTGTGCAATGGCAGTTCTTTTGGTTACTTTTTTCGTGCCTGTATCCACCATAAGTGGAGTTCCTTGGTCGTCAATATGAGAAAAATGAGACATATTATTATTGGTTAAGAGATGTGGAGTTTATTTAAATGACTTTGCTTGACTATATTTTGTTAAACCTCACATTTTAAGTTAAACGACTGGGGTTTTATTACATTAGCCCAAAAAAGATCATTCACTTTCTTTCTTTAATTTATCACTAACGGTTACTAAAATCGAGTACGCCAAAGACGAACTGCAGTACCCTTTTGAAATGTATTTCCGTTCGCTGGTAATTCTACAAATCCATCAATATGTACCAAACTAACCAAGTCGCCTGAACCATTTCCGAAAACTGGGCTAGCTTCCAGTTGGTGTGTCGCTTGGTTATATGTCAGGCTTACTTGTACAAAATGGGTTAATGGAATGGGTGAGGCAATGTCCTCTTTCAAAATAACCCATTCTGCTTTATTTTCGAGTTGATAGTTTTGCTTAAACCATGGAATAACATATCGATGAATGCATAAAAAAGTGGATGCAGGGTTTCCAGGTAGAGCAAATACAACTTGAAGAACTCGGTTGCTTGCATCTGTTTTTCGGCCAAACCAAAAAGGCTTTCCTGGTTTCTGTGTCACCTTATGAAATAATGTTTGTATACCCAAACGGCCAAGAGCAATAGGAATATGGTCAAATTTTCCAGCTGATACTCCGCCTGAAAGGATAATACAATCAAAAAGAGGTAGTTTCTTTTTTAGAATTTTATCAATAAGTTCGTCGTCATCTGGTAAATGTAAGTGCTCAATCTGTTGTGTCCATGGTAATATCGCAGCTTCAATGGCATACGAATTCGAGGAGCGAATTTGATGTGGCAAAGGTTGCTTTTCAATAGGAATGATTTCATCTCCTGTTGAAATAATAAGCACTTTAGGTTGGGCGAAGACAGTTATATAGTTTTTACCAACACTTGCGAAAGCTCCCAACATAGCTGGGGAAATGCGTGTATGTATATCCATTATTACATCTCCCTTCTTTAAATCACTTCCTTGTAGGTGTATATTTTGACCTTTTTGTATAAGGGCTTCTTTTTTGCAATAAGCAATTTTACCGTCGATCATGATATCCTCGTACCGAATAATTGTATCGGCTCCAATGGGTAACATGGCACCTGTCATGATTTCTACACCATGATTTGCATTGGTTAAGGTCGTTTGCGGCTCACCTGCACGCGCTGTCTTTTCTAAGAAAAAGGGTTTATCTTGCTTAAAACCATCAAAAGCAACTGCCACGCCGTCCATTGTAACCCGGTTAAAGGGAGGTAAATCTCGATCAGTAGTAATAGATTCTGCGAGAATCCGCCCCACAGACTTCTGAAAGGGGATTTGTTCAGTCTTAAGCTTAATTCGTGTCGATAAAATGTGTTTGTCTGCTTCGTTTGTTGAAATCATACCTTATCCTCCAATTGTAGTCATTGATTCATTAATATGTGTACTTCTATTTTTTTCTGCCTCAAATCCATCTTTTGCACGTCGTCCAATGGCTTCCCGAAGCTTCGTTTGGACTACTTGATTATCGTCGGTAGAACGAAGTAAATCCCGAATAGAGAAAACACCCTCGTCGTACAAACAGGTCTTTACGTCTCCCGTGGGCGTAACACGCAAACGATTGCAAGTTCCGCAAAATGTTCTACTGAAGGCAGCAATGACTCCAACTGTCCCTGCATGACCCGGGATTTTATAATTATACGAAGTACTGAATGCACCATCATCTATTTTCTCAAGATGAGGATACATTCCTCGAATTTGCTCAATAATACGTTGATAGGAGAGAAATTCCACTTGTTCACTACCGGAACCATTGAAAGGCATTTCTTCAATGAACCGAACAGAAACAGGAAGGTCTTTGGTCAATGCAGTTAATAAATGAATGTCCTCTTTGTTTTTTTGCGACATCACCACCGAGTTGATTTTTGTAGGTATGCCATGGGCAACAAGTGCGTGAAGTGTTTCCAAAACTTGTGGAAGTTCATCCCGTCGTGTCATGTCAAAAAATCGGTTTCTATCCAGTGAATCAATGCTTAAATTAACAGATTTGATACCCAATTCTTTTAGTCTAGGAATATGTTCAGCCGTTCGTGTGCCATTGGTTGTTAAGTGAACTTGCTCAATACCAGGTAATTGTACTATTTTTTCCAAAAGTTGCATGATGTCGCGGCGAACAAAAGGCTCTCCACCTGTTATTCGGACTTTGGAAATCCCCATTTCCGCCATCAATTGGATCATCCGAATAATTTCTTCGTAACTTAAAAGTTGCTTTTTGGGTAAAAATTGAATCCCCTCAAAAGGCATACAATAAGAACAGCGTAAATTACATTTGTCTGTAATGGCTAGCCGAAGATAGTTGACGGGTCGTCCGTGATTATCTATGAGCATGATTTTGATAGGTAAATAGCGTCAGGTTATATATTGAATAAAAGACTCAACAAGCAAGTAATCCCTGCGTTTGTCAAAATCATATTAAAATTAGGATTAATTTTGTAAAAATTAAATCAAAAGACATTTTACTCCATGATGTTAGATCAATTAGAGGCAATTCGCGAAAGATTTGAGGAGGTTTCTCAACAAATCACTATGCCAGAGGTCGTTTCAGATATGTCTAAGTTTAAAAGGATTAGTAAAGAATACAAAGACCTTGAAAAAATTGTAATAAAATACAAGGAGTTTTCCCATATCCTGCAAAATATCGACGAAGCCAAACAAATTATCTCAACCGAAAAAGATGAGGAACTCCGCGAGCTTGCCAAAGCTGAATTGGACGAGCTTCTTCCCAAAAAGGAAGAAATGGAAAGTATTTTGAAAGAAATGCTTATCCCGCGTGACCCCAACGATAGTAAAAATATCATTCTGGAAATTCGAGCTGGCGCCGGTGGCGATGAAGCTTCTATTTTTGCTGGAGATTTGTTCCGTATGTACCAAAAATTTATTGAAACGCAGGGCTGGAGAATGTCTGTTATAGACATAAACGAAGGAACAGCCGGAGGATATAAAGAGATTATTCTCCAAGTAGAAGGCGAAGATGTGTATGGCAAAATGAAGTTTGAGTCGGGCGTTCACCGTGTGCAACGTGTCCCTGCGACGGAATCTCAAGGACGCGTACACACATCTGCTGCGTCTGTTGCTGTTTTACCGGAAGCCGATGAGGTCGATGTTCAAATCAATATGAATGATATTCGAGTAGATACGTTCAACTCGTCGGGTGCGGGTGGGCAGTCTGTGAATACGACTTACTCGGCGGTTCGAATGGTACATATTCCTACCGGAATTGTCGTTTCTTGCCAAGATGAGCGTTCTCAAATTAAGAACAGAGAGAAGGCGCTCTCGGTACTTCGTTCCCGAATTTATGAAATGGAACTCGCCAAGCACAATGCCGAAATCGCTGCTCACCGCAAAAGTATGGTGGGCTCGGGAGATCGCTCGGATAAAATTAGAACTTATAATTATCCACAAAGCCGTGTAACAGATCATCGAATTGGCTATACGGTGTATAATTTACCCGCTGTCATGGATGGCCAAGTAGGAGATTTTATTGAGCAACTACGAATTGCTGAAAATACGGAAAGAATGAAAGAAGGGGCTTAAACCCCTTCTTTTTTTATCTAATTGGTAAATGTACACGGACGCCCCAACGTGCCGAGTCTGCCGCCGACCAACTCCGAAAACCCTCTACACGAATCTCCGGCGCAGGAATTTGTACTCCGTAACCGGTTTCTATATAGTAAGAAAGTTCTTTCGTCTTCAGAATATTGAACATCCAAGTTTCTTGTATTTTTTTCTTCTGTATAAAAGGTAGCTGCGTAAGGAAGAACTTCGGAAATTCGACATCCAAAAATCCTTCTAAATAATGCCCATTTGTACTATATTGATAAAAAGGCAACGCACGGAATTTAGTATGTGTCTGAATAAGTAGCTCGTTGCCATCAAAATGACGAAAATCTAGAAAATACGTCGGTTTTTTTCCAACGAATGTACCAGCTGTAGCTTGCCAATTTAGTGTAAAACGTGGTATGCTGATCGCTTGTTTTGCCATCAGCTCAATACGTTGAAATCCATTTTCTCCAAATCCTGCTTGGTAGGTAAATTGATAGGTTGGGCCGAGATTTCGCCGGTATTCGCGGTTGTTCGTACGGTAAATTTGTACATTGGGTTGATAAGAAACCACGCTGGTTATGCGACCAAACGTGTGTGCTGCAAACGCCGTAGTAGCTTCTCCAAATACTTGGTTTTGCGGATGATTGGATGAAAATATCCCCTCAGAAGTTGGATTAAAAAAGCTGGAATTGATGCTATTTTCTAAAGGAGCTCGTCGGCCAATATAGGCTTTGAAATCGGTTGATAACTGTGGGGAGATACGGCGGAAAAATGAAAATTCCTGAAAGGTTTCTTGGTAAAATTTATTCTCCGAACGGTTCAGCCAAAATGTATAAAAGCTACCCAACGCATCTGGAACAACAGGATTTATTTGTGTGATTCTTCTCCCAATTTGCCAACTAAACCGACCATATTTACTTGTGAATTGGTTCCTCATCTCTCCGTTCAATTGATTTTTAGCGAACGCATACGCCAATTGTACCTCCGACGACCAAGAACGAAGTGTATCTTGTGTATGTATATATCCTATCTTCGGAAGCTGCCAATTAAACCCTTCCACAGCTGTATATCGCGAGTTTGTCTGCCAACCACCAAACGTAAAAGAATGTCTGAATAGAGAGTTTCGTTTTTCAGGATATAGTTTTTGGTATCTGTATGTATGGCCAACTAACAAGTGATTCCATTTGAACGGCGCCCCACCCGCCCGCACAACCGAGTCTTTTTGTATTCGCTGCTTTATTTTATCCTCTAAACGCGCATAGATACTATCAGCTTCTTGGTAGCCCTTCACTTCCAAATCGGTCAAAGGAACCATGCGTTCGGTCTGCCAATATTGTTCATCTCTTTTCCGGGCAAGTGAATCTTCTGAGGTATTCCGTTCTGTAATTTGTACTTCACCACGCGGTGTTTCTTGGCGTTTGGTTTCTTGAACAAATCGCTTAAATTCCTTCAAGGTCATTTCCTCTGACAGTTTTTTTCCATTTGCCCTATTTTTTTCTCTTACTTCTTTTGCCTCAGATTTGGCTATTTTTTCATCAATTAAAACAGGTTTACTTTGATGAAAACGAGGATTGATTTGAATTTTATAATCCCGAAATGAAGTCGTGGCTTTGGTTGTCAAGGAAAACCCAAAAGTGCTTACCTTCGCTGAAAAATCAGACTGAACAGGAAGCCAAATTCCTTGAATAGGTGCATAAATGGTCTTATAGTATATATCGCCTGAACCGTTATTCACCCGAACATCCAAACTGTGTATATACCAACTGCCATCAATGATATGTATGACGCCATCCCATAAATCTCTTCCCTGAATACGTGGTTTTATCTTTATCTTATTGATTATTAATCCATTATCTTCGAAATAACCAATGTATTCGTAGGTGTATCTGCTTGCACCTTTAGGTGTAATTGGTGATATTTCATTTCGTGGGTCGTACATATTTTCTAAATTGAACGAAATGCTTTCACTACCTTGGAAATGAGGAGGAATATTGGAACGCACCGATACCACTTTTTCTGTATAACTGCTCGGTTGCCGAAACGTAATTTGTTTGATACTTTCTAGGACATACGTTTGTCCCAATTTGACAAAATTGTCTTTCAATTGTTTTTTCAACAAAAGAGGTACTTTATCCACCCGAATCGCAGCACGTACATAGTTTTTTAGTGAATAACTTTGCAATTCTTTGTGATGAATAGAAGACATCGCCACCGTCTTTCGAATAATCGTTAAGGCTGGATCTTCATTCGAGTTATTGACTTTTACTTCACCTAACTGAATAACCGATTTCTCTAGACGTATCTCCAATGAAATTGTTTGGTTATCAGATAGGTCAATTTTTTTAACAAATGATTGATAGCCAATGTGTTGAAACTTGATGACATGCGTTCCGGCTGGTAAAGAAAGTAAAAAATTGCCTTCTTCGTTCGCCATAGTTGCTATCGTTGATTTTTCAATACTAATGGACGTAAACGGGAGTATCTCTCCGTCCTGGTTACGAACGACACCCTCGATTGTACCTGTAGCAAATGAGTAAAAAGTTTGTAAAAGAAAGAATGTGTGAAAGATGAAAAAGGTAAAGTGGTTGGATTTCATTTTGACTGAATGTGTTTAAGAATGGATTTCATGTGAAAAGCGCTCATTTTTCATGTAGGTAACGAATAGAAAACAAGTGTATTAAAAATGAGGAATACCTTTTAATTTTTCTTTCAAATAGGTATAACACGATTCATTTCAGGACAGACGGCAACTTCTTGTTGTATATTTGTCGTTTACTTGAAAGCAAATGACACACGATACGCTCCGAAAAGGAATTATTTACATGGTTTTCGCCTCCTTCTGCTTTGCGTTGATGGGTGCTGCCGCACGTGCTTTAGGAGAAAGACTTGGCGCTGTGGAGTTGGTCTTATTTCGGAATTTGATTGGTGTTATTTTCCTCTTTTTTTCTGTTTGGAAACGTCCAATCAAGCAAGTTGGTGGAAGAAACGGGCTGCTCGTTTTTCGAGGTATCATCGGGACATTGGCGCTATTCACTTTCTTTTATAGTATTACAGCCATTGGCTTAGCCGAAGCCATCACATACCAACAAACGTATCCCATTTTTTTGGCGTTGATGTCCTATTATTTCTTGCAGGAATATTTAAAAAAGAAGGAATGGATATCCATTTTTGTAGGTTTTGGCGGAATTTGCTTCATTTTTCTTCCTCAAATGTCGGGTGGTTTGGCACAAATTAATAACCACTTTTTAGGTGTTCTGAATGCCATCATGACAGCTATGGCGTACCTGAGTATCCGGAAGTTATCCACGCGCTACGATGCACGCGTCATTATTTTGTCTTTTATGCTTTCAGGGATTTTATTGCCGATTTTCTCTCTGCTCGTCGGTTATATCGCAAAACCAACAGGCGCATGGCAAATTATTTTTCCAATTTTTGTTTTTCCTGTTCATTGGGAATGGCTCTGGATTGCCTTGCTTGGTTTTGCTGCTCTGCTCGGGCAAATTTATTTGACAAAAGCATTTACAAATGGAAAAGCCGGCCTCATTTCTGTGGCCGGCTACTCAAATATTGTCTTTTCTGTCTTTTTCGGTTGGTTGTTGGGCGATGCCTTTCCAGCTTGGACAAGTCTAGTCGGTATCTTTTTGGTTATTTTGGGTGGGTTTTTAATTTCCCAAAAATAAACATCGTTTAGAAAAGTACGTTGAAACTCGTTTTAACCAATGTTTTCGCTAATAACGCCAATTTTACAGAATCAGGAACACGGATTCTTTCATTTTGAATACGGTTAGCGGACGTTTTCTTGATGCGGCTGAATAACTTGAGATAATACGTGTAAGCCAAATGAACCCCTCTTTTCGCGCCATCGGGTAATCCATTGATTCCGCGCAGCGCTTTGTCGAAATCCGCTTGAATATCTTCTTCAATAAGTTCTTTTGCGTCTTTTGAGAAGTCTGTGAAATCTACCCCTGGGAAATAAACGCGTCCTCTTTCGGTAAAGTCACTTTTGATGTCTCGAAGGAAATTCACTTTTTGGAAAGCCGCTCCAAGACTTCTTGCATCATCCTTCAATCGGTCATACATAGCCAAATCACCCTCACAAAATACACGGAGACACATCAAACCGACTACTTCCGCTGAGCCATAAATGTATTTTTCGTACGTGGCATTGTCGTACTCAATGTCATACAAATCCATTTCCATACTGTATAGAAATGCTTCGATGAGTTCGTGTTCAATCGAATATTCACGTACAACTTTTTGGAATGAATGAAGAACTGGGTTTAGACTAATGCCCTCTTCGATAGCAAGATAGGTGTCTGCCTTGAAGCGGTCTAAGAGTACTTTTTTATCGAAATCATGAAAGGTATCCACAATTTCATCGGCATATCTTACAAACCCATAAATCGCATAAATGGCTTTATGGAACTTCTTGTCAAGGGTCTTTATCCCAAGTGTAAAGGAAGTACTGTAGTGTTCCGTGATTAGCTTACTACATCCAAATGTAGTTTTTTCATACAGTGCTAACATAGATAGAAGGTCTTTTATGGGTTTAACTTGCGAAACGCTTTACAATGTATCTATAATAATTGGGTTGACAAGCAACCCACTATTTTTTCAGAATTGCTTTTGTACTTCTTTCGCCACAACGAGTCCAGAAATAAGAGATGGGGGAACCCCAGGCCCAGGCACAGTCAACTGTCCTGTATAAAACAAATTCTTGACCTTTTTGTTTTTCAATCCAGGCTTCAAAAATGCTGTTTGTAGTAATGTGTTGGCAAGTCCGTATGCATTTCCCTTATATGAATGATAGTCTTTTTTGAAGTCTTCCACTGCAAAACTTCGCTTATAAACTACATGCGAACGAACATCGTGTCCTACGTATTTTTCCAAACGTTCCATGACGATGTGGTAATATTTTTCTCTTAATTCCTCTGTATCTTCCAAATCTGGAGCAATCGGAATGAGGATAAAAAGGTTTTCACTTCCTTCAGGTGCTACAGTTGGGTCTGTTTTTGAAGGTGCCGATGCGTAAAATAAAGGCTTACTTGGCCAAACAGGCGTTGTGTAGATTTCTTCTGCGTGTACACCAAAGTCTTCATCAAAGAAAAGATTGTGATGTTCCAATTTATCAATTCTTCTATCCACACCTAAATAAAATAGGAGGGAAGAAGGAGCCATTACGCGGCTATCCCAATAAGAATCAGAATAATTTTGGTAGTCTTTACCCAATAATTTTTCTTCAATGTGTTGATAATCAGCGCCTCCAACAACAACATCTGCTTCAAAACTACCTTGAGAAGTAATGACTTTATTGATTTTGTTATTTTCGAAAGAGAATTGAGTGACTTCGTGGTTTAACTTGATTTTAACCCCCTTTTCTTCTGCCAACGCCACCATTCCTTTGATGATTTCGTGCATACCGCCCATCGGGTACCATGTACCTTTCATGATTTCTGCGTAATTCATGAGGCTATACAACGCAGGCGTGTTTTGTGGCGTCGCACCCAAAAACAAAATGGGGAACTCCATGATTTGGAGTAATTTATCGTTCTTGAAAAACTTTCGAATATGTTTACCGAAAGAAGCAAATAAGTCTAAGCTAAACGCCTTTGAAATCAATCGGAAGTCGAAAAATTCTGTGATAGAGGTACTTGGTTTCCAAACAAATTCACCGATACCTACTCTGTATTTATATTCCGCTTGCTTGAGGAATTCCCGAAGCTGGGGCGTACTACCCGGCTCGAGTTGTTCGAACAACTCTTCTAATTTTTCATACGAAGCAGGTAAATCCACTTCGTCGTTTGGGCCGAAAATAACTTTATAGGAAGGGTCAAGCCGAACGAGGTCGTAATAATCGGAAGGTTTTTTTCCAAATTCCTCGAAATAACGCTCAAAAATATCAGGCATCCAGTACCAGCTTGGTCCCATGTCGAACTTGAATCCTTGGGTTTCAAAGAGACGCGCACGCCCACCGGCGATGGAATTTTTTTCTAAAATGGTTACATCATATCCCTGCGAAGCAAGTTTCGTGGCAGCTGAAAGCCCAGCAAAGCCAGCACCAATAACGACGACTTTTTTGTTCATGTGTACTGAAAACGGAGGAACCGTACTAATTTGAGTTTGTCTGTATGTATCGTGTGAATTATACACAATGGTTACACATACCTAACTTGCTTTGGGGATGCAATGTTTTGGAGGAAGAGGGCTAAAACCAAAAAAGTTGCTCGCAGCGCAAGCAACTTTTCGGAACCTTCCTCTTTTTTAACCAAAAACTACTCAATCAGTATTGCAATTCTCTGCATTTCAAAAAAAACGATGCAAAGATAATATTTCTTGCGTAATCTATAAACAAACACAATTTTTCTGTGAATTGTTCAGATATACGATTTTTTTATATACTTTGTTAAGCATAAACAGAAAGCAAGTCTTTCAGTTCTTTTCGTGCTATGTGGATTCGGTTTTTGACCGTACCAATCGGAATATTCAGTTTCTGCGCAATTTCGTGGTATTTGAATCCTTTGAAGTGCATCATAAACGGAACTTTGTACGTATCCTCCAGACCATCAATCGCTCTGTTGATATCGTCTAAGGCAAACGAAGAATAGGCATCGTTTTCTACCAAACTGTCAGAACTATTGATATAGTGTAAGTTGTCTGTCGTATCTATGAACGTATTCTTGCGAATCATACGTTGGTAGTTCGTGATGAAGGTATTCTTCATGATGGTGTATAACCAAGCTTTTAGATTCGTGCCGTCCGCATATTTGTCACGATTCAGAAAAGCTTTTACCAACGTGTCTTGTAACAAATCATTCGCATCTTCTGAATCTTTTGTTAACCTTAATGCGAAAGGCTTCAACGCTTTTGACGTACTGTATATCGCGTAGTTGAATTCAATTGCTGTCATAATATTGTCATTTTGTTGAATCAAAGTTAAACAACCTTAAACAAAAAGCAAAATCTATTTCGATTTTTTTTATTCGTTTTTTTTTACAAAAAGGGTTTGTTTTCTTGTTGATTCCTTTTGTTTTTTTTATTTGTCCTCATAAATAATTGATAGTAAGTATTTTACGAAATATTTATTCTACTGGAAATCTTGATAATATTCAAAAATAATTAAAAAATATACCATACTTTGCTGAAAGAATACTTCTATATGTTCAACAAATTGTTTCTCTAGGTGAAACAAGACCAATTTTTGTTAAACAAGAATTTACCATTTCTCTTTGTTGAAGAGTTGTATATGCTTGATTAAACAAACATAGAAACGTAAAATCGGATAACTTGGATGTTTTCTAAGGTAAAAGAAAAGTCCATCTAAACTAATTCCGCTATTTTTGTTTCTTTGAAATAACGGCTTCCTCCTATTTGTATGGAAAAAATAACGTTCGATGCGCAAGAGGTGACTCTCTTTGCAGATATTCTTCTGCCAGTTCCCATTCCTAAATTATTTACCTATCGGGTCCCCCGCGATATGGCGGCGGATATTCAAGTGGGCTGCCGTGTAATTGTAGAGTTCGGGCGGGGACGAGTACTGACGGCCATCGTTGGGGCTATTCATACATCACCCCCCGAAAAATACCAAGCCAAATATATTTTGGAACTCATGGACGCCGATCCGATTGTCACGCCTGCTCAACTTTGGCTCTTTAACTGGATTGCTGAATATTATATGTGCGCCCCCGGAGAGGTCATGAATATCGCTTTGCCTTCCGGCTTAAAAGTGACGAGCGAGTCGCGCATCCAATACAATCCTGACTTTGACTATCCTGAACTCATCGACGACTCGGAGAAAGAACTTCTTGACGCGCTTCAAAATACGCCTTTCCTTACATATAATGATGCGACAAAATATGTGGGCGCAACGCAAATCAATAAAGTCTTGAAATCTTTGGTAAAAAAACAAGCCATCCTATTATATGAAGAAGTAAAAGAAAAATACAAACCCAAAGTTCAAAAGAAAATTCGTTTGGCTACAGCGTACGCCTCTCTTGAGTCGGCGACGCTACTGATGGATTCGCTCCGCACAAAACCCAAACAGCACGCCATCATGTATGCGTACCTAACCGAAATAGGTATTCAAAATATAGAGTCAAAAAATAAAGCAGGAGTGCTGAAGAGTTTCTTTAACGAGCAGAAAGAACTGTCTATGTCTTCGTTACAGACATTGCTAGAAAAAGGAGTTTTTGAGTCTTTCGAAACCATCGTTTCACGCTTTGAACAAACAAATACACAAACTTTCGGTCGTGTAAACTTGACAGCGCCGCAAGAAAAGGCATTGCAAGAAATAGTAACGCACTTTGAAACCAAACAAGTTACCTTATTGCACGGTGTGACTGGAAGTGGAAAAACAGAAGTCTATATTGAGCTCATTCAACAAGTTCTTGAAAACGGTTCTCAGGTACTTTTTTTGTTGCCAGAAATTGCCTTGACAACCCAAATTGTTGTTCGGCTACAAAAGGTCTTCGGGGATAAAATGGGCGTTTACCATTCCAAATTTTCAGATAATGAACGGGTAGAAGTGTATCAAGGCGTTTTATCCGGGAAGTTTTCATTTGTAGTCGGTGTTCGCTCTTCCATTTTTTTACCGTTTACTAATCTTGGACTTATTCTCGTGGACGAAGAGCACGAGACTTCTTACAAGCAATTTGACCCTGCGCCACGTTACCATGCCCGCGACGTCGCGATTATGCTCGCCATGCGTGAAAATGCCAAAGTATTGCTTGGTTCTGCCACGCCTGCACTTGAAACATACTACCAAGCCAAACAAGGGAGGTACGGTTTGGTAGAGCTTACTACTCGCTTCGGAAATGCCCAAATGCCTTCTATTCAGTTAATTAATATGAAGCTAGAACGGAAGAACAAAACACTGAAAAATGATTTTTCGAGTGCTTTATTAGAGGCTATCAAACAAAATATGGCGAATAAAGAGCAAACTATTATTTTTCAGAATCGACGTGGATATTCTCCGTACATTCATTGCCAAACGTGTGATTGGATTGCCGAATGTGCGCAATGCGATGTGAGTTTAACATTCCATTTGCGGTCAAATGAGCTGGTTTGCCATTATTGCGGACACAAAGAAACACCCGTCCGGACTTGTCCTGCCTGTGGCTCCGTACACGTACAAACAGTTGGGGTGGGAACAGAGAAAATTGAAGATGAATTAGCTGTTTTTCTGCCAAGTGCGCGGGTTTTACGTATGGATTTTGACACGACCCGAAGTCGCCACGCGTACCAGCAAATTATTGGTGAATTTGAACAAGGAGACGTGGATATTCTTGTAGGTACACAAATGATTAGCAAAGGATTGGATTTTGACCAAGTAAGTTTGGTGGGTATTTTCGATGCTGACCGAATGATTCATTTTCCGGATTTTCGGGCAAGTGAACGTGCTTTTCAAATGTTGACCCAAGTGAGTGGCCGTGCTGGGCGGCGTGGAACAAAAGGAAAAGTACTGATTCAAACGAAAAATCCGGAACATCCTCTGCTGGCAAAAGTCGTGGCAAATGATTATTTGGGCTTTTACGAAGAAGAAATTCGAGAAAGAGAATCGTTTAATTATCCGCCGTTTTCACGTATTTTGGAGGTAAGTGTCAAACATATTGATGCAGACATTGCCTTCAAGGCAGCACAACAGATAGCGGCACAGTTGAAGGCAAAATTAGGTGGAAAGCGGGTTTTAGGTCCTGAAAAAGCCATGATTGAGCGTGTAAGAAATAAATTTATTTTTGAAATTTGGATTAAACTGGAAAAGGACAAACTCAATATAAAAGCAACCAAAGCTTTTTTAACAGAACAAATAGAAGATGTACTAACCAACCGCGTCTATAAACAAGTACAAGTAATTGTGGATGTGGATGCGATTTAAAAGAAAAGAATGAATGAAAGAAAAAGTAACGAATTACCTTGGTCTCGACCAACTCCGGGAAAATATCATTGCCCTGATTGAAGCTAAAATCGCTTTGACGAAAATCGAGTTTCAAGAAAAATTAGAAGAAATCATTGCGCAAGCTATCTTCGCACTGATAAAAATAAGTATTCTTCTGACAGTTCTGCTTTTGTTGAGTGTCTTGTTTGGGAGTCTGCTCAATTACTGGTTGGATAGCTGGTGGCTGGGTTATTTGGTATTAATCGGAATATATCTTGCAGCCCTAGGGCTTATTCATTGGCAAGAAATGAAAATCGTTCCAAACATTCGAAAAGGCGTTCAGTTACTCTTGGATAAAACATTAACGAATCAAAAAAATGAAAAATAGGCTAGTTTCCCTCGATGTATTTAGAGGATTAACAATCATGTTGATGACGATTGTGAATAATCCAGGTGATTGGGGAAATGTGTATCCGCCCCTTTTACATGCAGAATGGCATGGTTGGACATTAACCGACCTCGTTTTTCCCTTCTTCATAACCATCGTCGGAATCTCCATCACGCTTTCTACTCCTGAACGCGCCTTCTCCCACGATTGGATGGGTAAATTATTAACTCGTACATTCAAAATCCTAATTCTTGGTTTATTCCTGAGCTTCTTCAGCAAAATTCAATTGGGTAATTTGGACGGAATTCCGCTTTTGCTCTTTCGTCTTTTGTTTACAGGTCTGGTCGTGATTATTTGTTTGGGAGATTACGACAAGAAAATTCAGTTTTATGCAACAATCATGCTCCTTTCTGGCTTGATTGTATTGGCTTTTGGGGGCTTCGAAGCTTTTGCCTCTGTGCGCGTTCCGGGCGTATTGCAACGAATTGCGTTGGTTTTCTTCTTCTCTTCTTTGGCGTATGTTTATTTATCCACAACCGGAATTATTTTGTTAACTTTCTTATTATTAGGAATATATGCGTATATTATGCAGTCCGTTTCAGTCCCCGGTGTACCCGTAGGTTCATTAGAACCCGGACTAAATGTGGCAGCTTATTGGGACAATGCGCTGTTGGGCGGACATTTATACAGCCAAACTAAAACCTGGGATCCAGAAGGTATTTTGAGTACCTTGCCCGCCATCGCTTCAGGAAACATCGGCATTTTGATTGGTTTGGTCTTAAAATCAGACTTTTCTAAGTATAAAATCAGTTTAATAACTATCATTGCAGGAGTTTTGATGTTTGCGGCAGGAACGTATTGGGGACATTATTTTCCCGTTAATAAAGCTCTCTGGACAAGCTCCTATGTACTCGTAATGGCAGGTGTAGCAGCCATGATATTGGGTGTTTTGTTCGGTTTGTTTGAAATATTTCTGGTGGACTACCCAAAAATAGCTTTACCCTTTGTTGTGTTTGGGACAAATGCAATCACGGTTTTCTTTTTCTCCGGGATTATCCCACGTGCATTGGGCATGATTAAGATAGGCTCAGGTGAGGAAGAAATGGGACTAACGACCTACCTATACACGACCTGGATTTTGCCTTCTTTTACAAATCCTATGAACGCGTCGTTGGCAGGTGCACTGATTTATTTGGTGATTTGGGGTGGTATTCTGACGTATTTCTACCGCCAAAATCGTATTTTTAAAGTGTAATATATTTATTCAATTAACCAATATACGTATGAAAAAAGTGTTTATGTTCGCTCTCTTGTTGAGCTCAACGGCTACATTCGCCCAAAAAGGAAAATGGGTGAGCTTGTTTGATGGAAAGTCAACGGAGCAATTTCATGTTTGGAAAACAACAACCGTGACGGGCTGGGAAGTCAAGGATGGGGTACTTTCTACCAAAGGAAGTAACGGAGATTTGGTGACAAACAAAGCATACGAGAACTTCATTCTGGAATTTGAGTTCAAAGTAGCACCCAAAGGCAATAGCGGAATCATTTACAAAGTTCAGGAAGATGCAGCAAACAAAGACTTCTTTGCTACGTATGCTTCAGGCCCAGAATACCAGATTATTGACGACAAGAATTACCCAAATCCGATTACAGACAAGCAAAAAACGGGTGCAAACTACGACGTGTATGAGCCAGCGGATTTCTCAGCAACCAAGCCTGCCGGCGAATGGAATAAGGGAAAAATCGTTGTGAACAATAACCAAGTGGAGCATTGGCTGAACGGCAAAAAAGTGGTAAGTTATGTATATGGCAGTACAAAATGGTCGGCGGATGTAGCCAAAAGTAAGTTCGCAAAGTGGGCGTATGCAAAGCCTCATACAAAAGGTCACATTGCGTTGCAAGACCACGGAGACTTTGTCTCATTTAAAAATATTCGTATCAAGGAATT